>JAYUVX010000331.1:0-33923 GCA_043753855.1 Myxococcales bacterium | reverse complement strand
CCTTGGCGCCGGCCGGCAGGTTCTGCCCGCACAGCATCTTGAACTGGCCACCCCACGGGTCCTTGATGTCCTTGTTGTTCATGTACTCGTTGAGGTCCTCGAGCTTCTCGGGGCACGCCTTGTCGGGGTGCGCAGCGGACCACGACGGGTAGGCCTCGAACGCGTACTTCTTGGTGGTGGCGCGCGCGATGTCGCCCTTCGACTCGCCGAACATCTTCATGACGCGAGGTCCGACGACCAGGCCCATGACGAGCGCGAGGATCGCCAGCACGATCATGATCTCGAGCAGGGTCATTCCGCGCTGAGCACGGCGGGCAGTACGAGCAAGGCGGGTGCGAATCTTCGACATGACGGGTCTCCTTATGTTCACTTCGGGCCTGAGAGCTGACCGAGGTCCATGATGGGTTGCAGGATCGAGAACACGATGAATGCGACGGCGCCGCCCATGAACACGAGCATCATGGGTTCGAGCAGCGCGGTGAACCGGCCGAGCTTGGTGTCGACCTCGGCTTCGTAGGTGATGGCCACGCGCTCGAGCATCTGCTCGAGCTGACCGGCCTTCTCTCCAACTGCCACCATGTGCGTCATTGTCGCGGGGAACTGTCCGGACTTCTTCAAAGTCTGTGCCAGTGACTCACCCTCGGTGACCGCCTTCTTGGCGTCGTCGATGGCGCGCTGGAGGATGACGTTGCCCATGATCATCTTCGCGGTGTCCAGGGAGCGCAGCATTGGCACGCCGGCCTGGAGCATCGTGCCAAGCGTGCGCGCGAACCGACCGACGTTGATCGTACGGACCAGCTGACCGAGCACGGGCAGGCCGAGCACGAAGCGGTGCCAGATCGGTCGCCCCTCCTTGCTGCTGCTCCACTTGAAAAACACGACGATCGTCATCACCAGGCCGAGCGTGAGCCACAGGATGTTCTTGCCCATGAAGCTGGACGACCAGATCAGGAGCCGTGTGTTCCACGGCAAGGTCTTGCCCTGGGACGTGAACATCTGGGTGATCTCGGGGATCACCTTGATCATCAGCACCGCCATGATGCCGACGCCGACGAACAGCATCACGAGCGGATAGATCATCGCGCCCTGAACCTTGGACTTCAGCTTCTGCGCGTTCTCGAGGAAGTCCGCGAGCCGCGTAAGCACCTCGTCGAGGTTGCCGGCGATCTCACCGGCGCGGACCATCGACACGAACAGCTCGTCGAACAGCCGCGGGTGCTTCGCGAGCGCGTCGGCGAGCGACATACCCTCGTTGACGTTGGTCCGGACCTCGGAGAGCGGGGTCTTGAACCGGAGGTTCGTGACCTGATCGACCAGCGCACCGAGCGCCTCGGCGAGCGGGATGCCGCTCTTGATCAGGGTCGACAGCTGCCGCGTGAACGAGGCGATCTCGGTCTTCTTGACGCCGCCGAGGATGCCGCCCAGATCGACGTCCCGAGACAGGCCGCCCTTGCTCTTGTTGGCCTCCTTGGCCTGCTTGCCACCGCGCGACAGCTCGAAGCTGGTGACCAGCACGCCATCCTTGCGCAGCAGCTGGCGCAACGTCTTCGGCGACTCCGCGTCACGCACGCCGTTGACGGACTTGCCGCTGGGCGCGATGCCCTTGAATGCGTACATCGGCATGACGCTAGTCTCCGCTCTCCGCGGTCATCAGCATGACCTCCTCGGGAGTCGTCATGCCGAGCATGACCTTGCGTGCGCCATCGAAGCGGAGCGACACCATGCCCGCCTCGATCGCGGCGTTGCGGATCGAGCCGGCGTCCGACTTCGCGAGTGCCAGGCGGCGAACCTCGTCCGAGATCATCAGCAGCTCGTAGATCGCGGTCCGCCCCTTGTAGCCGAGCTGGTTACACACCGGGCAGCCGACGGTCTCGTAGACCATGCCCACCGGCGGCGGCTTCATGCCCTTCACCGCAGGCAGATCGTAGGCGCCACGGAAGAATCGTTCGGGGTCGACACCGAGCTCGTGGAGGATCTCCTCCGACGGCCGCACGGTGCGCGCGCACGCGTAGCACGGCTTGCGCACGAGACGCTGGGCGAGTAGCCCGACCAGCGAGGACGCCACAAGGAACGGCTCGATCCCCATGTCGATCAGACGCGTGATGCCACCGGCGGCATCGTTGGTGTGGACGGTGGAGAGCACGAGGTGACCGGTGAGCGATGCGGTGATCGCGACCTCGGCAGTCTCGCGATCGCGGATCTCGCCGACCATGATGACGTCCGGATCCTGGCGAAGGAATGATCGCAGGCCCGAGGCGAACGTCAGGTCGATCTTCGCGTTGGTCTGGGTCTGCGAGATGCCCTCGAGCTGGTACTCGACCGGATCCTCAACGGTGAGGATGTTGATATCAGGCGAGTTGATCTCGGAGAGGCAGGCGTACAAGGTCGACGTCTTGCCGGAGCCGGTCGGTCCCGTGACCAGCAAGATGCCATGCGGCCGCTTGATGATCGAGCGGATCAGCGCGAGCTGATCGTCGGCGAAGCCTGAATCGGGCAGACCGCGGAGCACACTCGAGCGGTCGAGCAGACGGATCGTGACGCTCTCACCAGCCGAGGTCGGGGCGGTGGCGACGCGCATGTCGACATCCTTGCCGGCCATCTTGCGGCGGATGCGGCCGTCCTGCGGCAGCCGCTTCTCGGCGATGTTGAGGCCGGCCATGATCTTCACGCGCGCGAGGATCGACTGCTGGAACTTCTTCGGCGCGCGCTTGGCCTCCTTGAGCTGACCATCCACGCGGTAGCGCACGACGATGTCCTTCTCGCCGGGCCGGATGTGGATATCCGAGGCGCCCTCCTTGGCGGCCTGGAACATCAGCGAGTTCACCCAGCGGATGATCGGAGCCTCGTCGTTGGCATCGAGCATGTCGACGAGCTCTTCGGACTGGAAGTCCTCGCCCTCCTCGTCATCCTCTTTCTTGCCACTCTCCTCGAGCTCGTGCGTGCCGCGCAGCCGCGTGTACGTCTTGTTGATGTGATCGATGATCTTGCCGCTCGACGCGACCACCGGCTCGACCGGCTCGGCGAGCAGCACGGCGACCGCATCGATCACGTCCACCGCGGAGGGATCCGCGACGGCGACCATCACGCGACCGGCCGCATCGCGGCCGAGCGGCAGCACCAGCCGCTGGCGCGCGAAGTTGATCGGCAGCTTCTCGATCAGCTCGACCGGGATATCCTCGGCACGCGGCAGATCGCGCAGGTACGGCATCTCCGACTGCAGCGACAGCGCGAGCGCGAGCTGATCCTCATCGATCAGCTTGAGCCGCACGAGCACCTCACCGATCAAACCACCCTCCTCGCGCTGCTTGGCGAGCGCGCGCTCGACCGCTTCGGGCTGCACGTTGCAGCGCCCGACGAGGATCTCGCCGAGCAGCGGCGTGACTGGACCTAACTGCGGTGAATCGCCGCCGATCCGGGGCATCGCGAAGCCGGGAGTCGCCATCAGCCACCGCCCGTGGTTGCAGGCTTGGCAGGCTTGGCAGGCTTGGCAGGCCTGGCAGGCGCCTTCGGCTTCGGAGCCGGCTTGGCGTCGCCGTCGGACCCTGGCGGAACCACGGGCCCGGTCGCCGGCGCGGGTGCCGGCGATGCATCCGGGTCATCGATCTCCGACGGCGCGTAGTCGAGCGGCCCGTTGAGCACGCGCTGGCGCGCGCCCATCGCCTTCAGGACCTCCATGTCCTCCTCGACCGACTGCACCGCGCGATTGATCTCCTCGACCACGCCGCGCTTGCGCCGGTAATCGATCTTGGGCTCGTACTTCATCTCGTTGAGCGTGGTGAACGACCGGACGAACTCCTCGCGCTCGCGCACCTTGCGTTCGCGGATCGACTGGAGATCGAGCTGGTCCTTGATGATGTAAGGCGTCAGCATGATCAGCAAGTTCGTCTTGCGCTTGGACTTCGTCGAGTACTTGAACAGGTAGCCAAGGATCGGGATATCTCCGAGCAGCGGCACCTTGGTGACGTTGTAGATGTCCTTCTCCTGGATCAGACCGCCGATGACCACGGTCTGCTGGTCGTGGACGACGACCTGGGTCTTCAGCTTGCGCTCGGTCCACGTCGGTCCGAGCTCGGCATCCTTGCCGCCGATGTCCTTGGTCTCCTGCTCGATCTCGAGCCGCACCGCGTCGTTGCTCGAGATGTGCGGCGTGACGTTCAGCGAGAGGTTGAGCTTCTCGCGCTGGATGTTCTGACCGATCGAGCCCGCGGCACCAGCCGCGCCGCCCGCGCCCGGCAGGCCAAAACCGCCGAACGACAGGCCGGCCTTGTAGGGAATGTTGTTGCCGACCGAGAACTCGGCCTTCTCATTATCGATCGCGATCACGTGCGGCGCCGAGAGGATGTTCGAGTTGTCCTGGCTGGCGAGCGCCTGGAACAGCACCGCGTACGACGGAATGCTGGTACCGAGCAGCGTCTGCGAGTTGGTGAGCGGCGCACCGACGAGGCCGCCGATCAGACCGGTCGCCGCGGCGAGGGTCTTGATATCGAGCGAGCGCAAGGTCGGCGTCTGGACGCCGGCGATCATCAGATCGCCGTTGTTGTACGGGAGCCCGCCGTGCGAGCTCGTGCCGATCGAGAGATCCTTCGACAGCTGGACCTCGAGGATCAGCGCCTCGATGAAGATCTGGCGGCGCGGCTGATCGAGCCGCTTGATGACGTCCTTGATCGCGATGTAGTCGCGGCCGCTCGACATCACGATCAGCGAGTTGGTCGGCTTGTCGCCGATCACGCGGACCTGGCCTTCGAGCGAGGTACCGAGATCGCCGGTGACCGGCGCAGCCGCTGGCGCGTTCGGCGTAGCGGGACGACCACCCGGCTGCCCCGGCCGGCCACCCGCCTGCTGGCCCTGCCCCATCGCCGCGTTGAGCGTGGTGGCGAGCTCCTCGGCGAGCGCGTTCTCGAGCGGATGGACCCGGATCGACGTGCCACCCTCGGTGTCGAGCGAGATGTCGAGGCGTTCGACCAGCGCCTTGACCCGGTAGTAGCCAGCCTGACTCGACACGACGATCAGGGTGTTGGTGCGATCGTCGACGAGGATCTTCGATGGCACCGCACCCGCGACCTCGTCGCCACCGGGACGCCCAGCGCCAGGTCCGCCGCTGACATCGCCGGTCGGTCCGCCGCGCTTGCCCTGCATCGGCGGTCCGCCCGCGGCTCCGCCACCGGCGCCACCAGCTCCGCCCTGGATGCCGAGGATCTCGTTGAGCTTGGTCGCGAGCTGGGTCGCGTCGGCGTGCTGCACCGGGATCGTGAAGATGCCGTCGCTGCCGCCCGGGATATCGATCGAGCGCGCGAGGGACATCATGTCCCGCACCTGGCTCGCGTAGTCGGTGATGATCAGCATCGAGCCCGCGGTCTGCACGTTGCCGGCGGGCGAGCGGATCGAATCGAGCGCACCGCGCAGCGTCTCGATCTGCGCGTACGACGGGCGCAGGATGTAGCGAACGATCTGGTCCTGGTTGCCCGGGGTGCCCTTCTTGTAGATCGGCACGGTCTCGCTCTTCGCGGTGGCCGACTCGACGATCCGCAGCATGTTGCCCTTCGGCACCACGGTGAGGCCCATCGTCGACAGCGCGACCAGGAACACGTTGTACGCCTCGGCGGCGCTCATCTTGTTCGGCGCCATCACCGTGACCTTCTTGCCGGTCGAGACGATGCGCGGATCGAGGATGAAGTTCTTGCACGTGAAGCCCATCGCCCACGCGATCAGATCCTTCAGCTCGGTCTCCGGCTTGAACGTGACCGCGACCTGGCCCGTGCGCTTCTTGCACGGATACAGCGTGTCGTCCTCGCCGGTCGGAGCGTCGCCAGCCTTCTTCTCGGGAGCGGGCTGCGCGAAGGAGATCCGTACCGGCGCGAGCGTGGAGATCAACGTGACCACGAGCAGCGAGGCCACTGCGGTCCGAGAGGTCGTGTGTTGCGTTTGCATCGGATTCCAGTTCAGTGAATCGTGTACTTGAGAGTGACGGGCTTGCCACGACGCGTGACCTCCATCTCCAGGGAGGTCGCTTCGCGCAGCTTGGTGTAGACCTCGAGCGCCTTGTCTGCCGTGGTCAGGTCGAAGCCGTTGATCGACTGGATCGTGTCGCCGTTGGTCAGGCCGAGCTTCGCGAACGCGCTGCTCGGACGGATCGCATAGAGCTTGAAGCCATCGGGCTTGCCGTTCTTGACCGCGGGAACCACGCGCGCGCCCTTGGCGACCGCCATCGGGTTCGCGAGCACCTGATCGATGAGCTTCTTGTCGATCTCGTAGGTGCTGTCGTCGATCTTCTTGATGCCGTTATCGATCGATGCCTGCAGCTCGTCGCCATCGCCGGTGGACGGCGTGGTGGGCTCGGTGGACGCAACCGGCGTCGGCGGCGGGGTCACACCCACCAGCACGAGCCGCTCGACGCGACCGCCATTCTCGAAGTCGACGTACTTGTAGTGGATCTCCTTGACCTTGCCCGACGCGCCCGGGAGCTGGTCGCCCATCGAGTACGCGCCCTGCTTCTGGTTCTCGGTATTGATCACGGTCGCGTAGGAGTCCTTGTCCACGCCCGAGACCATCGTGGCGACCAGGGTCAGCGGCAACGAGGTGTTCACGATCGTCGACGGATCGGAGTTGGCCGCCGCGACGCCAACCGGCGGCGTGCAATCCGAGCAGAACATGTTGCGGTTCTGCAGCTGCGTGCCGTCCTTGTCGTGGTGCGGCTTGGTCGGCGCCGCATCGGGACGCGCCTGCGCCACGACCTTGGGGGTGTGCTCGGGATCGCCGAGGAACTTCGCCTCGAGGATGTGCCCGGTCGCCTTCGCGGCGAACACCGAACACACCATCACGACGACGGCGCCGAGCACCCAGAAGTAGCGCTTCACCAGATCCTGCATCGGCTAGTCCTTCTCGCTTTCATCGTCGTTCGCGGCGGCATCCGGATCGATCGCCTCGAGCCGGCGATAGATCGTGCGGGTCGCGATCCCGAGCAGCTTGGCGGTCAACCGCTTGTCGCCGCGGGTGTGGCGCAAGGTCTCGTGGATGACGCGCATCTCGATCTCGGCGAGCGGCATGCCGAGCGGGAACGTCAACGAAGATGCCGACGCGGTACCCGGCGCAGCGTCGCGGATCTCGCGGGGAAGTGCATCCTCGTCGATCATGGTCTGGCCCGCGCGGGTCAGCACCACCGCGCGCTCGATCGCATTCTCGAGCTCGCGCACGTTGCCGGGCCACGCGTACTCGGTGAGCCGCTCGATCGCAGCCGCGGTGCAGCCCGAGATCGCCTTGCCGTTCTTCTCGGCGTAGACCTGCACGAAGTGCTGCGCGAGCAGCGGCACGTCGTCACGGCGATCGCGCAGCGGCGGCACGTTCACCGGGATCACGTTGAGCCGGTAGAACAGATCCTCGCGGAACCGGCCCGCCTTGACCTCGCCGGCGAGATCGACGTTGGTCGCCGCGATCAAACGGATGTCGATGCGGCGGGTCTTGCCGCTCGCGCCGAGCCGCTCGATCTCGCCCTCCTGGAGGACGCGCAGTAGCTTGACCTGGACGTGCCGGGAGATCTCGCCGATCTCGTCGAGGAATAACGTGCCGCCGTTCGCCGCCTCGAACCGGCCATCGCGCGCGGTGGCGGCGCCAGTGAACGCGCCCTTCTCGTAGCCGAACAGCTCGGCCTCGAGGATCGACTCGGGGATCGCAGCGCAGTTGACCGAGATCATCGGCCCCTTCGCGCGCGCGCTGTTGTCGTGCAGCGAGCGAGCGAGCAGCTCCTTGCCGGTGCCGCTCTCGCCGAGCAGCAGCACGGTGGCCTCGCTCGGGGCCGCCTGCATGACGATGTCCATCGTGCGACGCCATGCGAGCGATGTCCCGATGATCGCGCGACGGCGCTTCTCGGCGAGCTGCGCCTTCAGGCTACGATTCTCGACGAGCAGGGACTGCTTCTCGAGCGCGTTGCGGACGATCCGCACCACGTGCGCGCGCTTGAGCGGCTTGGTGACGAAATCGTAGGCGCCTTCCTTCATCGCGTCGACGGCGGTCTCGACCGTGCCGTACGCGGTCATCAGCACGACCTCGGTCTCCGGCGCGATCGTCTTGGCCGCGCGGAGCAGGTCCATGCCCGTGGTCTGCGGCATCATCAGGTCGGTGAGCAGCACGCCGACGCGGTGCTTGCGCAGCAGATCGAGGCCGGTCGACCCGTCCGTGGCGGCCAGCACGGTGAGGCCCTCGCGGCGGAAGATCTTGGTCAACGACTCCACGATCGCGGGCTCGTCATCGACCACCAGCACGATGCCGGCATGCTCGGGATCGCCGCGCAGCTCGGAGGGCTCGTCCGCCGCGGCGCTGCCGCCACCATCGACCTGGGCCGCCGCGAAGCGACGGAACGGACTCTGCGACGGCTGGTTCCACATACGCTCTCCCTCCACTAACAAGCCGTAGGCCAGTCCTGATTCCATCCAAGCAACCGGAATTATTGGGAGGAATCCACCTCGCGAAGGCTCGATCGTGCCAGCGTGTCAGGACGCCGGGAGGGCGCTGACAATCTGGCAAAGAGAGCTCTTCCGGGCGGACCCTAGCTCGCGCGGGGCTTGGCATCGGTCGTCGGGCGCTGCTTGCGATGCTCGACGGCCTGGCGGGGCAACGACACCGTGAACATCGTGCCCTCACCGAGCTTGGTATCGACGCTGATCGTGCCGCCGTGGCGCTCCACCAGCTCGTAGACGATCGAGAGCCCCAGACCGGTACCTTCGCCGACGTCCTTGGTGGTGAAGAACGGGTCCCAGATCCGCGGCAACACCTCGGCGGGGATGCCCGGCCCGTTGTCCCCGATCTTGACGACGACGGTGTCGGCGTCCCCCGAGGTCTCGATCGTGATCGTGGCGTTGTCGCGGCCGCTGAGCGCCTGCGACGCGTTGGTCATCAAGTTCATGAACACCTGGTTGATCTGACCGGCGTGACCGCGCACGCGGCCCGGCGCACCGTACCGCTTCGTCACGGTGACGTTGCCCTTCAGCAGGTGGCGGAGCAGCTCGAGCGAATCATCGATCGAGCGATCGACATCGAAGTCGACCACGGTCTCGTCGTCGGTGCGCGAATAGTTGTGGAGGGCCGAGACGATCGCCTTGGTGCGGTGGGCGCCGCGCTGCACGACCCTGATCATCTCCCGAACATCGCGCGCGGCTTCGCTGCGGGTGGTGGCGTCGGGACTATCGATCTCGCCGATCGCATCCTCGAGCGGTCCCACCGTGTTGACGATCGCGTTGACCGGGTTGTTGATCTCGTGCGCGATGCCGGCGACCAGCTGACCGATCGAGGCCAGCTTCTCGGACTGGACGAGCTGCTTCTGGGCGCGGGTCAGCTTGTCGAGCGCCTCGGCGAGCTCGCGATTCTTGCGCGCCAGATCGGCGGTGCGCATCTGGACCGCGCGTTCCAGGTCGAGGTTGACCTCCTCGGTCGAACGCAGCTTGTCGCGCAGCGCGCGTCGCATCTCTTCGAGGGCGAGCGTCAACCGGCCGATCTCGTCGCCCTCGCCGCCCGACGCCACGGGATCCGCAAGCTCGCCGCGCGCCATCGCATCTGCCCGCTGCTCGAGCCGGCGGATCGGAGCCATGAACTGCGCGACGGTGAACGCGACGATGCCGCCGCACGCGCCGAACAGGACGAGGAAGAACACCAGCAGCTCCTTGAGCGGCCGCACCATCGATTCGCCGCGGCCGCGATAGCTCGGGTAGAGCACCGCGACCGCGCCGAGATCGAACCGCGTTCCGCGCCAGCTCAGCACGAGGCGCTCCGAGCGACCGGTGAGCTTGGCGTCGGCGATCGCGATAAGCTTCGCCTGGGGCTTGCCGAGCTGCGCCCGCGTGTACCACGGCAGCGGCGGCGCACCCACCGGACCACCGCCGACGGCGACCAGCTTCGCGCCGTCATCGCCGACGAAGTACATCACCGGTGCCTCGGGAGCCGCCGCCGCGACCCGCCGCATCGCAGCTTCGACCGTGTCGGAGTTTGGCGAGCTCGGCTGCGCCGCGATCTCGGTCTGCAGCTCGGAGTGCAACCA
Source organism: Myxococcales bacterium (assembly GCA_043753855.1). GTDB lineage: Bacteria > Myxococcota_A > Polyangia > Haliangiales > Haliangiaceae > JABFXX01. The sequence continues at coordinate 23,899 of JAYUVX010000331.1, read as the reverse complement.
TTGAAGGCCGAGGCGCGACTGGCGGCCGGCAGCATCGTTCGCGAGGTTCTTGTACTGGACAAAGCCCCAGAGCAGCGCCATCCCGCAGGCGAGCAGCACCACGCCGCCGAACGACAGCAGCAACTTCGAGCGCAGCGACAGCGACGGAGCGATGCTCCGTACCGGGACGCGATAGCGCTGGGTCAGATGCGCGAGCAGCGGGCGAAGCACATCTCGGTGCCATAGCTGCTCGTAGATCGCGCCCGCGATCGCGAGCACCAGCGTGGCGACGGTGAGGATGATCGTGTCATCGACATCGAAGCCGAGATGAAACCGCGCGACCAGCGCACCGGTGGTGGCGATCGCCACCCAGACCAGGATCGTCAGCAGTGCGAGCCGGTAGGGCAGCGCCTGCGCGCGGCGATAGATCACGGCGGCGGGCGGTGCATCGGGGATCCGCTCGCCGCGCGAGACCGCCAGGTAGCGGCGCAGGTCGAACGTGAACAGCCGCGCGATCACCGCCCATCCGACGAGGCCGAACAGCGCAGCGATCGGATAGTAGGTCTGCAGCTGGAGATACTGCTCGCGCGTGATCGGCACGAAGTAGTAGGCGAACGCGGACTGCGATGCGAGCACGCCACCGGCGACGATCATCGCGACCAGCGTGAACCGCCGAAAGTGGCTGTCATCGAACCGCCTGAGCGGCGATCCGACCGCGAACAGCCGGCCGCGAACCTCCCCGAGGATCTGCGCCCACCACACCGCGCGCACGCACGACACGATGTACGCGTGAACCGCGGCGAGTGCGGTGAGCTCGCCCACCCGATGTACCGGCCAGCCCTCGTACAGGTGGAGGAATAACCCGGTGAGGCACGCGGCGCTCGTCCACACACCGGTGCGCAGCAGCAGCACGCGCACCGGCCCCTTGAGCGTGATCCGGTACGCCCGCGCAGCGAGGTCCTTGTTCACGCGCTCGCCGCGGCGTCGCGCGATCACCGCTTGCCATAGCGGCAGCAGCCACGCCGTGATCGCGGCGACCCAGATCACGCAGGCCCCGATCACCACGGGGAGCACCGTGCGAAGCAGCGCGGCGCCACCGAGGTCACCGAGATCGAACGCGACCCACAGCGGATATCCGATCGCGATGATCTCGAGGAGGCCAAGGATCGCGGCCGGAACCAGGAACCGGCGCTTGAACGGCACGCCCGACAACACCCCGGTGGGCGCGGCTGCGGCCGCCGCGGCTTCGGGCCGAGACTCGCGTACGGAGGTGGTTCCCTCCGGTGTGGGTTGTTCGCCGCCAGCCATCCGGCGCGAAGGATAGCCTGGCCGGGCAAGCTATGGATCAATGGGGTATGGCGCGTGTGTGGACCGGGCTGCTCGTGATGGCTGCCATCGCGTCTGCGGCAGACGCTGACGAGCCGATCACCAGCACCAACTACGCGATCGAGTTCTACGACGGCGTCGCGATCGGCAACACCGCGCTCGTCGGCATGGGCGGCGCCGGCGCGGCGCTGATCGTCGGGACCTCGGGGGCGCTGCTCAATCCGGCGGCGACCGTCGTTCGCCAGACCACGGATACCGATCCCTGGACCTGGGACTATCACGTCGATGTCCTGAGCGCGCAGTACTCGTCGGACTACGACAACAACGGCCGCGACGCGACCGGCGGAGCCTCGCTGCTCACTGCGGGCATCGGCCTTCGCGTCCACGACTGGGCCGGAGCCGTGACGGTCACCGGGCAGACCGCGCCGATCGACGGTGCCTCGCGCTCGCTCGATGCCGAGGCGCTGCGGATCCGGTTCATGGCCGCGAGGTACCTCTCGTCGATCGATCTCGCGCTCGGGGTCGGGGCACAGACCGTTTCGTTCCGGATCGTTCCCGCGGAGGAGGCGCCCCTGTTCGAGGTCACCGGTGCGGGGTTGGTCGCCGGTGCGACCTGGTTGCCCAAGTACCAGAGCTTCCGGATCGCCACCGCGTGGGAGAGCCCGATCCTCGGCGCCAAGGTCACGAGCGCCTGCGATCCGATGAGCTGCGAGGGCTTCATCTTGCCCGAGCGCGTCGCGTCGCCGTGGCGCATGATCGCGGGCGGCGCGTACCGGTTCGCCGAGACCCGATGGAACCAGCTCGTCGGCGGCACGTTTCGCGACGAGCCCTCGCTCACCCTCGCGGCTGATCTGGTGATCGCCGGATCGACGAGAGACGCGTACGGGATCGAGGCGTTCGGGATGCAGCAGCTGCAGCGCGCGGGCGCACACGCCGCGGTCTCGCTGCGTGCCGGCGCCGAGTACGAATGGCTACCGGGGCGGCTGCGCTGGCGAGCTGGCGGTTACTGGGAACCCGAGCGCTACGCCGGCGTCGGCGGCCGCGCGCACGTCACGTTCGGCGCCGAGTTGCGAGTGTTCGACTTCCACCTCTGGGGCCGCCGGCGCGGTCGGCTGTCGTTCACGGGCGATGTCGCCGAGCGCTACCGTAATGTCGGCCTCTCGATCGGGTTCTGGCACTGACGCGATTAACGCGTCCGATCCAATGGCTACTCGGCCGGTCTGCGCGCATCGTCCCCGGATGTCGAAGATCTTGCTCGCTCTCGTCGTCGTCGCTGGGTCCGCGTGCGGAGGCGGCAAGGCCAAGCCCGCACCCGTGGCCAAGACCGAACCCGTCGCTGCACCCGTCGAGCTCGCACCGCCCGTCGAGGCCAAGCCCACGGACGAGGTGCTCGCCGCATCGGCGCTCGCCGAGCAGTACGCGACCGGCAAGGAGGTCTACACGAAGGCCTGCGCGAGCTGCCACGGGGACAACGGCGAGGGCAACCCGAAGAACCCGGCGCTGATCGGCCCCAAAGCACTTCCGGAGAAGACGACGTTCGCGAAGTCCAAGATCCGCAAGAAGGTCGCGTTCAAGACCGCGAAGGACGTCCTCGACTTCATCAAGGCGAAGATGCCGATCGACAAGCCGGGCACGCTGTCCGAGGACCAGTACCTCGCGGTCGAGGCGTGGTTCCTTAACGAGAACAAGGTCGCGCTCGACAAGAAGCTCACGCCCGAGAGCGCGATGCTCGTCAACATTCACTAGGGAGTGATCGGCGCGCCACTCATCGGATTCCCCTCGGCGCAGGTGTCCTCGGTGCCGTGGCGATAGCGCTGGCGCATGAACGTGCCGATGTACGGATCGAAGCAGCTCGCGGTGTAGACCTGGCCCCACGCGACGGCCGCCACCTGGGTCTCGGGCGGCATCAGCGGATCGGCAGCGACGATGATCCGGTTGCGCACGGGTGCCACGCAGGTCGGATCGGGCGCGGCGTTGCGCGCGACCTCCAGCAAGCTCGCCACGACCTCGGGACAACCGGCCGGGCAATTGTAGAGCAGGACCACACCGCCGTGCTCGAGGTTGTGGACGTAGTAGCCGCGATCGAGCTGCTGGTAGTGGCGATCCCATCCGGCCCAGATCGGATAATGCGCGCCGATCGTGGGTGGGTTGCTCGACCACGAGATCGGCGTGCCGACCGGCATGTGGATGCCGGCTTCGGGGCGCAGTCCCTCGACGAGGCCGTCGCAGCCTCCGAAATCCTGCGGCGGCGGGGTGGCATCCGACGAGCATCCCGCGAGCAGGATCAGGACAGCGAGGCGGCGCACCGGCGGTAGCTTAGCGCGCGCGGCGGCGACGGCGCAGCCCGAGCACGACCACGGCGAAGGGGACCAGCGCACCGGTGGACGAGCTGCCGGCATCGCAGCAGCCGCCCTTGCCATTGCCCGTGGTGCCGTCGCCGGCGTCGATGGTGTCGCCAAGCTCGCTGCCGTTGCCGCCGGGGTTGGCGAACACGTTGAATTCGGGGGAGCAGGCCGAGTTGCCGCGCCGATCGGTGGCGCACACGCGGTAGTGGGTGAAGCTCGGCAGGATCGGCGAGACCCACAGGTACTCGCCAGCCCACTGCATATCGGTCTTCGCATCGGGTGGCGGTCCGCTCTCGAGCTGGATCACCGCCGGGCCATCGTGCTCGATCCACACCCGCTGGTAGTCGTGCAGGTGCGAAGGGCTCTGATGATCATGGACGCGGGCATGGATCACGCCAGTGGTGCGCCCGTACGCCTTCTCGATCGTGATCGACGCCGGCACGGTATCGACGGCGATCAGGTTGCTCGCGAGCTGGACCTTGTCGGGGAACGCGGACTCGCCCTGTCCTTGCAGGAGATCGAGGCGGCCATCACCATCGAGATCCGCGGCGGCGAGGCCAAGCGTTGAGGGGGTATCGTTGGGCGTGGCGCTTGCGGCCAGCGTGAACACGCCGTTGGTGTTGATCAGCAGACGGTCGGGCCCGAGCGAGCCGATCAGCAGGTCCGCATCGCCGTCCGCGTCGGCGTCGAGCCAGACCGCGACGTTGTCATCCGCGCCCGCCGGATTCGCAGTGCCGGTGAGCCGGGTCGCGCTCTCGTCGGTGAACTTGCCGTGGCCATCGTTGATGAAGATGTGCTCGCGAACCTGCGCGCCGTCGTTGATCGTCGCCAGATCGAGGTCGCCGTCGTTGTCGAGATCCATCGCCTCGAAGTCGTAGTTGTTGGCGAACTGCGGCAGCGCGGTCGGATCGTCGGTGAAGTGGCCCGTGCCATCGTTCTTGAACAGATAGCTGGTCGTGCAGCTCTTGCACGCAATCAGTGCATCGAGATCCCAGTCGTTGTCGACATCGACGAGCTCCACGTCCCACGACCACTGTACGAGCTGCGCAGGCATCTGCGTCGCGGTGGCATCGACGAACGTTCCGGATCCGTTGTTGAGGTAGAGCCTCGTGCGACCACCGGGGCCGGTATCCGGGCTGGCCGCGCCCCAGTCCGCGAGCAGCAGATCGAGGTCGCCGTCGCCATCGACATCGCCGGCCTCGAGATCCCCGATCGAGGTCAGCTGTTGTGGGAGCTGCGACGTCGCGTCGGTCCAGCCCGTCGCACCGCGCAGGTAGAGCTTCAGCTGGGTCTGGTAGGCGCCTCCGGTGATCAGATCGAGGTCGCCATCGTGATCGACATCGATCGCCTTGATCACCCGCGACAGGCCGGTGAAACCGAGCACCGCCTGCGCGGAGATCTCCTGGCAGTGCGTGCCTGCCGTACCCCAGCCTCCGAGGTTCTTCCAGATCCGCACCGGCTCGGCGGGGCCTGGAGCGGCATAGTCTCCGCCGTTCGCGATCAACAGGTCGACCTGACCATCCTTGTCGATGTCGGCGAGCTCGACCTTGTTGCTCCATTCCGCGGTCGTGCCGATGCAGCTCCCCGTCGCATCGGTCCAGTGTTGCGCCCTGGCAGTTCCAGAACTTGCCACCGCCATCACGAACCCGAGCACCAGGAGACGCACCATGCTCGGCACGACATCACACGTGGGTGTGCAAGGTGTGTGACACCGCGCTGACAGCTGCTCGGACTGCGCATCGCTCGCTGCGTAGCCCGCGCATCGAGTGGAGAGGCGACTTGAGGGCGGAAACACTCGGGTCGTCATCGCGCGGCGTACGGTACTCGCCATGAAGCGCCGTACGTTCCTGACGCTGGCCGGGGGAGCTGGGGCCGCGGTCATGGTCGGTCCGTGGATCGGGCGCTCGAGCGCCGCGACGTTCGGAGTGTTCCCGACAGGAACCGGCTCGGTCCAGCTGCCGGATGGCCAGCGAGCGAACAAGGTCCTCGAGGTGTTCCTCTACGGCGGACTCTCGCCGTGGGAGACCCTGTATTACGTCCGCGACTACGGAACTGCGAGCGATCCGCAGTATCCCAACTCGCAGTACTACGCGCTATCGCAGACCCAGGCGCTCACCCAGTGTGGCAACGTGGATCAGGCCCGGCCATTCGCGAACGATGCGAACACCGCGATGGTCGAGCTCGGGCCGTTCGCACATCGGCTTCACGCGCGCACCGATGTGACCGCGCGCATGCGCCTGGTCGTGCAGCGCCACAACCTCGAGCCGCACGAGGCCGCGGTGCCGATGGCACTCACCGGCCGGCCGGTCGGTCAGCCGAATGCCGCGGGTCTTGGCGCGCATGTCCAGCGCGCGCGGATCGACAGCGGTGCCAGCCCAGGCCGGGCCTCGCCGCACTCGTACGTGTTCGCGACCGGTGGGATCTCGAGCGACAACGTCGCCGCCGCCGCCGCCGCCGGCACGCACCCCGGTAGCGCACGACCGCTGTTGATCAAGACCGACAACGCCTCCCGGTTCACGAACCTGTTGTCGCGCACCACGGTCGGCGCCGGCAGGCCTGCGCACGACGCGCTCGTCGGTGCCTACCTTGACCAGTACAACAGCCGATTGACGTTCCCGGGTCGCGGGCGAGTCCGCAGCGCGCGCACCGATGACTTCACGGCGGCGTTCAACACGGTCAAGAGCTCGGAGGCGATCAAGGGTGTCCTGACGCCCGATCTGTTCGTGACCCGCAGCAGCACCTCGTGCGGCGTCAGCGATCAGAGCCTGCCGCTGATGGGCCTGACCGCCGCGGTCAAGCTGCTGACCAACACCGGCGAGCCGGCGTCGTACGTCTGCGTCAGCGACACCGGACTCTACGAAGCATCCGGCGGTGGCGGCTACGACACGCACACCGACAACGCGGTCGACACCGCGGTGAACTTCGACAACATGCTGCAGGCCCTGCTCGGCATGATCAACACGCCGGGCGAGACCAACCCCGCGAAGATCTCGCTCGACGATACGCTCGTGATCCTCAACACGGAGTTCGGCCGCACGCCGGGCCGGCAGGGCGCCAACGGGCGCAATCACCACCCCAGGGGCTACGTCACCGCGTTCATCGGCGGCCCGGTGACCACTGCCTTCAAGGGCGTGTCGGGCGCGATCGGGCGCAACGGCGAGGCGAGCCCGAGTGGCTTCGCGTCGCCGTCGGAGAACCGGATGGCCGCGCTGCTCGCGCTGGGTGTGTGGCCGTTCGCCCCGGAGGGCTTCAACGTCGCCGATTCACCGGGCGCGACGAACGAGCTCGATGCGGCGCAGAAGGCGATGACCAAGTTCCTCGGGAGGACGCTGTGATGCGCGCTGTGATGCGCGCTGCGATGCTAGCCACTGCGGTGACCACCACGCTGCTCGCCGGATGCGGAGGCTGTGGCAACGACAACGGCACCGGTGTCGACGGCGGGGATGGCCCGGGCGGGAACACGTTCGATCAGTGCGGCGGGGATCCGGCCTCGTTCGCACGGCAGAGCTTCCTGTCGCTGGTCGGGCGTCGCCCGAAGAGCGGGGCCGAGGTCTCGGTGTATGCGGACCTCTACAAGGCCGCCGCGGACCTCGGAGATGATCCGAAGGACACCGTGGCGCGCGTGATCATGACGCGGCCGGAGTTCACCGAGCGGTGGACCAACGTCGTGATGGACGCACTCCATGTCCAGCGGCTCGATGTCCAGAGCGAGGCAGACTGCTGGGATGCGCCGCTGCGGACCACCGTGACGCCGGCGCTCGCGATGGCGATCCGCGGCCAGACCGCCGCGCAGGGCGGCGATGGCCAGACGTTCTCGATGATCGATCTCGCGCGCAGCTCGCTCGCGCTCGATGACCTGACGCCGATCTATCGCGCGCAGCTGTTCTCGCTGGTCAGTCACCCGATCCCCGCGGCCAACGTCGGCGCGATCCAGGCCGAGCTCGCGCGCCGCGAGGACTTCGGCTCGACGTTCGATGCTGGGTATCTCCACCGCGATGTGGTCTGCCTCGGCTGTCACAACAGCGAGATGAGCGTCACCGATAGCGACGAGCCCGCGCTCGATCGCCACTGGCCGGTCCCCGGGCTCGCCGAGAAGGCCGTGTTCGGTCAGTCCATGGGCGTCGCGGCCGAGCGATCGCACGCGGCGTTCCGTGTCGACAACTTCGTAGACAGCGGGAACACGCGGCCGTGGGGCTGGAGCGCGCGGTGCGGCACGTTCGCGGCTCCGTCGACGCTCGGCGATGATATCGCAGGCGTCGACGGCAAGCTCGCGAGCGCGGTCGGCCAGCGCAGCACGGTCTATGACGTCGAGGCGGCGCTCTCGCGCGGCTTCGCAGCACTGCGCGGCGTGGGTGTGGCAGGCGAGGCGCCGATCGCGGATCCGGATACCGCGATGGCGTGGCTGGTCACGCTGAAGATCACCGAGGATGTGTGGCGCCAGGCCACCGGTACCTCGCTGACGATCGCGAACTACTTCCCGCGCAACGAGGCCGCGAGCAAGGAGCTCTACCGGCTCGCCATGCGGTTCGCGCAGAGCGGATTCTCGCTGAAGGCGCTGCTCGCGGCGATCGTCCGTGGTGACTACTTCAACCGTCAGGCGCCGGATGCCGGCTGTGGACCGAGCCCCTACACCTATCCGAACGTGTTCGATCCGTGGGTGACCTCGGATGCCGACAACGAGCGTCGCAAGAATGGTCCCGGCGATGCAGTCACGGCGATCGATCCGCGCACGCTGGTCAGCGCGACTGCCGCTGCGCTCGACTGGGGTCCGCCGCCGCTGGCATCGCGGTTCGCCGACTACGGCGAAGGCTGCACGAACACCACGAGCTGCACGAAGCTCATGCAGCTGTGCGGGCAAGGTAAATGCTGCACCGCCTCGATGGCATGTCAGATGGGCGCGCCGATCCCGTACGAGGAGGTCGGCTTCCAGCGCGGCGTCGGCATCTTCCTGCGTAACAGCGAGCGCGGGTTCCGCGGGCTCGACTTCCAGGCGCGACTGTCGTGGGAGGAGCGCTACGGTGCGTGCGCGCGCCCGCCCTGGGTGGCGATGGACTTCATCGACCGGCTCACCGCGATGGGCTCCGCGGATCCGTCCACCACCGCAGCCGATGTAGTCAGCGCGCTCAAGGATCGCCTGATCGGTGAGCCCGCGATCGCCGCTGGCGGCGAGCATGATGCGCTCGCCTCGATCGTCGGAGCACTCGAGTCGCCGGCGAGCACCGTCACGACCGCGAACCTGCGCTTGGCGTGCGCCGCGCTGCTCGGATCACCTCAGTTCCTGCTGCAGGGCATCGCCGGACGCGGTGGGGAGCTCCCGAAGCTGACGCCGCCCGGGCAGACCTACGATGCGGTGTGCGATGGGCTCTCGAGCACCGGCATCGGGGTCGCGGGCCGAGCGATCACGTGCGGCCCGGGGACACTGACCCTCGCCGCCGCACGCACGACCAGTCCGCCGATCGTGCGATCGAGCGTGATCTCACCCGAGCCGCCACTGCGGGTGAAGCAGCCGCCTGCCCGCGAGCCGGCACCAACACACCGGCCCCGCGCGATGTAACGCCCCGTATTGCAGGCGTGATGCGTTTGCGCCATGGTCCTTCGCGCCATGACAGCACTCCGTCTCAACTCCGTCCTCGTCAGCATCCTCGCGCTCGCGGTCGGGTGCGAGCACAAGAGCAAGATCAGCGAGACCTCGTCGGCACCGCCGAGCGGTCAAGCGGGTGACCCGCAAAGCGCCAAGCCGGCCGAGCGAGGGCCGGACCGTACCGAAACGCCGCCGCCGCCACAGGCCAACTCCAACCCGCCCGCGCAGGGTGAGGTGCGTCCGCCGGTCGCCGCGGATCTCGCCGAGTACCTCAAGGACGTGAAGGGCACCGGCAAGCTGGTCGCGACGTTCGACACCAGCATGGGTGCGATCCACTGCGAGCTGTTCGGCGACAAGGTGCCGATGACGGTCGCGAACTTCGTCGGCCTCGCCACCGGCAAGAAGCCGTGGATGAACCCGAAGTCCGGCAGCGTCGAGAACGGCAAGCCGTTCTTCGATGGCGTGATCTTCCACCGCGTGATTCCGGAGTTCATGATCCAGGGCGGCGATCCACTCGGCATCGGCCGCGGTGGCCCGGGCTATCAGTTCGGTGACGAGTTCCTGCCCGACCTGCGCATGCAGCCCGGAACGCTCGCGATGGCGAATGCCGGCCTGGGGACCAACGGCAGCCAGTTCTTCATCACCGAGGTTGCGCCGGATCACCTCAACGGCAAGCACACGATCTTCGGCCAGTGCAAGGAGGTCGATCTGGTCAAGCAGATCGCTCGCGTGCCGCAGGACGAGTCGAACAAGCCGAACACGCCGATCACGATGAAGGTCACGATCGCGAAGATGCAGAGCTGGTGATCAGGGAACCACGCGGGACGCGGAGCATCGAGCTCGGCAGTAGCGCTGGTTCACCGGAACAGGCGGCCGCGCAGGTCGGGCGAGGGCTGCGCGATCACCTCGAGGCCGACGAGGCGATCCGCCGACGGGCCGATGATCGCGTCGTTCGCGGCCGCCGCGGCGGCCTCGATCGAGTCGAGCGTGCCGGTCAGCGTGAAGTAGGCTTTGCCGGCGAGGTCCACGGCCAGGCGCACGTCGCGCACGGTGACCTCGGCGACCTTGCACGCGGCATCGGCCGCGGCGATCGCGGCGCACACGGTACGGGTCTCGATGATCGCCACGGCCTCGGCGGTGGGATCGTCGGTCCAGTCAGGTGGAGACACCGGCGCGCCGAGCATCGGCCACACCTGATCGTCGGCGGCCGCTAGCTCGATCGAATCGAGGAGCACGCTGCCCGCGGCGAGCCGGCCGGCAGCCATCGCCTCGAACACCTCCGCCACACCGCCCTCGAGGATCACCAGGTGCTTGCCGCCGGAGACGGCGCGCGAGTGGACGAGCAAGGCGGGCGAGCGCTTGAGCGACGCGTCGGCGACGACGATGCCCTTCGCGATCGTCCCCACCTCGAGCACACCGAGTGCAGGACCACGCGCCATGCCTAGACGAACCGGAAAGCTTCTTTGAGCGTGCAGCGCCGCTCGCGCGTGAAGTGCACTGCGGTGGTCAGGCCCTCGCCCGTCGGGCTCGCGATCGTGAACGAGGTATAGCCCTCACCGCCCAGCGCGAGACCGGCGTACGAGGCCTCGTTCTTCACGAAGATGCTGCAGTTGCAGAGCCGCGCCATGGTCGCCATGTTGTCGATGTTCAGCGAGTGCATCGTGGCGGTGTGGTGGAAGCCGTGCTCCACGCGCAGCGCAGCAGCGATGCCCTCGACGGCGTCGCGCACGCGGAACAACGGAATCACCGGCATCAGCAGCTCGTGCTGGACGAACGGGTGCTGCTCGTCGACCTCGCATAGCAGGATCTTCAGATCGTGGCCGTGATTGCCGCTGAGGCCCGCGGCCTTCGCGATCACACCGGCGTCCTTGCCGATGAAGTCTTTGTTGACGCCGGGATTCGACGACCCGTCGAGCACGGTCTTCTCGAGCGCCTTGATCCCCTGGAGATCGACCTTGAGCGCACGGTGCTTCTCGAGGTGGCGGACGAGATCCGTGGCGATCGAATCGACCGCGATGATCTCCTTCTCCGCGATGCAGACGATGTTGTTATCGAGCGAGGCACCCCGGACGATCGCGTCGGCGGCCTTGTCGAGGTTCGCTGTCTCGTCGACGACCGCCGGCGGATTGCCCGGGCCAGCGCCGATCGCCTTCTTGCCCGAGTTCATCGCCGCCTTGACGACCGCGGGACCGCCCGTGACGACGATCAAGCGCACCAGCGGGTGCTTCATCAGAAGATTGGCGCTCTCGATCGTCGGCTTCTCGACCGAGATGATCACGTCGCGCGGCCCACCCGCCGACTGGATCGCATCGTTTAGCAGGTGCACGCACCAGTTCGAGACCTGCGCCGCGGACGGATGGACGTTGAACACCACCGAGTTGCCCGCCGCGACCATGCCGATCGCGTTGCACAGGATGGTCTCGGTAGGATTGGTCGTCGGGGTGATCGCGAGGATCACGCCGTACGGCGCGCGCTCGGTGAGCATCAGACCGTGATCGCCGGTGTACGCGACGGTCTGGAGGATCTCCGGACCGGGCGTCTTCTCCGCGACCAGGCGATTCTTCGAGAGCTTGTCCTCATAGCGCCCGAGCCCGGTCTCCTCGACGGCGTACTGCGACAGCTTCTCGAGGTTGTCGAGCACCGCCTTGCGCATCGCCGCGACCATCTTCACCTTGGTGGAGACCGGCGTCTTCTCGTTCTGCTCGAACGCCTTTCGCGCGGCCTTCGCGGCGGCATCTGCATCGGCGTAGACGCCGTTCGTGCCGCGCGGGATGTTCACGCCCTTGCGGCTCTCGAGGACAGGGGCCACGCCGCGTGCTGGAGCGGCCGTTGGCCCCCCACCCAGCCGCTCTAGCACGCGCGTGACGATCTCTTCGATCTTCCGCTCGTCGAGGAGAGCCACGCGGCTAGTCCTTCACGTAGCGGCGATCACCATCGACCGCGATCTCGTCGACGATCGCCATGATCGTCGCATCGACCGGTCGGTTCTGGGTCACCTGCGTCTGCCGCGCCGACGAGCCGGCGCAGTACAGCACGACCTCGCCGATGCCGGCACCGACCGCATCCACCGCCACGGCGATCGCGCCGGTCGGCGTGCCGTCGACGTCGCAGGCGCGCACCACGAGGAGCTTCAACCCCTCGAGGGTGGGCTCCTTGCGGCTCGCCACCAGCGTGCCGATCACCTTGCCGAGGACCATGCGCGTTTACTTGTTGCCGTTGCCGTTGCCAGCACCAGCGCGACCGAGCGGGAGCACCGCATCGACGTTGGCGTGGGGCCGCGGGATCACGTGCACCGAGACGACCTCGCCGACGCGCTCGGCAGCACGCTGGCCCGCCTCGGTCGCCGCCTTGACGGCCGCGACATCGCCGCGAACGATGGCGGTGACATAGCCACCACCGGTCTTTTCAAAACCGACGAGCTCGACCTTGGCCGCCTTGACCATGGCGTCGGCCGCCTCGACCATGCCGACAAAGCTTTTTACTTCGATCATTCCGAGAGCGTCAGCCATCGCGTTCTCCTGGGGTTCGTTTGGCCACCGGGCGGCCACCGGGCGGCCATCGGGCGGCCATCGGGCGGTCACTTATCGATGAACTTCTCTGGTTCCTTGCCCGTGACGGCAGACAACGCTGCCGTCGCGGCCGCCGCCGCCGCATCGATCTCGGCTTCCGGGCCGGCCATGTAGAGCCGTCCGAACGCGCCATACGGAGTGACGTTGACCAGGTTGACCTGGGCTGCCTTCTCCGCCTCGTTCGCCGCGAGCACGGCGTATCCGGCCGGCTCGCACTCGAAGATGAACAGCGACTGGCCGGGCAGCACCATCATGCCCGCGCTCGAGCGGTTGATGATCTGCGTCTGGTAGGCCTCGACGCCGCGAATGATCTGGTTGGTGAGCACCTTCGGCTTGAGCCGCTGGCCCTCCTCGACGCCGAGGTACTTGAGGATCGTGGCACCCGCCTGGAGGACCTCGCCCTTGTCGTCGTGATGGATCTCGAGCAGGCCGTAGGCGCGCTCGACGACCTGCACGGCCGGCTGGACGGCGGTCGCCTTCAGCGCCGCGTCGGTGACCTGGTTGATCGCGATCCCCGGAGCGATCTCGACCCACAGCGACGCCTGATACGGCACGGGCAAGAAGCCACGCGCGGTCTTGCCGATGAACGTCGCCTGCTGCGGCTGAAGTGCATCGAGAAAGCAGTAGGTACGCAGGACCGTTGCCATCGATTCACGCGACGCTAACACGTGTGGTTTCCGCAGTTCCACGCAGAGGTCGCAAAGTTTTGGTCGCACCTGTCGCAGCTGCACACGCTCGAAACGCGTGCAATGATGCGCGCGTTCGATGCGGGTTGTCACAAGTCTCTTGCTCTCCGCGCTGCTCGCGCTGCTCGCGCCCGAGGTACACGCCGACCTGCTGTCGCGCGCGCTGCACGCGGCGGATGGAGACGGTGGTGGTGGCACGCCGCCTCCCGCGCAGTCCGACGACCTGACTTCGTGGGCGGGTGCGGCGCAGCCGACGACGCTCCCCGGTCTGCTCCAGGCCGCGGTCCGCCAGGCGCCGAGCCTCGCGAGTGCGCGGATCGACATCGCGATCGCCGAGGCGCGGATCGAGCAGACCTACGCGCGGGACGACTGGCACGTGCGCGCGGTGCTCCAGGTCGGCAGCTCGCAGGCGTACATCTCCGGCGTCTCGATCGATCGCAGCACCCAGGCGTCGCTGACCGCCGACGTGTTTCGCACGTTCTCCACCGGCGGCACACTGACGCTGCACGGTGGCAGCACGTACTCGCGAAGCACGAGCCCGATCAGCGGCAAGCTGTCGGACAACTGGCAGGACAACGTCTCGATCGGGTTCGCACAGCCGCTGCTCCGCGGCCGCGGCAGCTACCTCTGGCAGTCGAACGAGCGACGCGCCACGCTGTCGCGCGACGCGTCGGTGCTCGCGCGCAGGCTAACCGCGATCAACGCGGTGCAGACGGTGGTCTCCGCGTACTGGGACCTCGTCCTCGCCGAACGCCAGGTCGCGATCACCCAGCAGAGCCTCGACCTCGCGAAGGAGCGGCTGCGGATCACCACGCTGGGTAACGAGGGCGGCAAGATCCCGCGCAGCGAGATTCCCGCGGTCCAGCAGATCATCGCGACCCGCGAGGAGGACGTGCTGAGCGGCGAGCTGATCGTCCTCGATCGCTCGATCGTGATGCGGCGAGCCACCGGCCTGCCGATCGGCGCCGGCGCACTCGGCCTGCGAGTACCCACCGATCTCGCCGAGGGCACCGTCGAAGGCAACCTCGCGGAGCTCACCGAGCGCGCGTTCGCCGCCAGTCCCGAGCTCGCGCAGCTGGCGAAGACCGATGCGGTTACCCAGATCGACATCGAGGTCACCGAGAATGGCCTGCTGCCTCGGCTCGATGCGGCGCTGTCGCTCGGACCGAGTGGCCAGGACGAGTCGTTCGGCACCGCGGCGAAGAACCTGGTGACGCTGAAGTCGATCGCGATCAACGGCTCGCTGATCTTCGAGCACTCGATCGGTCAGGAAGATGTTCGTGGCCGCGCCCGCGAGCTCCGCGAGCAGCGCCGCAAGCTCCAGGTCAACGCGTTCGATATCCGCGCACAGATCGCGCAGACCATGGCCCGTGCGTTCGCGCAGCGCGAGGTGGCTCGCCGCCGGGTGACGCTCTCGCAGCGCGCGATCGAGCTCGCCAACGAGAACATCAAGATCGAGACCGACCGGTTCAACCTCGGCAAGTCGACCAACTTCGACATCCTCAACCGGCTCGAAGAGCTGCGGCAGTCCGAGCTGCGCAAGACCTCCGCGCTGATCGACTGGCACAAGGCCGAGGCCGTACTGCAGGCGCTGACCGGCGACATCCTCCCGACCTACGGCATCAACGTCGAGTGAACTGACGGACGTTAACCGGGGCAGACGTCGGGCCGTCAGGATATGGCAGGCCCTCGACGGTAGGCGGGCGCGAGCTGCGCGCCAGCGTGAACGAACCGTCACACGGGCAGCGATGTCTCGGCACCTGACACGGCTCGAACTGCGCGGACTTGTTGCGCCCATGATCGCGATGTCCCGGCAACCCCTGGCAACGTTGGAGCCGCGGTGGTTTTTGGGTGGCTGGCATGCCGGTTGGAGGGTCATGACGGACATGCGTAAGCCAACCTCATTGTTTCCCCTCTCCGTGCTCTCGATCGGCGCCGTACTCGGCGCGTGCGGGGGGGATCCGCCGTCGCCGACCTCCGTGCGATCGCACATCACCAGCGACCTCGGCAACGTACTTCGCGAGTCCGCGGCCGCCGGCGATGGCGCATCGAATATGGTGCCGACCGGCTCGTTCGATCTGTTCTCGCGCATGCTTGGCGGCAGCGGCGGCAGCGCGACCTCCAGCCTGGTCGCCCAGGCCAGCAAGCAGCTGAACACCACCGCGGCCCCAGGCGGCTTCGATCCCGATGCGATCGTCGAGCAGCTCAACACCACGATCTTCACCAACGAGAACGAGGTCGAAGCCGGGGTCTACGCCGTTCCCGCTGACCTGGTCTGCACCAAGACCGCATACGACTCGAGCGGTCACGAGATCACCGTGCTCGACGCGGACTGCGCCGCGAGCTGGAACAAGGTCGGCCTGCGGATCCGGGTCGAGGAGAACGGCAGCACGCTGACGTTCTTGGTCCAGCTCGGCGTTGCGCACGACGAGCCACTCGAGATCTCGCTAACCCACACCTCGCTCGCGGTCTCTGTCGATCTCGACGAGGCACAGGACGCCGCTGTCTCGATCGCCTCGGCGTTCGGCGAGCGGGCACCCAATGCGAAGCTCGCCGGCAAGGCCACCGGCAAGCTCACCATCGTGGGAACCGCGCACGCCAAGCTCTCGCTGTCGATCGATCGGCCGCTCGCGATCGCCGTCGCCGAGGACGGCGCAGATCTCGCAGGCGCCGATGCATTCCGCGTCAGCTCGGCCGCGGCACACCTGTTCGACGTCGAGCTCGATGGCAGCGTCGGCATCGGCGCCTTCGCGCTCGGCCTCGGCGCGACCACGGTGCACCTCCCGGGCGATGTCAGCTACGACCTCGACCTCCCGGGCGCCACCGCGGACGTGACGCTCGCGGCGAACCAGCCGCTCCGCATCAACCACGTCGGCCTCGGTGATCGCACCACGACCCTGTCGAAGAACGGTGCGGTCGGTCTCGCGATCGATCTCAACCCCGCGAACGGGCGCGCGTTCGACGCCACGGTCGCGTTCGACGCCACCGCCGGCACCGAGACCCTCACGGTCTCTCCGAAGCTCGACGCGCAGATCATGACGAACCACGCGGTGCTCGGCGACACCGCGAGCACCTACGACGTGACCCGCGTGCAACTCGACGGCACCCTGCGCGGCAAAGACGGCAGCGACCAGGTCAAGCTGCTCACCGGCTCGTTCTCGATCACCACGAACCCGGCGCAGTACGGATTCTCGGCGACTCCCGGGCAGTGCGTCGCCAGCAAGGACGTCGTTGATTCGACCAGCGGCGACTCCTACACGCAGTGGACCGCGGGCGCCTGCCGGTAGTGGCCAGGGTCAGGAAAGTCCGATGAAGCCCATGTGGACGCCGCCCTCGCGGCCGTCCCGGCGATAGCTGAAGAACCGGTCGCTCTCGCACTTGGTGCAAGGCGGCCGGTCGTCGATATGCTCGGGACGCACGCCGGCGCGCTGCAGCAGCACGCGGGTCGCCACGCGCAGATCGATGTGCTGCTTGTGCGGACCATCGACGACCATCTCGGGAATCTCGCCGAGCGCCGCGAAGAACGCATCGACGACCTCCGGCCCGACCTCGAAGCAGCACGGCCCGATCGAAGGACCGAGCGCCACCCGCACGCGATCGGGGCGGGCACCGAGCTCGGTCATCCGCTCGACGACATTGAGCGCCACGCCGCCCACGGTCCCGCGCCACCCGGCGTGGGCTGCGCCGCAGACCCGCGCATCGGGCTCGGCGAACACCAGCGGGATGCAGTCGGCGGCGAACGCGCCGAGGATCGGCCCCTTGCGATCGCAGACCAGGCCATCGAACTCGGCGTCGTCGGCGAGCGCCTCGCCGAACCGCCAGACCCGGGTGCCGTGGACGTGGCGCGTGGCCACCAGCTGCCCCGGGTCGTAGCCGGCGTGCTCGGCGAGCAGGCGGCGGTTGGTGGCGACGTTGGCAAGGTCGTCGCCCCAGCGCTTGCCGAGGTTCAACGAGCTGCGCGCACCGGTCGAGACGCCGCCGGTGCGCTCGGGGAAGCCGTGGACAAAGCCGTCCGCGGGAATCACCGAGGAGCGGTAGAGCCGAATCGGCGCGACCGGTGCGGCCGAGGCAGGAGGTGCGTTCTCGGCGGGCCCAATCATCGGCAGGGCTTACCATGGTAACCTCGGCGCATGATTCCGTACGAGGATCTGGTGATCGCGCTGCAGACATGGCGCGCGAAGCAGGGGCTTCCGGTCGGTCAGCTGTCGGGCGCGCTGATGCCGCCCGCCGCGCTCACCGCCACGTCGATGGCGCCCTCGGGGCCGCCGGCGCCGCCGCCGAAGCAGGCCTTCCTCGGCAACGTCGCCATGCCGCCGCCGCTCGCCGCGCCGAACGACGACTCGCTCGATGTCGATGACGCCGCGCTGATCGAAGAAGCGCACTACGAGACCGAGGGCGACGACTTCGCGATGAACTTCGCGGGGCAGCAGCACCTCAGTGATGACGCCACCGCGATCGGCCGCTCGCCCACGCCGCCTCCGTCCGATCACCTGCTCGATGATGGGAGCGAGGTCGCGCCGCCGGGCGGCGCCCTGCCCCGCAACCCGCGCAACGAAGACTGGTGAGCTTGGATCTCGGGCTCGGCGAGGACGACGTCGCCATCGAGCTGGAGGCGGTCTCCGAGCCAGGGGCAGGAATCGGGCGCGTCGCCCGCGCAGGTGAACGCGCGCAGGTGTTGCTCGGCAAGCGGGTCCTCGTCGGCCCGGTGGATCCGTGCGGAGAGTGCGAGGTGTGCCGCCGCGGCGGTGGTGCGGTGTGCCCGCTGGCCCGCCGCCGCCCCGCGCAGCACGAAGACCGTACGATCATCGCCGGCGCGCGGTGGGTGGTGACGCTCGGCGAGGGCCTCGAGCTTGCCGTCCCTGCCGGCGCCGCGGTGCCCGGGGCGATCGCGATCGCCTACACGCTCTACGCGCGCACCGGCATCGGCGCGCGCGAGCCCGTGGTGGTCCTCGGCGCGACACCGGTGGCCCGGTTCCTGGTCGAGATCCTGCTCGCCAAGGGCATCTCGCCCGCGGTGGTCGCCGATCCGGCGCACGGCGGCTGGATCGACTGGCTGCTCGGCAAGGGCGTGACCGTCGCGCGGGCGAGCCCCGAGGTTGCCGAGGTGGCCGATGTCGACGAGCTCCGGGCCACCTGCCTGGCAGCGTTCGCGGAGCAAGGGTTGGGCGCGCGGCCATGGCGCGTTCTCGTTACCCGGGGGGACCAGGTGGCCACCGGCGCAGCGCTCGCGGGTCCGCGCGCGACGTTGACGGTGCTCGCACCGAGCGCCCCCCTGCCCGGCGACCTCGCCGCGCGCGAGGTGACCGTGATCGGTGTCACCGGCGTCCACCCCGATCTGGTCGTCGAGGTGGCGGCGATGTGCGTGAAGGGCGACATCGACCTCGCAGGTGGTACCGCGAGCGCGCCCGCGGCGGATCAGCGCGCGATCGTCGTCGACCTCCGCCCGCACTGAGGCCTGAACGCAACGCGGTGGTGGCCGATACCTCGGGTATGGCTCCGCATCCTCAACTCCCCGCGCGCGCCACACCCGGCAGCCAATTGCTGCGCGTCCTCGCGTTCGCACCGAACAGCCCGCACGAGGAGTGGATCGTCACCGAGCTCTCGCGGCTCGATGTGATGCTCCAGATCGAGCGCAACGTGGTCAACGTGATCGCCGCGCTGGTCGAGGATCCACCGCCGCGACCGGCGGTGCTGGTCGTCGACTTCGACAGCATCAGCTCGGGTGCGTTGCTCCAGCTCCATGCGATCCGCGAGCACGGCTGGTGCGGTGCGCTGGTGGGCGTTGGACTGGTGCCGCTGCCGCTCCGCACGTCGCTCGGCATCGATCGCGTGCTCGCGCTCCCGGCGCGCGACGGCGAGCTCGCTCACTTGGTCGGTACCGTGAACTTCACCTCGCAGACCGTCCGCATCCCGGTGTGCCGCGACACCGGCGCGATGGTGCCGTTCCAGGCGCGCTCGCTCCACGTTCGCGTGAGTGTCAAGCGTCGCTGACCCGGGCGCGGTTCAGCGCGCGAGCAGGATGATGATGATCACGATCAGGATCGCCGCCGCACCGATCGCGATGAAGATCTTGCCGCGACCGGCCTTCATCTCACCGATCAGCGCATCCTCCGAGACCTTGGTGGTGCTGTCGCCCGCCGACTGCTTCCGCGGATCCTGTACGGTGGACATCATCTGCGTGGCCCCCGTGCGCAGGGAGTACTTCTCCTTGTCGCCGCGAGAGATCGAGCCGTCATCTTTGTAGCGCTCGTCCATCGGCAACGAGTCGGCCTTGTCGGCGTTGGCGTCCTTGCCAGTGCGCTCGCGCTCCTCGGCGGCCGTGACGGCAGCCTGGGCATCGAGGTCGCCCTTCTTGAACCACATCGTCTCGCGGAACTTGGCCTTGGACCCGGCCTCTTCCGGCTTCTTCTTACCGGCGGGCTGAGCTGCGACCTGCGGAGCCGCCACCACCGGCGCGGCGACCACCGGCGGAGCGACCACCGGAGCAGCAACCACCGGTCCGGGGATCACCGGGATCGCGACCGGCTGTGCGGACGTCGCGACCACCGGTGACGCGACGATCGCCGCCGAACCTGCGGCAGGCTGGCCACCCGGCGGAGCCCACGGCGAACGATCACCCGTCATCGCGACGGCAGAGGGCTGCGCAACGGCGACCGCTGCCGGCATCGACGGCGCCTGCATCGACGGCGCCTGCATCGACGCCGCCGGAGCTTGGGGGGCCCCCTGCGCGGGGCTAGAGAGCGGCGGTATTCCGACCGAGCCCGAGCCCAGCGGCAGCGTTCCACCACCGCGCACACCCATCAGGGTCTGCACCAGCTCGGCCTTGGGGCGGCCGACCTTGCCCATCGCAAGCGTCGACTTCGGATCTGCCTCTCCTCGCGCGACGCGACTGACCTCGTCGACAAACTGGCGCACGGTGAGGAACCGCTTGGTCGGGCTGCGATCGAGCGCGCGCATGATCACGGCCTCGACCTGCGCAGGTACCGCTGCGAGCGACGAGGGCGTCTTGATCCCGCCGGCGAGGTGAGCGCGATGGACCTCCTCGACCGAGCCCGCGTGCACGGTCTGCCCGGTGAGCACGTAGTAGTACAGCGCCCCCAGGTTGTAGAGGTTCGATCGCTGATCGACCGCCTTGCCCTCGACCTGCTCCGGCGCGACGAACTCGGGGACGCCGGGCACCTTGTCGGTGGTCGGCACCGGCAACGAGAAGTTGATGAGCCGGATGGTTCCGGAATCCGACGCGGCGAACAGCACGTTCTTCGGCGCGAGATCGCGGTGAACGACGCCGACCTGGGCGGCCTCGATCAGCGCCTCGCCGATCACCTCGATCAGGTGGGCGGCGAAGTCGGGCGTGATCGGGCCCCGCGCCGAGATCGCCTCGTCGAGGGTCTGGGCCCCGTCTAGGTACTCGAGCGCGACCCAGGTCTCTTCGCCGGTCGCGCCGGGACGCCGGCCGGAGGCGAGGATCTTCGCGACCACCGCGCTCTGGACGCGCTCGAGCTGCTTGAGCTCGCGTTCGAGGCGCTGGGACACGCCCGGCAGGGCCATCACTGCAGGGGCCACGACCTTGACCGCGACGGCAGATCCGGTCTGCTTGTCCTTGGCCCGGTAGACGGTCCCGGTGCGACTACCGCCGAGCCGGTCACCCAGCTCGAATCGGGCGGCCAGCGGGTCGGTGCCGGCCGCCTGCCCCTCGAGCGGGATCAACCGCGCAGCATCGACCGGACAAAAGTTCGCATCGCTGCTGAACTGCTTCTGGCACTTGGGGCAAAGCTTCATCCCGCGGTCCCTCTATTCATCTTCGCACCGCCCTTCGGCGGTGCTGCGCGTCCCGGCGGGGCCGGGCTTTGCATTTTTGACTTCGCACGGCGTATCGGCGGTGCTGCGCGTCCCGGGGGGGCCGGGCCTTGCAATTCAGCGAATCGTAAGGAGATCCGCCGGGGAAAGCAACCTAGCGCGCCCCTGTCCGCTCGTCGAGCGCGTTGACAACCTCCTCGACGGGGCGCTAGAAACCCCCTCCCATGGCTTCCAACACCGCCGCGTCCACTGTCAAGCGCAAGAACAAGCACGAGAAGGCGGGTCGTCGTCGCAAGAACAGGCTCGCTCGCAAGTCGACGAAGTCGACGGCCGAGCTGTTCGCCGGCCTCGGCGAGCCCGGCAAGCCCGCTCCGCGCAGCTGATCGTCTGCTTGCTCCGTAAGGTTCGTCTGCGTGCTCGCGCTCGCCGGAATCAGCCCGGGTCGGCGGAGACGCGGTCGACCGAGAACACGCCCTTGATCCGGGTCAGCGACCGGATCACGTTCTTCAACTGATCGAGGTCCTTCACCGACGCATGGAACGTGTTGACCGCGCGGCCGTCCTCGGTGGCGCGGCAGTGGGCCTGGCTGATGTTGACGCCCTGATCGGTGAATGACTGCGAGATGTGCGCGAGCAGGCCGGGTTTGTCCGAGCACAACACCTGGATCGCGACCTCATGCTGGGTCTTGCTGTTGCCATCCCACTCGACGTCGATCCGGCGCTCGGGATCGAGGTCGAGGCCCTTGTCGCAGTCGCGGCGGTGCACCGTGACGCCGCGGCCGCGCGTGATGAAGCCGACGATCGGATCGCCGGGCAGCGGGCTGCAGCACTTCGCGAACCGCACGAGGATGTCCTCCTCGCCGGCGACCTTGATCCCCGACGATGACGTGCGCCGCGTGACCTTGCGGAGCAGGGTCTTCAGCATGCCCTCGGTCTTCGCCGGCAGATCGTCGGTCTTCTTCGCGAGCTCGGGCAGCGCCTTCTCGAGCACCTGCTGCGTGGTGATCTTGCCGTAGCCGATCTGGATGATCAGCTCGTCGAGCGTCAGGCACTTGAGCTCGGTGGCGGCGAGCTTGAGCTGCTTCTCGGCGCGCTGCATCGTGCTGCCGTTCTTGCGCAGCGCCTTGTCGAGCAGATCGGTGCCGAGGGACACGGCCTTGTCGCGCTGCTCGGTGCGCAGCAGGTAGCGGACCTTGG
This sequence comes from Myxococcales bacterium, assembly GCA_043753855.1. GTDB lineage: Bacteria > Myxococcota_A > Polyangia > Haliangiales > Haliangiaceae > JABFXX01. The sequence continues at coordinate 1,420 of JAYUVX010000331.1, read as the reverse complement.
TGCGGGCCTTCGCTGTCTTGACCAGCTTGAGCCAGTCCTTGTTCGGCTTCTGGTTCGGGCTCGTGATGATCTCGATGGTGTCGCCATTGCGCAGCTGGTAGCGCAGCGGGACGATCATGCCGTTGACGCGCGCACCCGAGCAGTGATCCCCGATCGACGAGTGCACCGCATACGCGAAGTCGATCGGGCAGCTGCCTTTCGGCAGTGCCTTGACGTCACCGCCCGGTGTGAACACGTAGACCTCGTCGCCAAACAGATCGATCTTGACGCTCTCGAGGAACTCCGTCGGATCGCGTAGCTCCTTCTGGCTCTCCATGAGCTGACGGAGCCAGCCAAACTTCTTGTCGGTGTCGGGGGCGATCGGCTTGCCCTCCTTGTACTTCCAGTGCGCGGCGATGCCGTGCTCCGCGACAAGGTTCATCTCCCCGGTGCGGATCTGGATCTCGATGCGCTCGCCGCGCGGACCGATCACCGCGGTGTGCAGCGACTGGTACAGGTTCGGCTTGGGGAGCGCGATGTAGTCCTTGAACCGGCCGGGGATCGGAGTCCACGTCTGATGCGCGACGCCAAGCCCCTGGTAGCAGTGCATCTGCGAGTCGGTGATCACGCGAAACCCGATCGCGTCGTGGATCTCCTCGAACGGGCGCTGCGTGCGCTTCATCTTCTGATAGATCGACCACAGGTGCTTGGCCCGGCCCATCACCTCGCACGGTACGCCGTTCTCCATCATCTCCTTGGCGATCAGCTTCTCGACGTGATGGATGTACTCGAGGCGCTCGGATCGGCTCTTCGAGACGTCGGTCGCGAGCTGTTCGTACTCGCCGGGGTAGGTGTACTTGAACGCGAGGTCCTCGAGCTCGACCTTCACCCACTGGATGCCGAGCCGGTTCGCGAGCGGCGCGTAGATCTGCATCGTCTCGGCGGCGATCCGCTCCTGCTTCTCCGTCGGCAGATGGTGGAGCGACCGCATGTTGTCGAGCCGGTCGCACAGCTTGACCAGGATGACGCGGATATCGCGCGCCATCGCGAGCAGCATCTTGCGGAAGTTCTCCGCCTGCTGCTCCTCGCGCGTCGAGTATGGCAGCTTGCCAAGCTTGGTCACGCCCTCGACCAGGAACGCGACCTCCTTGCCGAACAGCTCGGAGAGTTGCTCCACCGTGGCGCTCGTATCCTCGACGCAATCGTGAAGCAGGCCGGCGCACACGCTGGCAACGTCGAGCTTCAGCTCCGCGATGATCTGCGCGACCGCCAGCGGATGCGTGACGTAGGGATCCCCGGACTTGCGGGTCTGGCCATCGTGGGCCTGTGCCGCGAACTGGTAGGCACGACGAACCAGCGGAAGATCAGCGCTGGGGAAGTAGCCTGCGACTTCTGACAGGATCTGGTCGAGCTGGTGCATCTGGCGCGAACTACCCGAAGC
>JAYUVX010000330.1:0-33928 GCA_043753855.1 Myxococcales bacterium | reverse complement strand
TCCGCAAGCAGAAGGAGCCGGCGCACTACCTCGCTTACCAGCTGGTCGAGCAACGCATCGTCAGCCTCGAAGCGGAGGGCGGCGCGCTGATCACCGATAGCGATGACACCGCTCGCAACCTCGATGTCGAGGTGCGCGTCGGCGACCCCAACCTCGACAGCACGCGCGATCTGGCGAGCGACGACAACGGCCTCAACTCGCCACTGACCCGCCGTGGCGTGGTGCCGTTCGGCGAGGACAGGCAGTCGATCTCCAATGCGCTGTGGCTCGAGACCGATCGTCGCTACCGAGAGGCGGTCACCGCGCTTGGCTACGTTCGCCAGGACCAATCGACGTTGTCGAAGCGCGCGACCGCGCCGGACTTCGCGCCCTCGAAGCCGGAGGTCTACGTCGAAGCTCCGGTCAACCTGCAGTTCGACAAGACGCAGTGGGTCGATCGGCTGAAGCGTTGCTCGGCCAAGGCGCTCAAGGGTGCTGCCACCCGCGGCACCTGCGGCGTCGTGTTCCAGCTCAACACCGCGTGGTTCGTGAACAGCGAGGGCAGCCAGATCCAGCTGTCGTGGACCAACGCTCAGATGTCGGTCTCGGTTGGCGTCAAGGCCGACGATGGGATGAGCCTGTCGCGGCTCGAGCAGCGGTTCGGTCGCCAGCCGGCCGATCTGCCCGCCGAGTCGGAGGCCGACAAGATGATCGCCACCGTCACTGGCGATCTCGATGCGCTGCACGATGCGCCGCTCGCCGAGCCGTACGTCGGACCAGCGATCCTCGAGGGCCGCGCCGCCGGCGTGTTCTTCCACGAGGTATTTGGACATCGGATCGAAGGACATCGTCAGAAGGACACGAAGAGCGGTCAGACCTTCGCGTCGTACGTCGGCAAGGACATCGCGCCCGACTGGCTGAGCGTCTACGACGATCCGATGATCGTGACCCTCAACGGGATGCAACTCAACGGGTTCTACCGGTTCGATGATGAAGGCGTGCGTGCCCAGCACGTGGCGTTGATCGATCGCGGCAAGCTCGTTGGCTTCCTGATGGGGCGCAACCCGATCAAGGGCTTCCCGGCGTCGAACGGTCACGGGCGTCGATCGCCGGGCCTGCCGCCGGTCGCGCGTCAGGGCAACCTCGTGGTCGAGGTGTCCAAGAGCGTGCCACGTGCGGATCTCGAGAAGCTGCTCATCGAGGAGATCAAGAAGCAGAATCGACCGTACGGGATGATCTTCACCGATATCAGCGGCGGATTCACCAATACGAGCGCGTTTGCACCACAGGCCTTCAAGGTCAACCCGGTGATGGCCTACAAGCTGTTCCCGGATGGCAAGCGAGAGCTGGTCCGCGGCATCGACATCAGTGGGACCCCGCTGGTGGCTCTGCAATCGATCCGGGCCGCGAGCCGCGAGATCGAGACGTTCAACGGTGTGTGCGGTGCGGAGAGTGGCTGGGTGCCGGTGTCCGCGTCGGCGCCGAGTCTGCTGCTCGAGAAGCTCGAGATCGAGCGCGGCTTCGTTCCGCCTGATCGCCCGCCGCTGCTGCAGCCCCCGAGCATCCGCCAGGAGAAGCCGTGAACCGTTCGTTTCAGTGGGCCGCCGTCGCCCTGCTCGCCCTGTTCCCCGCCGCGGTCGGCGCCGTCCCGGTGAAGGAGCTGCCGAAGGGCCCCGGATCCAAGGCCGTCACCGAGGAGATCCTCGACGCGATCGCCGAGGAGATGAACCGGGCGATGACCAACCTCGAGATCCCCGGTAATCCGAAGCCGTATCACATCTCCTACAAGGTCACCGAGGTCGACGTCAATGACGTGGCCGCGAGCCTTGGCCACACCACCAGCAAGCGCAACCGGCACTTCGTGAACCTCGAGGCGCGCGTGCGCGTCCAGGTCAGCCCGACGCTCGACAACGGCAACTTCTCGGTGCCGAACGCCGAGGAGATCGATGCGGTCGTCGCGATCAACCTGCCGGTCGAGAGCAATGCGCGGATCGCGCGGCGCGCCGCCTGGCTGGTCACCGACAGCGCCTACAAGGAGGCGCTGATCCAGCTGCGCGCCAAGATCGAGAGCCGGCGCGCGAGTGGCGCCCGCGCCAGCGATGTTCCGGCGTGGACCACCGAGAAGCCGGTCGTCAGCGAAGCGCCGGTGCTGGTCCCCGTCCTCGAACCGCTCGACGAGCTCGAGGCGCGTGCGAAGGCACTCTCGGCGGTGTTCCGCGATCACGACTCGGTCCGCGACTCGCGGGTCGCGGTGACCAGCTATCTCGAGCGCCGCTGGTACATCACCACCGAGGGCACGAGCGTCACCGATACGCGTCGCGCGAGTGGGGTCGTGATCGCGGCGAGCGGACAGTCCGAGGATGGTCAGCCGCTCTCGCAGTACTTGCTGCGCTATGGCCACACCGTCAAGGATCTGCCCACCGATGACGAGCTCAAGGGCGAGTCGAAGAAGCTGATCGACACGATCACCGCGCTCCAGAAGGCCCCGCTGATGGAGCGCTACTCGGGTCCGGTGCTGTTCGAAGGTGAGGGTGCCGTCGGCCTGCTGCGGTTCGCGCTCGCGCCGCATCTCGGCGGCACGCCGGTTCCCGAGGGCTTGAACCCGCAGGAGGCCAAGACGTTCGGCGGAGCGCTGACCGACAAGGTCGGCCTCCGCGTGCTCGCGCCGAGCATCTCGATCGTGGACGATCCCACCGCGCGCGAGGGCGGCGGCAAGGCACTGATCGGTGGCTACAAGATCGATGACGAGGGCGTGGCAGCACAGCGCGTCGAGGTGGTCAAGGACGGCACGCTGAAGACGCTGCTGACCACGCGCACGCCATCAGCCAAGAACATGACGTCGAACGGTCACGCGCGCCGCACCGCAGAGGGCGGAGCGTTCCATGGCAGCGCGACCAACCTGTTCGTCACCGGCAAGAACCCGGTCCCGCGTACGGCGCTACGGTCGAAGCTGCTGGCGGCCGCACGCGGTGATGGCCTCAAGTACGCGCTGCTGATCCGCCGATTCGACGATGCGGCGATCACCGCCGCCCCCGAGTTCTCGCGCCGCGAGCTCGTGCAGATGATCAAGAGCACCGATCAGCAACTGCCGCCGCCCACCGTGCTCGCGTACCGCGTGTATCCGAACGGCAAGGAAGAGCTCGTGCGTGGCGTGCAGCTGAGCGAGGTCCCGATTCGCGCGTGGAAGGATATCCTCGGTGTCTCCAAGGAGGTCACGACGTACAACTTCCTTGCCGCCACCGAGGGCCAGCTCCAGCTCCGGCTGACCGGCGGCACCGATGATGGCTTCGTGCCGTCGGGCGGCATCGAGAGCGGCATCGTGACGCCCGACCTCCTGCTGAAGGAGATCGACGTCCAGCCGGCGACCTCGGGCGCGCTCCCCGCGCCGATCCTGCCCAAGCCCCCCAGGTGAACGTTCGCGTTCACGGCGTCGAGCCGCGCAGCCGGGCGAACGGTCCCGGTGCGCGGTTCGTGGTGTGGCTGCAGGGTTGCACGCTCGGATGCCCTGGCTGCTTCAACCCCGCGACTCACGACGGCAGCGGCGGACGCGAGCTCACGGTGGCCGAGCTCGCCGCACACATGGCAGAGGCGAAGGTCGAAGGACTCTCGCTCTCCGGCGGCGAGCCCCTGCAGCAACCGGCGGCGGCAGCGGCCCTGCTCGCCGAGGCGCGCGCTCTCGGGATGTCGACACTCGCGTTCTCTGGCTACACGATCGAGGAGATCCGCGAGCTCCCCGGCGGACCCGAAATACTCGCGCGGCTCGATGTCCTGATCGATGGGCGCTACATCTCGGGTGACCGGCTCGCGACCAGCCTGCGCGGCTCGGCGAACCAGCGGATCCAGCTCCTGACGGCTCGCTACACGCTCGCGGACGTCGAGGCCACGCCGGTCGCCGAGATCCGGATCAGCCGCACCGGCGAGCTGGTGCTGACCGGCGTCGATCCGCTCAAGCTCAAGCGTTGACGCAACCGCGCCCTTTCAGCGGGGCGCGCTCAGGGCATGCCTCGCGACTGTCCGACTCAACTGACGACGCCGTAGACGTTCTTGTGCTGGCGCTGGATCTCGATCGAATCGCGGAGGTTCTCGAACAGCTGCCGGGAGGCCGGCATGCCGACGATCTCGATGTGCGGCGTGGTGGCGTCCTGGGCGTAAACATCGATGTGGGCGATGCCGAGCACGCGATCGACGAGGTTCTGCCGGTAGCTGACGTCGCGGCAGCGCCACAGCTGGAGCACGTCGATGCGCTTGGAGAACAGGCCGCGCTCAGTCTCGATCACCGTGTTGGTGACGCGAAACTTGATCGACTTGCGGTACAGGCCCAGCGCGAAGCCAAACACGAACGCGGCGGCGATCGGGATGACCACGTCCAGGACCTTGGTCATCAGGGGCGGATCGCCAGCGTGGACCATGCGCAGGATCACGATCAGCAGCACCGCGCCAAAGCCAGCTGCGATGTAAAGGCCGAGATAGGCCTTCCACGATGGAACGCCTTCGTAGAGCACCTTGCGATCGATGGTGGCGAGCGCGTCGCCCTTGCCCGCCGAGCGCGCGAACGGAGCAATATTGGCAGGTGCGTCCTTGATAGCAGCCGGCGCCGGAGCCGCGGTCGGGGCCAGACCCGCGGCAGCACGCGCAGTCTCCGGAGCCGCGCTGAGGAACGAGTTGCAGAAGCGACACTTGATCGCCTCGTCCTGGATCTCCTCGGCGCAGAACGGGCATTTCTTCATCGCTACATCCGATACCCGAGGCCCACCATGAAGTCGATCGCGGTGATCGACTTGATGTCCTCACGGAGGTTCTTTGCAGCCGGGCTGTACGAGAACGCGAACGGTATCAGCGTGGCGATGACGTTCGGCGTGAACGCGTAGTCAGCGCTGACGCCGACCCTGACGTGGAACATGCCGAGCGCGCCGGAGGCTTCCTTGCCATCGGTGAACGGGCTCCTGCTCACGCCACCGAAGAACAGGCCGCCGATCCCCAGATCGACGCGCAGGCCGATCTTCGGGGCCGCCACGTAGGTCGCGCCGACATCGGCGAACACGCCCATCAGCTTCGCGTTCCTGCTGGTGCCCATCACGTCGTAGGGGACCGGGGTGAACGTGAAGCCGGCGCCGAGATCGAGCCAGAGCTTTGGACCGAGCGAGAGCGGGTAGCCGGCGATCAGCCCGAACGTTGCCTGGACCGGGACGTTGAGGTTACCGGTCTTGACCTTGGCGCCGCCGCCGAACGCGCGCACCGAGATCAGGTGTGGCGCGATCGTGGTCGTCGACTTCGTGATCCCGTCGCCGGAATCCTCGCCATCGCCGTCGCCCGTACCGGCGACCGCGACCTGCTTGCCCTTGTCAGCAGCGCCCTTGTCAGCGATGCCCTTGTCGCCCGTGCCCTTGCCCTTGTCGTCCTCGTTATCGGGGCGCAGGGAATCGGGCGGCTTGCTGCGGATCAGCTCCTGCTGCTTCGCGCAGTCGTCGAGCTCCTTGATCCTGTCCTCGATCTCCTGACGCTTGTCCGGCTTGAGCGGCTTCTTGGTGTCGTTCTCCTTGAGCGCGAGGTAGCGCTTGTAGAAGAACTGGGCGTTGGTGCAGTCCTTGGACTGCCGGTACGCTTGGGCGACGTTGTAGAGGTACGCGGCCTTCTTGCTCTCGCTCGGCTCGAGCTCGAAGCCCTTCTTGAACGCATCGACCGCGCTCTGGAAGTTGCCCAGGTTGTACTGGGTCTCGCCTTCCTTGTACCAATCGTCAGCGGAGGTTGGCTGCGCCACCGCGATCGTCGGCAGCAGCACCGACACCAACAACAGGATGTTTACTCGGTTCATTCGGTCTCCCCGCGCGGTCAGTCGTCGGGTCGTTCGAGACCCGTATCATTGCCTGGCCCCGTGCGACGGCCCGAGCCACTGCCCTTGCCGCTGCCGCTGCCTTTGCCCGTGTTGTTTCTGATCACGGTACCCGTGCCAGATGACTTCCTGGTGAGCGGGTACTTGTCGGTGACGTCGGCGTCGACCGAGAAGTTCCTCAGCACCAGCTCGTTGTACTTGTCGAGCTTGAGCGAGATCGTCACCGAGTGCTTGTCGCTCGGGACCTCGAACACCTCGGGCGTCTTCTTGTTCGAATCGACGCCGTCGATCCAGATCGCGGCGCCCGGCGGCGTGGTGATCAGCGTGATCTTCGAGAGCTTCGGTGGCTCGGGGATCACCGCGGCGGATCCCGCTGATCCGGAGCCCGCCGATCCGGCGGAACCGACCTGCATCGCGCTGCTGCCGCTGCCAGCGGTGAGGACCGCGCTACCGGCGCTGCCCTTATCGACGGTCCTGTCCGCGCCCGATCCTGGCGCGACATGCTCGTTGGTTCCGGTCGCGCTGCCCGGATCGCCCGATCCCGCTGCGGCCGTACTGCCGGTATCAGCGCTCTTGCCGTTCATCACGACCGCGATGCCAGCACCCGCGGCTGCGACGACGAGCACCCCGGCGATCAGGAACCCGGTGCGCCAGTTCTTGCGCGCGGAGACCTCGCCGGTCGAGGCGCCGAGGGTCGTCGGTGCGGCGCTGGCTCCGGCATAGATGCCGGAACCGGGCGCGCCGGGATAGACCGAGCTCGGTGGACCGCTGTTCTGGATGCCCGACGTCGGGCTGCGGAGCGAGCCCGGAACCGGCGTGAACGGCGCAGGCGTCGGCACCGGCACCGGCGCACTCGATGGCATCAGCTGCATCTGCAGGAAGTTCTGTACGCCGCCATGCGCCTCGACGTAGCCGACCGGATCGGCCATCGCGCGCATCATCTCGTCCATCGTGGGGTACCGCAGCTCCATGCGCTTCTCGAGCGCCTTCATCACGACGGCTTCGACGTGCGGCGGTAGCATCCGGTACTGCGATGGCGGCAGCGGACGCTGCGTCAGGTGCTGCACCAAGATCTCACCGTAGCCCTCGCCGATGAACGGCACGCGGCCGGTCAGCATCTCGTAGAGCACGATGCCGAGCGCGTAGACATCGGTGCGCAGATCGACGTTGCCGCGACCCTCGCACTGCTCGGGGGACATGTACGCCGGGGTGCCCATGACGATGCCGGCGCGCGTCCTCGACGAGCCGGCGGCATCATTGGTCAGCTTTGCGATGCCGAAATCGAGCAGCTTGACGAAGTCACGGTCGCGGCCGCGCTGCAACAGGATGATGTTGTCGGGCTTGAGATCGCGGTGGACGACGCCGGTGCGGTGCGAGGCTGCGAGCGCATCGGCGACCTGCATCGCGATCGACAGCGCGCGGTCGGGAGGCAGCGGCGCATCGGTGCGGATCAGCTGGGAGAGCGTGCCGCCCGCGAGGTACTCCATGATGAAGTACACGAGCTGCTCTTTGCTCGGGCCCGCCTGGATCACGCCGTAGTCGATGATGTCGACGATGTTCGGGTGACCGATGTCGTTGACCGCGCGCGCCTCGTTGAAGAACCGCCGGGTCACGTCCTCGTTCGCCGAGAACTCGGAGTGCAGCACCTTGAGCGCGACCTTCTTGCCGATCTGCGGGTGCTCCGCAAGATAGACCGCTCCCATCCCACCCTCGCCCAACTTCTGGGTGACCAGATAGTTGCCGATGGTTTGCCCGATCAGGAGGTCTGCTGGCGGGGGCCCTTGTAAGGGGTCCATGAGGTCTCCGCGACGGGTTATCTTAGCTCACAAGTTGGTGGAAAGTCGCGGCAACGCGGGTGCCGTGTCAGGATTCGTACTGTGCGCGCCATCATCATCTGGGGTGTCCTTGGTGTGCTCTTGACACGCCCAGGCTGGGCGGAGGGCGTACCCGACGTGAAGTCACGGTCGGCGATCGTGATCGACGCCGAGACCGGCGCCGAGATCTTCGGCAAGGATGCCGATGACATCCGCCCGATCGCCTCGACGACGAAGATCTTCGTGGCGATGGCGGTTCGCGCCCATGGCCTGGATCTCGATAGCTGGACCGAGATCACCAAGGCCGATGCACAGTCCGCCTCCGGCGGAGCGCGAACGCGCCTCGATGTGGGACAGAAGTTCCGCAACAAGGACCTGCTGCGCGCCATGCTCATGGCATCAGACAACCGTGCCCCGACCGCGCTTGGGCGGGCCGCGGGTCTCGGGCCAGAGGACCTGATCGCCGCGATGAACAAGGTGGCCAAGGAGCTGCACCTCAAGCGGACCAAGTTCACGGACACGTCGGGTCTCCGCGGCAACGTTTCCACCGCACGAGAGATGGCAATCGCTCTGCGCGCGGCCCTCGAAGACGAGGTGCTGCGCGGGATCATGCACGAGGACTTCGCCGAGGTGGTTTCGAAGGACCGCTACGCGAAGATCGGCTATGGCACGACGAACCAGGCTCTGGTCGCTCGTCGCTACGACGTCATCGGCGGCAAGACCGGCTACACCAAGCCCGCGGGCTACTGCTTCGTCACCGCCGCGCGGTTCGAGAACCACGAGGTCGTGATGGCGTTCCTCGGCGCCAGCGAGAAGCTAACCCGGTTCGGCGACTTCAATCGGGTTGCGGCGTGGATCGCGCGTGGAGCCCCGGGCTCGAAGATCTCGACGAAGCGGCCCAAGCGCGCTCCGCCAAAGCTCGAAGTCGAAGCGCGCGGCCGCGTCGCCGCGCCTTAATGGCGGAGGTTCACCTTGCCCATGTCATCGGGCTTGACGTCGATCTCCTCGCCGGTGACCCGCGCCTTGACCACCCGGTAGGCATACGAGAGTCCGTGGCCGAGACCCGCGCTCCAGTAGGTCCCTTCGATCGGCTTGCACACGATGATGACGATGCTCGGATCGTCCTTGCCCTCGGGATACCAGGCCTTCCAGTCGGGCTTCCAGAGCTCGTCGATCAGCGCGCGATCGCGGGACAGCGTCGCCTCGCCTTCGATGATCGCGAAGCCGTCTTGACCCTGCACGGTGACCGACGCGGTCGGGTCGCGCAGCAGCTCCTCGGCCTTCGGCGTGTCGACGCCGGTGGTCATGTAGATCGTGCCGTCGTCGTCGATCCGGGCGAGGCCCATCGGGCGGCCGGCAATCCGGCCCTCCGGAGAGCGAGTCATCAGCATCCCGGTGCGGTTGCTGTGGAGGACCTTGAGGAGGTTCTTGCGATGCTCCTCGGGGCCCAGTTGATCACGGTCCTTGTTCACGGTTCCCATCCGACGAGGAGGTGCAACGGACGTGCCCCTCGGGACAGCCAGACAGCCGCGGTCGGACCGAGCGCTGTCGCGCTGTGAGCCCTCGGCCCGTGGCATGCTCGCGCGGTGACCTGGAACCGCCGCGAGATGCTCGCAGGCCTGGGCGTGGGCTCGGCGTCGCTGCTGGTCGCGTTTGGCTGTGGCGCGCCGGTCCGGGAGCTTCGCCGCGCCCCGCTGGGCAGCGACGATGTTCGCTCGTGGCTGCGCGACGCCGTTGCGCGCCTGGCCACCGTGTACCCGCAGGTGCATGCGCTCGCGGTCAGCCGTCGCCGCACCACGGCTGCGATCGACATCCTCGGGACCGGCGTCGCCCGCATGCGCCGCGACGGCGTGGTGTTCACGATCCGCGACACCGACGGTAGCTGGCGCGAGCACGTCACCGCCGAGCTCAGCCAGGACGGGATCCAGACCGCCGCACGCGCGCTCGCCCAAGGATCGCAGCGTCCCGCAAAGCTGTCGTTCCCCGAGCCGCCGCCACCGGCAACGCCCCCGCTCGAGATCGCCGACGATGCGCTGCGCAATCGGGTCGGCGCGATCATGCGCAACGACAAGACCGGCTCGAGCCGGATCGTCTATGCCGCCGCGCTGATCGACATCGACGATGTCAGCGTGTGGTCGATCGGACCGAGCATGGATCTCGAGCAGCAGGTCCGCCGCGTCCGCAAGCGAGCCACCCGCGCCGCCTGGAACGGCTCGCGCCCGAGCGTCAGCGAGGTGGAGCGTGGCTGGGTCGGCGATGTCGATGACCAGGATCTGAGTGAAGCGGATGTCACCGGCGCGAGCGAGAACGCGATGCTGCTGATGACGCCGGGCGGGTTCCCCGACGGCGCGCAGTCGATCGTGCTGGCTCCCGGAGTGAGCGCGACCATCATCGAGACCGCCGTGCGCGGCCTGATGACGTCGACGGCGGCGCGCCGGCCCGAGGTCAAGCGCCGGCTGGCACTCGGCGCTCACGTCGCGGCATCGACCTTGACCTTGGTCGATGATCCGCGCGCGCCCGCCGCCTACGGGGGGTTCGCGTTCGACGACGAGGGCGAGCCGGCGGCCGCGGTCACGCTCCTCGACCAGGGCCGGGTGGTGGGCCGCCTCGGGGACCGGGCCGCGGTCGCCGCCACGCTCGCCCCCCTCGCCGGGCGCGGGCGTAGACCGGGGCACGTCGGAGCGCTCGCGCCCACGCCGTCGCACCTGCGCCTGCTCCCCGGCACGGTGAGCAAGCGCGACCTGTTCGGTGAGGGCTGGCTGCTCGAGGGCAAGGTCGGCGCGGTGTTTGATCCGTCGAGCGATCGGATCGTCGTCGCGGTGGCGCGGGCGCGCGAGCTCAAGAACGGCGGGCTTACCGGCCGAGTGTACGCGGACGTCGAGGTGGTCGCCGATCTCGCAGTGCTGCTCGCGAATGTTACCGGCCTCTCCGACGAGTTCGAGACCACCGTGATCCGCGAGGAGCTCCGCGGCGAGCCGATGTGGCGCTCGATCGATGCTCCGTGGCTGCGGTCGCGAGCGATCGTGCGCGCACGTCGGAGGACAGCGTGATCTCGCGCCGCGCACTGGTCTCGGCGCTGACCGCACGCAAGGTCGCCGACTGGGTCGTGATCGAGCGAGCCCAGGAGGTCGCCACGGTCGCGGAGGATCGCACGCTGCGACGGACCGAGGAGCGCACGCAGTGGACCCTGATCGTGCACCACGACGTGCCGCGCGGCCGCGGCACCGCGCGCGTCGAGCTCGGCACGCGCCAGGGCGACGCGGCGGAGGTCGTCGACCAGGCGATCTCCCTGGCGAGCGCGGCGATCGGTCCCGCCTGGGCCTCCACGCCCGCCGCCGCACCGGCGAAGGTCAACGTGCTCGATCCGGCGCTCGAGAAGGCGGACCTCGCCGAGGTCGCGGCGGACGTCCTGCACCGTACGAAGCGGCCGGCCGGTAGCAGGGTGCAGCTCGCCCTCGAGGTACTGCGCGAGCGCGTCGCGGTGCAGGCGGAGTCCGGATTCCACACCGCATGGATCGCCACCCACCTGCGGGTCGACGGGCTGATCGCGCTCGGCGAGCTCAGCCTCGAGTTCATGCGAGAAGCGCGGCGACGGACGGATCTCGAGCTCGACGACGCGCTCGCCCAGTCCGCCGCCGATCTGACCCTGCTCGGGAGTGCGGGACCGGCGGTACCGGGGCCGTGCTCCGTGATCCTGCGCGCCGATGCGCTGCTGCATGGCGGCGGACTCGGTGTCTGGTCCGTGTTCGCGGATCATGCGAGCGCAGAGACCGAGCGCCAAGGCCTGACCCTGTATCGCCAGGCCTCCCCGATCGTCCCCGGTGCAAATCAGCTGGCCGAACCGCTGACGATCACCTCCGATGGTGCTCTCGACTTCGCGACGCGCTCGGCCCCGGTCGGCGACGAGGGCGATGCGGTCCGCCGGTTCGCGCTGATCGAGCGCGGCATCGCCACCGGCCTCGGCATCTCCGCCCGCGAGGCAGCGCGCCGGCGAGTCGATCCGAACGGCGGCGTGCGCAACCTCGTGATCGCGCGCGGCACCTGGAACGAGGCACCTCCCGCCGGCCGTACGATCGATGTGCGGCGCCTGCGCTCGCTGTCGATCGATCCGTACACCGGCGACGCGAGCCTCGAGCTTCGCCTCGCGCTCGATCGACAGCTCGGCGACCAGCTCGGCAACCAGCTCGGCGACCAGCAAGAGCGCCCGGTCACCGGCGGCACGTTGCGCATCGATCTGGTAGCAGCGCTCGCTCGCGCGCGGCGCAGCTCCACCGCAGTTCGTCGCGGTCCGTACCTCGGCCCCGCTGCGATCCTCATCGAAGGTGCCGAGCTGATATGAGCGCGTTGCCCTGCCCGTCCTGCGCGCAACCGATGAACGCCGCGGCGCTGGTGTGCCCGCACTGCGGCAAGCGACGGCCCGACGGCGAGGTCGGGCTCGCCGGCAAGTCGTTGTCGAAAGATGAGGTCAAGGCGCTGATCGCGATCCACGGCGCCGACGAGGAACCCGCGCAGGGCATGTTGCCGACCCTGATCCTGCCGCATCCCACCACGCACGGCACCGCGCGCGCGGTCGAGGTCGCGTGCACGGTGGTCGCGTTTCCGATGGTCGTGCTCGGAGCACTCAGCGTCGGCCTGTCGCGTCGCCGCGGTCGGCTCCGCGCCGAGCAGACGCGCGGCGAGCTGACACCGGTGCTCGCCGCGAGTGGGCTCGGTGGTCTTGGTCTGTGGTCGGTGCTGTCCATGCTCGGCGTGTCGGGGACCGCGACGATCGCGCTGATCGCGGGCTCGATCGCGGCGCTGATCACGCGTGGCGCGATCCGCGCACACGCCGCGAGTCAGCGCAGCCGCGATCTGCATCGCCTCGATCGGCCGGAGCCCGCGCCGCGCCCATCGAGGAAGCTGCTGCCCGAGGCGCGCGTCGCCTCGGGACCGATCGTCGTCGGGACCCCGGCGCGTTCCGCCGAAGCGCCGCGCGTGACGAGCGGGTCCGGCGATCCGGACGAGCCGTCGCTGCTCAAGTGACGTCACAGCTCGCGCGCGGCTCGCAGTCAGGCCAACAAATTTGCCACCGCGCTCACCCGGCGTACAAACACGTGTGCTACGCTGACGCGCCGCGATCGTGGCGGAATTGGTATACGCGCTAGGTTTAGGTCCTAGTTTCCGTAAGGAATTGGGGGTTCGAGTCCCCCCGATCGCACGAAGTAAGCTGCCGAGTTGGCAGCTTTTTCGTTTCGGTCCCCCTCGCTCTTTGCCACGGTCTTGCCACGGGCCCCCAGCATCGCAAGGATCCGCGAGTCCGGGTCGAGCACCATCGCACCGGCCTCCCGTACGAGATCGTAGCGCGGCAACCCGTAGCCGTGCGGCGACCGATCGCGGGCGTCTTGCAACATGGTCTCGACGTGGTCCGCGATCACCCGTTAGAACGCCGTCGCCTGAGGTCGGCGGGGACGATGTACGGAGCCACAGAGGTTCTGACTGGTTCACGCTACGAGCTTGAGGATGGGGGCCGCGGATGACCGGCAGGACGCGGGTATGCGCGGCCGAGTTTCTCGCGTGCACGGTCGACGGTAAACATCCAATTGATCGCGGCTCCATCGCGATTGCGACGACGTTGCCACTGCGCGATCTCGGAGACCAACATCGATTTCTCGGGGATGCGGCGGTCGAGGCATTGGCGGACCATCACGCCGATCTCGATCTCCACCATGTTGAGCCAGCTCGCGTGCTTCGGTGTAAAGTGGAATTCGAGGCGGCTCAGGATGCGTCGTGCTTCGGCAGGCTCGAAGCGCTGTTAGAGCGCCGCTGCGGAGTGGGCCGAGAGATTGTCGAGCACGACGCGGACGCACTCCGCATCGGGGTCGTGCTCGTCGACGAGGTCGCGCATGCACTCGGCGAAGTCGATACAGGTCCGTCGGTCGGTCACCTTCGCGTGCCGCCACGGGCGATTCACGTCGACAAACATGAAGACGTTGGCGGTGCCGTTCCGCACGTATTCGTAGTCGAAGCGTCGCCGCTTCCCGGGCTCGGCACGGACCGGTACGCGTTCTTCGCCGATCAGCTGGCGCGGCGTCTCGTCGAAGCACACGACGGGCCGCCGCTCGTCGGGCGGCTCAGCATAGAGCGCGAGCACGTCTTCCATACGGGCGACGAATTCGGCATCGACCTTCGGTATGCACCACATCTTCTCCTGCCACGGCTTGAGCTGCATCTCGTCAAGCCGGCTCCGGATCGTCTCGTCCGAGACCGAGTCATGCACCGTCAGGCGCACCATCTCGTCAGCCAACAGCTGCAGGGTCCAGCGCGACCGCCCCTCGGGCGGCTCGGAGTATGCCACAGCGACGAGCAGGGACTCGTCGCCAACCCCGAGCTTCCGCTCTGCTCCCGGTCGAGGCAGCTCGCTCAGCGCGCGTTCCAATCCCTCTTCGACGAAGCGTTGCTTCGTTCGATACACGGTCGATGTACCGACCGCGACGTTCCGCGCGATTTCCTTGTCGGTCGAGCCGCTGCCAGCAGGATCTGCGCGCGCTTGAGGCGCCGGAATGCGCCCTTGCCGCCCAGGCGCCGGCATCTCCAGCGAATCCGCGTCCCCGCGCTTCACCGAGAAGCAGGGCCAGTACCTGGCGTTCATCCACACCTACGTCCTGCTCAACCGCCAGTCGCCCGCCGAGGCCGACTTCCAGCGGTTCTTCTGCGTCACGCCGACCAGCGTCCACCAGATGATCATCCAGCGGAACGCGGTTCGCGCGCGTCGTGTGCCGTCGTGTCAGTACGAGATCCTCGTCCCGTTCAGTTGCAAGGTGCGAGGCCTGTGTCCGTCGTGCGATGGCAGGCAGATGGCGGCCGGTGCGGCTGACCTGGTGGATCACATCCTGCCGGTGGTCGACGACTACCCGTAGTGGACGTTGTCGTTGCCGCGGTGGTTGCGCATCCGCTTGCTCCGCACAAGGCGCTGGTCTCTGAGGTGCTGCTCGTGTTCGTGCGCGTCGTGTCTGCGTATCATCGCCGCCGCGCGCGTCACCGCGGCATCACGGGCGGCCAGACCGGCGCGGTCACCGCGATCCCGCGCGCGGGTCGGTTCCTGGCCGCTACAGCCGCACGTCGACCTGGCTGCGCACCAGCCTGACGACGCTGTCGTACTCGTGCAGGGACATGCCGAGGCGGCGGCACAGCTGGCGCCGCGTCTTCCGGCGCAACGTGTCGCGTGCGTGCTCCAGCCAGCGCGCGGCGGTGGCGCGGTGCTTGCCGAGATCGCGCGCGATGACGTCGATCGACGCGCCTTCGACGATCGAGGCATACAGCACGCGCCGATCACGCTCGGCAAGCGCCTCGAGCGCGATGCGGAACGCTCGTTCGAATTCATCGCGGTAGCAGGCCTTGAAGTGCTGCATCTCGGGATCCGGCGCGGTCGCGGCCAGCGCGGCGAGCTGCGCATCCGTCGCCGGCGCCTCACGACGACGCGCGCGGTCGCGCGCGTCGTGCAGGGCGTTGGTCACGGTCACGCGCAGCCAGGTGCGCAGGTTGCCGCGCGCGGCGTAGCTGGCGATCCGCGGTGGATTGCCGTCCGTGCTGACGTAGAGCCGCTCGCGCAGGGCCTGCTTGAAATCATCGGCATCGACCGCGCCTCGCTCGCGGGTGAGCGCCACGTCGACGTCGGCGAAGTACGCGGCCTCGAGCGCGGCCAGGGCTTCCGGATCGCCGTGAGCGCACGCGCAGGCCAGGAACAGGTCCTCCACATGGAGCGCCTCGAGGCCGGCCACCAGGGGGAGGTCGAGAGGCAGCCGCGCGGCGACGTGGGCCACGAACTCGGCATCACGCAGGCCGAGGTGCGGCCAGGCCGCGCGCGCCCGCGCGACGAGCGCGTCGAGCCGCGCCGCCAGCTCCGGCACCTCCTCGGGCGGGCGCAGGCGGTCCAGCGCGCCCACGAATGCCTCGAGGGAGCGGCTTGCGTGAGCACTCGGCGACCTGGGCATGCCACCGACCACTCTATATGATCGTCGAGCTCCGCCACACCATGGCCTGCCCAGACGACAACCTCCTCGTGGCGTTCCTCGACGGTGCCCTCGCGCCCGGGCAGCGCCGCGACCTCCGCGACCACCTCGTCACGTGCGCGCGCTGCGCGGCCCTGGCCCACTCGACCGATCGCCTGTTCGCCGCGCGGCTCGCGCACGAGAACGGCGACGAAGACCTCACGGGCCATCGGTTCGGGCGCTACCAGGTCGTGCGCTGGCTCGGCGCGGGCGGCATGAGCGTGGTCTATGAGGCGCAGGATCCCGAGCTCGACCGCCGCGTCGCCTTGAAGGTGCTGCGCCGCGACCTGGCCGACGCGCCAGGCGTGCAGAATCGCCTGGTGCGCGAGGCGCAGGCGCTGGCGCGGCTGTCCGCGCCCAACGTCGTCGCGATCCACGATGTCGGCAGCGCCGATGGCCGGGTGTTCCTCACGATGGAGCTGATCGACGGGCAGACGCTCGCCGCCTGGCTTGCCGAGCAGCCCCGCGCGCTTGACGAGATCCTGGACGTGCTCGTGCAGGCGGGTCGCGGGCTCGCCGCCGCGCACGCCGCCGGCCTCGTCCATCGCGACGTCAAGCCGGCCAACATCCTCGTCGGCCGCGACGGCCGTACCCGCGTAAGCGACTTCGGCCTGGTCGCCGCGGCCGGCGCGATGCCCCAGGCGCGCGGCCTGGCCCCGCCGGAAGCGGCAGCCGCGACGACCCGCGATCGGGCGTCCGCGACCGGCCTGGTCGGCACGCCGGCGTACATGGCCCCCGAGCAGCGCGCAGGGGACGAGCTCGACGCCCGCGCCGATCAGTTCGCCTTCTGCAGGGTGGCGCTGGAGGCCCTACACGCGCCGCCCGCGCGCCTGCGCGCGACGCTCACGCGCGGTCTCGCCGTGGCGCCGGCCGCGCGGCACGCGGACATGACGGCGCTGCTCGCGGCGATCGAGGCTGCCACGCATCCGGGTCGTGCGGCGCGCTGGGCGGCGCCGGTCGTGGCGATCCTCGGCATCGCGCTGGCCGGCGCCGCGCTGTCCTGGCGCGACGGAGGCACCGCGCCCGCGGACGACGCGACGCTCGCCGGCACGTGGGACCCGGCGCAAGCGCGCGCGGTCACCGCCGCGTTCGCGGCCTCGGGCTCGCCGCTCGCCGCCGACGGGGCCCGCCGGGTGGTGCGCGGGCTCGACGACTACGCGAGCACCTGGCGCGCGCTGATCGGCGCTAGCCCGCCCGCGGACACGACCCTCGCCGAACGGCGGCGGCGCTGCCTCCACGCCCGACGCGCCGAGCTGGCCGCGCTCACCAATCTACTCGTCGTGGCGGACCGGCCGACCGTCGAGCGCGCGGTCACCGCCGTCCGCGGCCTCGAGGCGCCGACCGCCTGCCTCGATGACGCGGCCACGGCGCTCCTGTTCGCCGGCGCCGGCGCGGTCGACGACTCGCCCGCGGCCAGCGTGGTCCGCGCGGTGCTCGCGTTGAGCCGCGCACACCGCGCCCTCGGCGGGTATCGAGCGGCGCGTGCCCTGGCCGATCGCGCGGTCGGGCTCGCCGGCGCCGCCGACTCCGCGTTGCACGCCGAGGCCCTGGTCGCGGCCGGCGAAGCGGCCTGGCTCCTCGACGAACCGGCCGCGGCCGAGCGGGACCTGAGTCAGGCGCGCCAGGTCGCCGACGCCGCGAACGCGCCGCTGCTGGCCGCGCGCGCGCTCGTCGGCCTGGTGCAGGTAGTCGGCGTCGACGGCGGCCGCACCGACGACGGGCTGGCCATCGCGGAGCAGGCCCGCGCCCGGCTGCGCGGCCTGCGCGGCGTGACGCAGCTCGACGCCCAGCTCGCGAGCGCGATCGGCAGCATCGAGCTGCGGCGGGGGCGCGCGGGCGCGGCGGCCAGCGCGTTCGAGCGCGAGCTCGAGCTCGAGGAGCGCAGCCTCGGCGCCGATCACCCCGAGCTGGCGTCGGCGCTCGCCGACCGCGCGCGCGCCCGCTTCACCCTCGGCGACCTCGCCGGCGCCGCCGCCGACAACGCCCGCGCGCTGACGCTGCTCGAGGCGGCCTACGGAGAAACCCATCCGCGCATCGCCGCCGCGCTGGGGAACCAGGCGGCCTACGATGCCGCCCTCGGGCGAACCGCGCAGGCCATCACCGCCAGTCGCCGCGCCCTCGCCATCAAGACGGCGGCGTACGGCCCCGACCACGTCAGCCTCGCGCCCACGCTCAACGGCCTCGGCAACCTGCTCGCGGGCGAGGACTTGCTCTTGCCTGCCGAGGCGGTCTATCGGCGCGCGCTCGCGATCAGCGCGGCGAGCTTCGGGCCGGAGCACGTGAAGGTCGCGCCTCCGCTCATCAACCTGGCGTTCGTGCTGCTGCGGCAGGGCCGCATCGACGAGGCGCTCGCGCTGACCCGCCGCGCGCGCGCGATCCTGTCCGCGAGCCAGGGCGCACGTCACCCCGAGGTGATCGCCCTCGACTGCAACGAGGCGACCCTGCTCGCGACCCGCGGCCAGGTGGACGACGCGATCGCGCTCCGACGGGCCGCGCTGACCTCACTCGAGCGCTTGGGTCAAGACGCGGACCAGCTGGTCGCTGGCTGCCTGGCCGACGCGACCGCGGAGCTCCTCGCGCGCCACGATCACGCCGCGGCGATGGCGATCGCGACCCGTTCCCTGGCCGCGCAGACCCGGCTGTTCGGCGCGACCTCGGTGGAGGTCGCGAACGCGGAGCTGCAGCTGGCGCGCGTGGCACTCGCCCGCCGCCGCGGTCGTGAAGCGCTCACCCGCGCCGAGGCCGCCAGCACCTTGCTGACGCGCCTCGGCCGCAGCGCGCCTCTCGCCACCGCGGAGGCGTTGCTCGTGATGTGCGCCGCACACGGCGAGCTCGGTGAGGGCGCGGCCGCGGTGCAGGCGTGCGCCAGCGCAACTTCCGTGCGCCTGATCGTCCCCGGTCTCGACCCCGCCCTGTTGCGCGAGAGTGCGCAGGCGCTGGCGCGCGCGCGTCACGCCTGGCCGGACCGCTGATCGCCGTTTCGTGACGATCGCGACGCATCGCGACCGCGCGTGAGAATTCCGTCCGGCGTCTCGGTGGTCGTCAGCTGGGCCCAGCAATCGACCGCGCCGGTCCTCACCGACGCGAGTGGCAACTTCTCCGCCGAGCTCGTGCTCCCTGACGACGCCCCGCCGACCACCGTGATCACCTATCGCGCCGCGCTCTACGGCCCAGGCGGCACCAGCGTCGCCGAGGCGACCGCTCCCCTCGGCGCCTTCACCGCAGGCACCACCAACGAGCGGGTCCAGAACATCGTCTTTACCAGGCGCACGTACCGATTCGCCGGCGCGGTCCGCAACGCGCTCGCCGGCGGCCAGGGCGTGCCCGGCGCGTATGTCCAGATCTTCCGGGACAGCGCCAGCACCCCGGCGTGCGGCGGCAGCAGCGCCAGCGACGGGACCTACAGCTGTGACCTCGTGATCGATGGCAACGTGGCCTTCACCGTCCGCTACGTGGTCAGCGGGGTCGGCCAGCTCGAGCTCGGCGGCGTCGCCGTCGCCCCTGTCGGTCCGCCGACCGGCCCGCCGCAGCTCGTCGCGCGGGATCTCAGCGTCACGCCCACGACCTTGCTCCTCAGCGGCGTGATCCGCACCGAGACCGGCGCCCCCATCGCCGGGGCCGACGTTCGACTCGGGGGCGTGCAAAACGCCGCCGGCGGCTACACCAATGTCGCCTTGACGACCGGAGTCGATGGCCGCTACGCGCACGCCTTCGCCATCCAGAACGGCGCGACCGCGACCTCCGCGTCCGTCGTGGTGCAGAACGGCACCGCCCAGCAGTCAGCGACGGTGTCGACGTCGCTGGCCGTCAACGCCGTGACGACGGCCAACAAGGACTTCGCGTTTCGGCCGACGCTCGTCCTCGACAAGAAATGGGACACCGGCATCCAGGGCGCGCAGCTCGCCACTCGCGGCCAGTCGCTCGCCCTCGGCGCCGACGGAACGATCTACGCCATGGCGTATTTTCCCAACAGCGCCTCGACCGCGAAGTACAAGCTCGTGGGGGTCAATCCTCAGACTCACGCCGTCAGCGCCAGCGCGATCGACATCCCGCAAGCCGGCGGCGGCGAGGACAGCTCACCTGTCCTCGGCCCCGGCCCCAATGGCGAGGTGCTGGTCTACCTCACGAGTGATGGCAACCACGACGGCACGGTCATCAATGCTTTCAACCGGGCGTATCGAGCCTATGTCTATGCCTTCCGCGCCAGCGACCTGTCGCTGTACGCCAGCTGGCCAGCGCCGGAGGACCAGGCATACGTCTCACCGGCGGCGGCGATCGGCGCCGATGGCACCGTCTACGTTGCCACCCGATCCAGCGCGAGCAATGCCACTCTGGCCACGGTGTGGGCGCTCCCGCGGGGCCTCGGCGCGCCGCTCGCTTCGACGACCTACCCGAAGAGCTACGGCGGATTTTCAAAGCCCCCGGTCCTGGGCGCTGACGGATCCCCTGTATGTCTCGACCTCGAGCGGAGTCGAGGCGTTCGCGCCACTCGCCAGCGCCACGCCGCTGGCGCGAAAGTGGGCACAGGCGGCGACGTGTTATGCGAGAGCCGAAGACAACGAGCTCGCGGTCGGCCGCGACCCATCCGGCGCCGACGTCATCTACGCGGGCGGTACGGGCATGTCCGGCGACAACGACTGGAACGTCCTCTGCGCCTTCGACCGCGACGGCGCGCTTCGCTGGCGGCGCATCCCGGACCGTTCGGCCAACGCCTTCGCCGCGACCTCGGCGCCGGTCATCGACGTGGACGGCAGCCTCCTCCTCATGTCGAGCGACTATGCCACCACGCAGGGGCGCGCCATCAAGGTCATGCGGGTCGACCCCGTGACGGGCGTCGGCACAACCATCACCGAAGTCCCGGACCGCTACGGCCTCTCTGCACCGATCCTGGCCGCCGATGGCACGTTGTACTTCGCCGCCCGCGACGAGGTGATCGAACCGCTTCCGGATTTTTTCTCGGCCAGGGTGGAATTTCGGTTATCCCGTGTCTTTTCCGACGGCATGCTGAACCGCCGAGTGATGTCGCGCTTCGTGAAGAATCCACCCAGGTTGCCGAGACGGTCGAGAAGATCTTCGCGGATGATCTCCACGCCCGTCGTGCCTTGTCGATCGCGAACGGTGTCGTGGGGCTGCTCGACGCTGCGGGGTTGTCCATTCATGCGATTGGTCGTGGTGATCGGCCCATGTCATGCCGCCTTGAGGATCGCCGGCAGCGCGGCAGGTGTAGAGGACTGCAAGCGAAGTCGTGTGCCGTCGCGTAGCGCATCGTCGCGCATGCGATCGTGAACGAACGCGACGAACCGGTCCCAGTCGCCGTTGGCTTCGATCAGCGCAGCTGCACGATGGCTTCGACCCGCTCCTTGATCCAGCGCATGCCTCCGTGGTCGCAGCGCTTGCCGATGAGGTTCTTCACAGCGCCCTCGACAGCGCCCGTGCCGAGCTCAAGGTCCAAAGCGTTAAGCTTGCCGTAGGGCATCTTGGCGACGCGCTTCTCGAGATCGCGGATCACGCCGAGCAGGCGGCGCACTTTCCCTTGTTGCCGGGACCGGTGGGTGCGATGGCGTGGCGGCGCTGGCACAGCGCGGCGATGATCACGTCGCTTGGCCAGCGTACAGGTGATCCTTCTGCGCATCCATCCAGTCGCGGAGCGGCTGAGTGCCTTCCTGGCAGATGCACTCGCCCGCAGTCCAGAGCTTCTCGATCACGTGCATAGGCCTCCGACCGCGCCCGCAAACGTCGCTACGGGCGTCTCCCTGAGCTCACGCGGAATCGTGCTTCGCGCGGAGCGAGACGCGATCGTGGTCGAGAGTAAGCTCTTCCACGCGAGCCTGCGCCGCCGGCTCCGGCTTGAGCGTCGAGAGGAATCCAGGTGGAAGAGTGTTGACGTCGAGCAGGTCTGGCTGCGTGACTCCTGCACACCGAATAATGGGGTGATGTTCTGGGAGGGGGGAGACCAAGAGTGCATCTCGGTCACATATCGGTATGCGCGCGCCGGCCTGGCGATGGCGATGCCGCTCGCGCCGCGGATCTCGCTGCTCGCGACCTCCGGCTGTCGCCAGCTGCTCGGCATCGGCTGGCTCATCGACGCGGCCCGTCACGGCTGGCTTCGAACGCGCATGCGACTCTCCTGGTCCGTCGAGAGCGCGATCCCGTGGCTGGCGAGGAGGCGCCCGGTGACCACGTCGAGGTTGGTGGCCGCGATCATCCGATCGACCTGGGCACGCGCGCGGCGAAGCCGCAGCTCGACCAGTTGGTCCTGACGACGCAACACCTCGAAGTTGGAGAGCTGGCCGGCCAGGAACCTCGCACGCTCACCACGCAGCGCGCGAAGCGCGAAGTCCTCGGACTTCTCCAGGACCTCGATCCGCTTGCGCGAGAGCCAGAGCGCCTGGACGGCTTCGATCGCGCGCTGTGTGATTTCCGCGCGGAGCTCGGCGCCTTCGAGCTTCGCGAGGCGTACGCGGTGCTGCGCACCCTGCACGCGGCCCGAGTCCGCCGTTCGCCCGAGGGGGAGCGAGAACACGAGGCCCGCCTTGACGTCGTAGCGGTCTGCCTGGCCGATATCGGAGAATGCTTTGAGACCCGACGCCTCGTCGTCGCCCTCGATCTGCGCGGAGATCGAGACGTCGAGCCGAGGCAAGAACCGATCACGCGCGACTTCGAGATCGACCGCGGACTCGCGCCCTTGCGCGCGCAGCACCTGGATCTTCGGGTTCCCATCGAGGGCGCGTGCGATCTCCACCTCGACCTCGGGTTCTGCGGTCACGGCCGTGCTCGCCACATCGAGCGGAACGAGATCGACGCTGTCCGGACCGACCTCGAGGCCCACCACCCGGCGCAGCGTCATCGAACGACGCGACGTGTCTTGCTGTGCGACGAGCAGCGCCTCCTCCCGCAGGGTCACGGCGACATCGACCTCGTCGATCGCCTGCGCGGGGAGCTGTCCCGCGCGGACGCGCGCCACGGTTGCCTCACGCTGCTCGCTCGCGAGCACCAGCGCTTGCCGCAAGATCTTCGTCGTGTCGACCGCATACACCAGCTCCCAGTACGCCACGACCACCTCGTGGACGGTCTCGACACCGGCGAGATCTTGCTCGCTTCGAACGGTGTCTCGATGTGCAGCGGCGCGCGTGCGTTCCGCCGTCGCACCATAGCTACCGAACCCGCGGAGCAGCGGCTGCATCAGCCCCGCGCGCGTGGTCGCGCGATACGTCGTCAACCGGGAGTCGGCATCGTAGCTCTCTCGGCGGACGGCGAACGAGCCGTCGACCTCGACGACGGTCCCCCACGGGAGCTCGCGCGTGAGCCGGAGCGTCGTCGCGAGCCCATCCGTGGCAGACGGGAGGACTGGCACGTTGGCCGGCTGCACGACCTTCGACCGGCTCGCGCCGACGTCGAACGAACCATCGACGCGCGTGTCCGCCGTCGTGTTGGCGGCCGTCGCATCTGCATCCGCCGCGCCCTGCAGCAGCGCACGGCGCAACATCCCGGGACTGCGCTGCACGGTCACCTCGAGGACTTGTTCCAGCGTCACCGTGTGTCTCCGAGGATTGGCGGGTCCGGATCCGTCGTCGCCCGCGGCCACGCCCGAGGTCAGCGCGGCGACACACGCAAAGATCGCGGCCGAGATCCGGAGGTATGCGGGCATCATCACGGCTCTCGTTTGCGAACGACACGCGTGGTGCGCCCGGGTTGAATCCGCACCTGCAAGCGAAACCGGATCGTTCCGTCGAGGTCAGCGAGCGCGATGCGATGCGAACCCGCGCTGACTGGCAGATGCTGCTGCGGGGTCCGGAGGTTGGTACTGACGCCGTCGAGCCAGATGACAGTCGCGGGGCTCGAGCCGATCGCAAGGAACCCCGGCTCGTCCGCCTTGATCGGCCGCTTGCTTCGGGTTCTCGGCTTCGCGGGCGAAGGCGACGTGGGTTCGGCGTCGGCAACCTCGATGGCGGCGACCGAGGCGTCGGCAACCTCGACGGCGGCGACCGAGGCGTCGGCGGGAACGGCGTCGCTGGTCCCGGCGTCACTTGGCACGGCGTCGCTGGTCCCGGCGTCGCTTGGCACCGGCGGGTTCGCGATCGCGGCGGCCGCGATCACACGCACGCCAGCGGCGACTCGGTGAACGCGCGCCGCGCTACGCGGCGTGATCGTGCCGTCCCGCGGGACCGTATCGAGCCTCGCCTCACAGAACACGAGCCCCGTCGCTGGGTCGAGCTCCGGCGAGATCTGCTGCACGACCGCGCCGACAGGCGTCGTGGCGCCATCGACATCGACGCGTACCGCATCGCCGAGATTCAGCAGGCGAGCCTCTTCGGAGGGTACCGCGAAGCGGACCAACAAGATCGTCGGGTTGATGATGCGCACGACGGGCTTGCCGGGCCCGACCATCGCGCCGACCTTCTCGAACTGAACGGAGACCCGCCCTGCGAACGGCGCACGCAACGTCGTCGCCCCGATCTGGCGCTGCAGGCTCGCGAGCCGAGCTTGACGTTCTCCGACGAGCGCAGACGCGCTGGCGGTCGCGGCGCGCTGCTGGTTCGCGGTCGAGCGCACACTGTCGAGCGCTCCGCCTCCGCTGAAGCCTTGCTCGTACAGGGTCTGCTCGTTGGCCAGCCGTCGGTCCGTGGCGCTCGCGCCCGCGGCCGCCGCCGCGACGTTCGCCTGTGCGGCGCGGAGATCTGCCGTCGCCATCGCGAGCTCGTCCCTCATCTGCTTGTCGTCGATCGTCGCGATCACGTCACCCAGCTTGACGACGTCGCCGGTACCGACCACGAGCTCGCGGAGCTGGCCCGAGATCTGGGGTGCAAGATCTACCGACTCGGCGGCGGCCACCACGCCGGTGTATCCGATGGCCGCCGGCGATGGAGCGACGCGTGCGGGACGCGGTGGTGGCGCATCGGCAGGCGGCGAGGCCGAGTTACCGCACGCGGGGAGTCCGAGCGTGGCTCCGACCACCACTCCGACCACCACGATGAGTGCCGCGATCGCAGATGGCGTGCGCGTCATCGCAGGACCTCGTAGCCCGGGCCTGCGGCCACGACGGCGAGCCGCTCGTGGGCGTCCGTGTTGTCGTCGACCAGGAGCTCCTGGTCGAGGAGCGTGACCTCGAGATCCGCGTCTGCAACCGGGATGACCGTGCGCCGCGACGCCACCGGCCCTTCGGATCGCGATCGCGCGATGAGTTGCACGGGTGGCGCGGACAACACCGTCTGCTCGGGGTCGTGAGCCACGGATGGACGCGGTGCGAGGCGGACCGGAGCACGCGCGCGGAGTTGCGCTGGCGGCGCCGCCGACACCGTCGGCTCGAGGTCGTGAGCCGCAGTGGGGTCGTGAGCCGCGGTGGGGGCGTGAGCCGCGGTGGGGGCGTGAGCTGCGGTGGGGGCGTGAGCTGCGGACGTACGCTGTGGCGGACGGCTCGGGGGAACCGATCGCAAGCGTGGCTCCGCTGCTGATTCGCCGGCATGCGGGGGGCTGGATCCTCCGAGCTGGGTCTGGGCTGAGACCAGCTTGGCGTAATATCCGCCTGCCGCCACGAGCGTGTCGTGGGTTCCTGTCTCGACCACCATGCCATCCTCGACGACGACGATCAGGTCCGCTCTGCGGATCGTGCTGAGCCGGTGCGCGATCACGATCCTCGTCGCGGGAAGCGCATCGAGGTGCTTCATCACCTCGGCCTCGGTGGACGCATCGAGGGCGCTCGTGGCCTCGTCGAGCAACAACACCGCTGGCTCGTGAACCAGGGCGCGCGCGAGTGCGAGTCGCTGCCTCTGCCCTCCGGAGATCGAGCCGCCGCCTTCCGACAGCACGGTCTCGTACTGCATGGGCATCTTCATGACGTCGTCGTGCACCGCCGCCTTGCGAGCCGCGCGGATCACGCGGCGCATCGACAGCGACGGATCGTTCAACAAGATGTTCTCGCGCACCGAGGTCGAGAAGATGTACGGGGTCTGCGGCACGATCCCGAGCTGCTTCCGGACCGCTCTCAAGTCCAGCTCCTTCAGGTCATGTCCGTCGTAGGTGATCGCACCCTCGGTGGGCAGATAGAGCGCCAGTAGCAGGTTCGCGAGTGTCGACTTCCCGGATCCCGAGCGGCCGACGAGCGCGACTGTCATGCCGGCTTCGATCTTCAAGGAGACGTTCTTGATCGTGAGGGGCGCCGACGCGTTGTACCGGAACGATACGTTGCGGAGCTCGATCGCACCCTGCAACGTAGGCGTGGTGCGCCGCTGGTCCGGGTCCTGTTCGGGGCTCTGCTCGAGGACGTCCTCGATCCGCTCGAGGTAGCTCCGCAGCGTCTGGAGCTGCATCGCATTCGCGACCAGCGCCGACAACGGCACCAGGAACGCGCCGGCCAGCGAGCTCAGCGCGAGCATCGAACCCAAGGTCATCGAGCCGGAGATGGTCTGCGCCGCACCGTAGACGATCACGGCGAGTGGACTCCCGACCGCGAGCGCGGACCGAAGGCCGTCGATCACGGCTTGCAGCCGGCTCTGCTCGAGCGATGCGTTGAGCGAGCGCGTATACAGGTTCGACCACCGCTCGACCGCGGCTCGCTCTGCGCCGGCTGTCTTCAAACTCTGGATGCCACCGATGATCTGCACGAGGAGGCCTTGCGACTGCGAACGACTCTCCAGCTGGCTCGTCATCAATTCGTGAACACGATTGCGAGTCCCGAAAACCAGCATCGCTTGCGCGACACCGAGGCCAAGCACCAGCACTCCGAGGCCGACATTTGCGAGCAAGAGCAAGACGAGATATGCGAGCGCGAGCGTCCCATCGATCGCGGTGGACAACGTGCTGGATGTGAGGATGTCGCGGATCCGCTCGCTGCTGTTCATGCGAGTCATCAGATCGCCCGAGGATCGGGTCTGGAAGAAGCTATAGGGAAGATTGACCAGGTGGTCGAGGAAGCCCAGGGTGAGTCGGGTGTCGAGTTGCGTACTCAACTCGAGTAACACGAGGCCACGCACCGTCTCGGAGAGGGCACTGAACGCCACGATGCCGAGCAGGCCAACGCCGAGCACGACGAGGAGGTGCGTGTCTCCGCGCGGGATGACGCGATCGACCACCAACGCGGTCATCACGGGAACGGCGAGCGCGATGACGCGCAACAGGATCGACAGCAGGGTCAGTCGCAGCAGCGGGCCGCGCTGTGCCAGCAGAATCTTGACGTAGGCCCAGACACCCTCGCGCTTCGCCCTGATCGGCTTGAACTCCGCGCTGGGCGTCAGGAGTAGCGCGATGCCCGTGAATGACCTCCCGAACTGATCGAGCGAGACCGTGCGGCGTCCCAGCGCGGGATCGACGATCGTCACGCCCTTTCGCGACACCTTCTCGAACACGACCCAGTGATTCAGGTTCCAGTGCAGGATGGCGCCGGCCGGGAGATGATCGAGCTCGTTCAGGTCGAGGCGCACGCCCTTGCCACGAAACCCGAAAGTCTCGGCGCTCTGGATCATGCGCAGCGCGGAGCTGCCGTCGCGGCCCAGTCCGATCGCTTGACGGGCCTGATCCAGGCTGATGTCCTGGCCGTGGAGGCGCAGCGCCATCGCAAGTGACGCCGCGCCGCAGTCCGCGACTTCGAGCTGCTGGATGAACGGGATCCGGCGACGCTTCGCGCGCCAGCCGAGTGCACGCAGTGCTGGAAATCGCCCGGCCGTCGGTGCAGGCGGTAGGTACTTGCCGCGCTTGACTTCGCTCACGTCACAGCTCCTTGAAGCCCGGCCAGATACTGGCAATGATCGAGTCGCGCCGGATACGAACCAACGCAGTTCCACTCAGCCCATCGTGAAAGTCGTAGTGTTTGCCATCAGCTTCGAACGAGGTCGCCGGCAGATGCGCGCGCACGAGCACCACGGGCCCGGAGATCTGGAGCGCATCCCCCAGCTGTGGCCCCAGATAGCGTCTGGCTTCGGTCGGGCCGATCACGCCATCACTCACGGAGTCGATCATCAGATCTTGATATGCGTAGCGGTAGTTCGTCAGCTCGAGCCGCAGCCCCATTCCCTGATGGAGCTGAGGAAGGTCTCCGCCGGGCAAGAAGGCGACCACCGAGAGCGAGGCGTGCTCCGAGGCGATCGCCATCATGACGTTCCCCGGCTCGACATGCTGTCCCGTCCGCACCGCGACGTCGGTGACGACGCCCTCGCTCGCGGCCCGGATCTCTCGCTGCGCCAGCCGCGCTCGCGCCGCGTCGAGGTCTCGGCGCAGCGCGCTGAGTGAGGCGTTGCTGGTGTCGTCGCCGGGTCGCAGCAGACGTTCCCTCAGCTGCGTGTCGAAGTTGCGCTGGACCGCAGCGAGCGCGTTGGCCTCGTCGATCGCCGACAGTCGGACGAGCAGGTCGCCAGCTCGCACGTTCGCTCCGGCCTCGACGAGGACGTCGGTGACCGCGCCGCTCGCCGACGCCGCGACCTCGGTGCGCCCACCTTGCCGGACGACGGCCACGCCCTCGCTGTACTGGTCGATCTTTCCGATCGCCATGTAGAGCACCGTCAACACCGCGCATCCGAGCAGCGCGCGGTACAGCGTCGAGAGCCAGGGCGGAGAGATGCGAATGATCTGGCCGATCGCCTCGTTCGCATCTGCCGCATCGATCGCCTGCTGACGGAACAGGCCACCACGCGCATCGACCTCACCGTCATCCCGGGCGACCGACCGCGCAAGCGCGCCGAGCGCGATGCGATGGAACCCGGCGCCGCACTGGTCGGCGATCGCGCGCACGCGTTGACAGTCCGCGGGCGTGTAAGCTGGCAGCTCCGGATCTCGTACGACCACCAGTACGGCGTGGACCTCGCCGTCGGGTGCTGCGACCGCCTGGACCAGCAGGCGTTCGTCGCCGCCTCCGCGGGGATCGTCGATCGCGGCGTGATACCGCTGGTCGGTCTTCGCGGACGCAACGAGCTGCTGCCCGCCGGTACGCGCGACGTATGACACCACGCCGCGCGTCGCCTTGACCTCGCGTCCCGAGCGATGGTCCCAGAGCTGACCGCCCTCCTCGTCGTACAACCAGCAGATCACGCGACTCGCCTGGAGCACGGCCGTGGCTGTCTCGACGATGACGTCGGTCATGGTCTCGACGGTGGTCTGCTGCGCCAGCTTGGTTCCGAGCTCGACGGCGTCGCGGGCGATGTCGGACCGGTCGCGAGCTGTCAGCAGATCGGCGGCGGGCAGTGACGTGAGGGCCCGC
This sequence comes from Myxococcales bacterium, assembly GCA_043753855.1. Lineage (GTDB taxonomy): Bacteria > Myxococcota_A > Polyangia > Haliangiales > Haliangiaceae > JABFXX01. The sequence goes on along the minus strand of JAYUVX010000330.1, from coordinate 5,092 downwards.
TCCACGAGCGCCACGAGGTCGCCGGCCACCATCGCGTTGGTGACCCGGAAATAGATGCCGGTCCCATCGACGTCGGCGCTCGGTTGCGCGAGCGAGTCATGGATGAGCACGCGCGTGCGATCGCGATACGGGGGCCGGCGCAAGGCGTTCACCAGGTCGACCCGCGTCATGTCCGCTGGGGTGCCCACGATCACGAGCGGCACGACTCGTTCGCGGAGATCTCGCAGGGCCTGCGCCCCGCTGGTCGCGACGCCGACCCGGTAGCGACCTGCCAGGGCGGCTTTCATCAGCGCCCCCGTCGCCGCATCGCCATCGACGACGATGACCTGCCACGCAGCGTGTGGCTCTGGCGGGGGACGCTGCGACATCGAGCGACAACTTTGCAACTCGAAGGCCACCGCGTGCTCGGTATGTCGCTTGCTGGTTGGTCAGTGATGCGCCCCCTCTCGAGCATCGGTCTTGGTCTCGCGATCTCGATGCTCGCCGCCATGAGCAGTCCCGGCGTCGGCCTCGCAGAACGTCGTCGCGCAGCCCCCGGTTCGCCGACCAAGAAGGTCCAGCAGCTCGACCGTCAAGCGATGGAGGCCTACGACCTGCTGGACGCTCGTCGGGCAGCGTCCCTTCTGGAACAGGCACTTCGAAGCAAGCTCGATCCAACGTCGGATGCGGCGCTGATCGCGCGGCTTCACATGCACCTGGCAGTGGTCGCGTACGTCGGTCTGACAGACGCCGAGCGGGCGCGACGAGAAGCCCTCGCGGCCGTGCGGGCGGACCCCAGCATCACGATCGACCCCATGCATCAAACGGCCGAGATCGATGCGTTGTTCGACCAAGCCCGCCGGCAAGGTCGCCCGGCGGCAACCCCGGGCAGCAGCGCCCCCCGGCTCGCCGCGACCGGCGGTTCGCCGCCAGACTGCGGGAAGGTGAGTGGCCTCGATCACGAGCGGCTGCGCGAAGTCCCATTTGGTCGCGACGTCACGTTCTCTGTGCTGGTCGGCCGGGAGCTCGAGGTCGGGCGGGTGTCGCTTTACTTGAAGACCAAGTTTGCCCCCGAGTACATGAAGTATACGCTTCAAGGAAATGCCTGCAGGTTCTTCGCGACCGTGCCATCGGCGTCGCTGGTCGAGACGAGCTTCGAGTACTACATCGCCGTAGCCGGGAATCGGGGCGAGGTCCTCGCGAGCGTCGGTACGAGGACCTCACCGCTACTCGTGGCCGTGGCGGGCGCCCCCACGGCGCCCAGCGCCCCTGCCTGGCTGAGTGACGACAAACTCTATTTTACCGGTCCGCGGGTACCGGTGGACCGCGCGCGAGCGGACGACACCGGTGGGATCGCAGCGTTCTGGGTCGGTACGGGCGGTGGCTATGCCGCTGGCCCCACGGAGCTCGCCGGTCGGGAAGTGACATGCTGCTTCTCGCCGGCGCCGATGCACATGCTGCTCGAGGTCGGCTACCGGTTCTCCGAACGCACGGCCTTGACGGCTGCAGGGCGGCTCGAGCTTCCGTTGCGCGCAGATCTGCCCGGGCACCCCAAGTTTGCGCTCGCTGCCCAGCTGCGCGTGCGTCGTGCGCTGACGGACCGCGGCGATGGCTTTCAGCTGATCGGGTCGCTGGGTTGGGGCGTCCTCCGGCAATCCGTGACGCTTTCGGAATCGGTCAATGGGGGGACCGTCGACACGACGGCGATCGGGCCATTTCTCGTCGGCGGCGGGGTCGGATACGTGGTCGGGCGAGGGAAGCTGCGGTTGATCGGCGAGCTGCAAACGATCCTCGGGATGCCGATGGGCTTCGTCAAGGTCGGCGATGCGCAGGTCAGCCTCGGCGTCCACCTCGACGCGACGCTCGGGTTGATCGCCGCATTCTGAACGGGTCCGCGCGTTGGTACGAATCCGGCAACGACCGCGACCATGCCTCGAACGTCTACGCTGTCACGTCTCGCCCTGTCTCTCGTCGCGACGTCCGCCACCGGATGTAGTACCGGGGAAGAGGCTTGCCACGATCACCTCGATCAGGTGATCAGCGACATCGAGCATCTCCCGCTCGACGCGGAGGGCGTGACAGACCACGGACCAACCGGCGGGACGGGAGGCAGCTGCCAGAACCATCGCTACACTCGCACCACGAACGTTCAAAACTTCGTGGGCGCGTTCGACCAGAACCAGCACTTGTGGCCGGGATCGGTGCTGCACGGCGCCGGCATCACCCACGGCGAGTTCCAGCCGATCCTGCTCGCGCTCGGGAAGATCACGTTCTCGGTGTCGCTCGAGAACCTCAACAGCAAGGTCGCTTCGACGATGAACGACCCGAGCCTGTCGACGTATCGGCAGACGATCCGCGACATCCTCAGTGCGGGCGTCAGCGGTGCTACCCCGGCGAACATCGATAGCAAGATCACGCGAGTGGAAACCGAAACTGACGTCGAGAAGGCGATCGGTGGCCACGTCGGCTTCGGTCCGATCAGCGCTTCGGCCGCGTTTTCGTGGGGCCGCAGTGACATCCGCCACCGTTACGTCGTGCGCTACCTGCAGCGGTACTACACGATCGACGTCGACCCTCCGAGAGCCCCGAGTCAGTTCTTCTCGTCGCGCGTGTGCGTCGCGAAGATCGAGAACGAGCTCACCGCTCACGATCCCCCCGTCTACGTATCTCGGATCGTCTACGGCCGCATGGTCCTGCTCACCTTCGAGTCGGCCAGCACGGTGTCGAAGACCGAGTTCGAGGCGGCGATCGCAGCGGCGATCGGCCCCGTCACCGTTGGCGGATCGATCGCGCAGAAGTACCGCGACATCGTGAACGCCTCGACGATCACGGCGTTCATCTACGGCGGCTCGGGCGGGGATGGTGCACAAGGCGCGACCAGCTACGACGGCGTCATCAGCTACATCAACAAGGGCGGAAACTACAGCAACGACTCGCCCGGCGCACCGCTGGAATTCCAGCTCGCCTATCTCGATGATGCGACCTCCGCGACGTTCTCCTTGTCGCAGGACTACGAGGCGCCGAACTGCAGTGACACCGGAACCGCGAACGTGCGCTTGCGAAACCTCGTGGTCGCCGCAGGGAATAAACCGTCGCGCCGGGTTTACGGCACCGTGTCGGCGACCTATGCCGGCCAGAGCCGGGTCCTGTGGAAGACCGACCGGGATCAAGCCGTCGATGTTCAGCAGAGCATGGCTTGGCCCTCGAGCGACCAGGGAGCCGAGATCGGGAGCGGCACGTTCAGCATCACGCCGGCAGGCGGCTCGCAGATCACGATCGATGCGCACCTCAAGGACGTCCGCTCGTGCCTGTTTTGCAGCGATGCCGACCTCGGACAGCAGTCCAAGGTCATCGATCTCAAGCAGGGCTGGCGACAGGAGGTCTTGCTTCGCCCGACCGGTGACGGCGCTACCACCGAGCTCGCGATCGTCACGGGACCGCAGTGATCACCGCTTGCGGGGGCGTGGAATCCCGTACTGTTCCAGGCGCTTCGCGAGCGTGACGCGAGAGATCCCGAGGAGCCGAGCCGCCTCGGTCTGGTTGCCTCCGCTCTTCGTGAGCGAATCGAGGATCTCCTGATGCGCCAGTTCGAGGAGGTGTGATGGTGGATTCGCCGGCGCGGCCTCCGCCCAACCAGCCGCGGGTGCGCTCGCCTTGGGCAGCATGGTCGGGATGTGCTCGAAGCTGGTCGCCGACGCCCGGGCCAGATCGACCGGATGCGTGATTCGCGCGGGGAGGTGGCGAAGCTCGAGCGTCTCGCCGCTGCACAGGAGCAGCGCGCGGTGCATGACATTGCGGAGCTCGCGGACATTGCCCGGCCACTCGTAGCGAACCAGGAGATCGTTGACCTCATCGCTGAGCACCGGCGCAGCGCTGCGTCCCAGGTCGCCTGCGGCTTCGACGCAAAACCGCCTCGCCAGGATCGGAATCTCGAGCGCGCGTTGTCGGAGCGGAGGCACGAGCACGGTAACGCCGGCGATCCTGTAGTAGAGGTCGCTCCGGAACGAGCCGCGGGTGACCTCATCGACGAGATCGCGGTTCGTTGCCGACACGAATCGAACATCGATCGGACGCGCCTTCGTCGCGCCGACGCGCAGCACCATGCCCGAGTCGAGACAGCGCAAGAGCTTCGCTTGCGCGGACAGCGAGAGCTCGCCGACCTCGTCGAGAAACAGCGTCCCGCCGGTCGCTGCCTCGAGGAGGCCCGGTTTCGCCGCTACCGCACCGGTGAATGCGCCCTTCTCGTGGCCGAACAGCTCGCTCTCGAGCAGCGACTCCGCGAGCGCCGCACAGTGGAGCTTGACGAACGGACCATTCGACCGATTCGATCGCTGGTGCAGCGCGTTGGCCACCAGCTCCTTGCCGGTACCGCTCTCGCCGGTGATCAGCACGGTTGCGCGGCTCGGCGCGACCTGATCGACCACCTCGAACACCCGCTGCATCGGCGGGCTCATGCCCACGATGTTGTTGGGCGCCACGCGGTCGCGCACGCGAACTCGCAGCTGCCGGGTCTCGCGGCGCAGGGCCTGCTCGTCCAGCACCTTGTCGAGCACCACGAGCAGCTCGTCGAAGTTCAGCGGCTTGGTCAGGTAATCCGCGGCGCCCGCTCGCATCGCGTCGACGGCCGAGGCAACGGCACCGAAGGCGGTCATCACGACCACCGCGGCAGGGTCCTCGAATGCCCGGATCTTCTTGACCAGCTCGATGCCGTCCATCCCCGGCATCTTCAGATCGGTGACCACCACGTGCGGCGTGAACGTCTCGTACTTACCAAGTGCCTTGAAGGCATCGGCAGCGGTCTCGACGTCGAACCCCTCGTCGCGCAGCAGCTCCGCCAGGGCGGTGCGCGCGTTGACCTCGTCGTCTACCACCAGGATCCGACCTGACCTCATGTGGGCGCATCATTAGCCAAGATCGTGCCGGGTAAAAGACCGGACGCAGGGCTCGATGCGCGCATCGATTGCGTCGATCCGCGGGTTTGCGCAGGCGGTGCGCGAAAAATTGGCTGCGCAAGGGCTGCGGAACGGGAGGAGGACCTGACGGTTTTTGCGCGGAAATTCGCGGAGTGTTTGCGATCCGGGACCGCGGCGCGCTGGCCCGACCAATGCACCGG
>JAYUVX010000329.1:0-34249 GCA_043753855.1 Myxococcales bacterium | reverse complement strand
CTCGTGGGTTAAGTCGCGGAGCGGACGGGACTCGAACCCGCGGCCTCCGGCGTGACAGGCCGGCGTTATAACCGACTTAACTACCGCTCCAGAATCAGATTTTCAGCTCCACCAGCGATCCGCGATCGCCGGTAGGAGCGTGTTTCTAGATGGATCACGCTGCCCTGTCAAGGCCTCGTGGGCGAAGCAGGATTCGAACCTGCGGCCACCGCCTTGTAAGGGCGACGCTCTTCCGCTGAGCTATTCGCCCGCTCGCCGATGGTCGTATTCGGTAGGCCAGGGCCTGTCAAGACCCTACGACGAGCCCGCCGAGCCATCCATCGTGGTCGGGCGATCGAGATCGATGTTCGCGCTGGTCGCACCGGAGAGCCGGGCCGCGAGCTCGGCCGCGGAGGGGATCTCCATCGGGGGAACGTCCCAGATCCGGAGGGTGCCGTCGCGCGAGCCGGTGACGAGGTGGGCGGCGTCGCGCCACTTGACCTGATCGACGGCGCCCGCGTGGCCGCGGAGGATGCGGTGGCGCTGGGTGGCGAGCTCCCAGATCCGGATCGTCTTGTCGTAGCTGGCGGACGCGAGCTGCGAGCCATCCGGGGAGAACGCGACGTCCATCACCAGGTCCGTGTGCCCGCGCAGCGTGGTGAGCAGGCTGCCGGTGGTGGCGTCCCACACCTTGACGGTGCGATCGCCGAGCGCGCCCGCGATCCGCGTGCCGTCGGCCGAGGTCGCGACGCGGTTGACGTAGAGGCCATCCGCGAGCTCGGTGACGTGCGCGCCATCGACCAGCGCGATGCTGTGATCGCACCGGTTGATGACCAGGCGATCACGGGCCTTCTCGAACTCGGCGTAGGCCACGCACCACTTGCCGCCCGCGCCGAGGATCGTGCTGGTGCCATCCGCTGCGATCATCCTGGCCTGGTCGGCGACCTGCGCGGCGACCCGGCCGTCGGCGGCGAGGGCGAAGCCGCGAACCGCGATGGTGCCATCGATCAGGAGCTTGGTGGCGCCGGTGACGGTGTCCCACCTGCGCAGGGTGCCGTCGTACGAGGCGGTGTAAAGGTACCTGTTGTCCGCCGAGAACTCGGCGCGGCTGATCATGTTCTTGTGGCCGGTCAGCTTGATCGACGTGCCGCTGCGACGGCGCACCTCCATCGAGTAGTCGGAATCGAGCACGAGCAGGAGCGAGCCGTCGGGCGAGGCGATGGTGAGGCCGAGGTTGTGAGCCTCGTCGGCCCACGAGAACAGGCCATCGCGAACACCGGTGGCGAGGTTCCAGCGGGCGACGGTGGTGCGCGTCTTGACCAGCGCCTGATCTCCCTCGAGCGTGAGGGTCTCGATGCCGGTGCCTTCGGTGAGCATGCGCGAGCCGGGCTGATCGAGGGTCCAGACCCGGATGCTGCCGTCGAAGCTCGAGGTCGCGACCTGGCGCTCGTCGGCGGAGAACCGGGCCTTGTAGACGTCGTCGTCGTGGCCGCGCAGGACGGTGGAGGTGCCATCGGCGACCGTCCACACGCGCGCGGTCCCATCATCACTCGCGCTCAGGATCCGGCGACCGTCCTTGCTCCACGCCACGGTGTAGAGCGCGTCGGTGTGGCCGCGGAGCTCGCGCGTGGTGTTGGTGGTGCGATCGACGAGCACGATGTCGTGGCGGTGACCGCACAGCGCGAGGGTCTTGCCGTCGGGCGACCACTCGACGCTGAGCAGCTTGCCGTCATAAGGCGCGATCTTCTCGAGCTTGCCGCCGGTGAACGGAACGCCCCAGACGTTGGCGCCATCGTGGACCACGATCAGATCGCCGTCCGGAGAGATCTGGAGGTGCTGGATCGCCTTCTCGGTGGTGCCGAGCTCGCGCAGTGGCTTGTCGAGCCCGACGTACGCGGCGACCGAGTTGGGCCCGGTGACGAGGACCTGGCGCGACCAATCCCGCGCGGCGACGGCGGTCCTGAGCGACGACTTGGTGCCGTAGTAGGTGGGCTCGCCGCCACTGAGCGGGACCGACGCGAGCAGGCCCTTGTCGCGATCGACGAGGACGCGGGTGCCATCGGCCGACAGCTGCAGCGACGACACCATCCGACCGGTGCCCGCGAGCAGCTGATGAGGCTCACCACCACCGACCGGCCACGCCATCACTTCGCCGAGCGTGCCACCGGTGAGCAGGTACTTGCCGTCGGGGGTGAGCTCGATCATCTCCGCGGGAGACGGCGCGGTGCCGAGGATGCGGACCTGACCGGTGCGCAGATCGTAGGCGCGCAGCTTGCCATCGCGCACCGCAGCGACGAGCGTATTGCCGTCGGGGGTGAACACGGAGTCGAACACCCAGTCGCCCGGGCGGAACACGTGGCGCGCCACGCCGAGTGCGAGCGCCTCGTCGATCACGTCGAGCACGTGGCCGCGTTCGTCGTCGGCGATCTCGAGGGTCTTGAGCCAGGCGAGCGTGGCGGTGGGATCCTTGCGGAGCGCGGTGACCGCCTGGAGCTGGACCAGCTCGCGCTTGCGCTTCTCGGCCTGGCTGAGCGCGTCCTCGGTGCGGACGCGTTCGCTGCGGGCGATGTTGCGTTCGTGAACCACGCGGCGGAACGACTCCACGCCCACGGCACCGAGGGCGATCGCACTGGCGATCGCGATCGTCACCACGCCACGATGCTGCAAGATCTTCTTCCTCAGCAGCGCGCGCCACGAGTAGGTGTGAGCGCTGACCAGCTTGCCGGTCTGGTAGCGGCGCAGATCCTCGGCGAGTGCGGTGGCGGTGGCGTACCGATCGTCGGGGTTGCGCGCCATCGCCTTGCTGACGATCGTGGCCAGCTCGTCCGGAACTCCGGGCACGGCGGAGGCCAGTGGCTTCGGCGGACCGGCGAGCACCCGATCGAGCGTGGCCTGCGGTGTGGTATCGGCGTGCGGCGGCGTGCCCGCGAGCAGCTCGTACAGCACGCAGCCGATCGCGTAGACATCGGCGCGCTCGTCGACCAGGTCCCCGCGCGCTTGCTCGGGGGACATGTACGCCGGCGTGCCGACCACCTTGCCCGAGACCGTCGAGCACGGACCGGAGCCCGACGCAGGGACGTACTCGCCGCCGTCCGGGCCGGGATGAAGCGGGTCGGGTTCCCCCCTACCGGCGGGGTCAGCCACGTCGCGCTTGCGATCGCGAGCGAGGCCCCAGTCGACCACGATGGTCTCGCCGAACGAACCGACCATGATGTTCGACGGCTTGAGATCCCGATGGATCACGCCCTCGCTGTGCGCATAACCGACGGCATCAGCGACCGCGATCACGTGCGGCAACAGCGCGAGCCGCTCGCGCAGCGAGCTGCAGCCGCAGATCTGCTCCTTGAGGGTGGTTCCCTCGACGAGCTTCATCACGTAGTAGGGATCGCCATTCGGCCAGCGTCCCGCCTCGTGGACCGGCACGATGCCCGGGTGCTCGAGGCGCGCGGTGATCAGCGCCTCGCGCATGAACCTCGCCTCGTTCGAATCGTTGCGGCGCAGCAGCTCCTTCACCGCGACCGTGCGACCGAGGCGCTTGTCGACCGCGCGCACCACGCGGCCCAGACCGCCGCGCGCGTGCTCATTGACCTGCTCGTAACGCTCGGGATCATCGACCACCACAGGCGTCGGTGCGGCGGCCTCCGGCGCCGGCTCGATGTTCCGAGCCGACTCGCGCGGCGCGAGGGTCTCGGTACGATCCGGCACGGGGGGAGGAGGCGGCATGGGGACCCGGGGTTTGTGGCTCAACCTGCCACACCACAACGAGATTCCCAGCTTCTCACTCCGGTTGACCGACCTGCGATCGATTTCGGATGTTTCTGTCACATAGCGTGGGTAGAGTCCGCGCCCTATGAGGATTTTCCTGGCCTTCTGTGTACTGGCGGCGTGCGCACCGGCGGGCCGCGAGAACACCGGGAGTCCCGACGCTCCCGATGCTCCCATCATCCCGGGTGCTGACGGTCCTCCCGCGGTCGACATGTCGCGGGTCTACGCCCACAGCGGCGGCACCCTGTACCGCGTGAACGCGCAGACCTTCGCGGCAATGCCGATCGGTCCGATGGCCGGTATCGGCACGCAGAGCATGACCGACCTCGCGATCGACAAGGACGATCACATGGTCGGCATCACGCGCGACAAGCTGTACTCGATCGACCCTGCGACCGGTGCAGCGACACTGATCAAGGATCTGTCGTTATCGGCACAGGGATTCACCAGCCTGTCGTACGTGCCCGATCCGATGAACTCGAGCCTCGATATCCTGGTCTCCGCGAACGACCAGGGCGATGTGTTCAAGATCGATCCGATGGTCGGCTCGGCCACCAAGATCGGCAGCTACGGCATGAAGGGCACCCAGAAGATCGTGTCGAGCGGTGATCTGATCGGGATCCGCGGGTTCGGCACCTTCGCGACCGTCAACGTCGGCACAGAGCTCAACGACTACCTCGCGAAGATCGATCCGGCGAACGGCTGGAAGGCGACGCCACTGCCCTATGCGACGATGCACGACCACATCTTCGGCCTCGGGTTCTGGGGCGGGAAGGTCTATGGCTTCGTTGACGAGGGCGCGACCGTCAACAGCGGCAAGATAATCTCGATCGACTCGAGTACGGGTGCGAGTACGGATCTCTCGTCGGGCAATGTTCGCTGGTTTGGCGCCGCGGTCGCGACCAACGCGCCGATCTTCCAGTAATCACCCGGGCAACGGCGACAGCAGGTCGTCGACGTCATGCTCGGTGAGCGCGCCGGCGGCGTTGCTCCCCTTGTCGAGGATCGCGTCCGCGAGCTTGCGCTTGTGGCGCTGCAGTCCGAGCATTCGCTCCTCGACCGAGCCCGCCACGATCAGATCGTGAACGAACACCGGCTTGGTCTGCCCGATCCGGTGCGCGCGATCGGTTGCCTGCGCCTGCGCGGCCGGGTTCCACCACGGATCGTAGTGGATCACGGTATCGGCTCCGGTCAGGTTGAGCCCCGCCCCGCCCGCCTTGAGGCTGATCAAGAACACGTCGGCCCGGCCGTTCTGGAACGCGTCGATCGGCTTCTGACGATCCGGCGTGTTGCCGGTCAACGTGACGTGGCCGATGCCCTTCGCGAGCAGGCCCTCGGAGACCAGGCCGAGCATCCGCGCGAACTGCGAGAAGATCAGGATCCGGCGGCCGTCCTCGAGCTGGTTGCTCACCATGTCGAGCAACATTGTCAGCTTCACGCTCGTCTCCACGCCGCGCGCAGCCTCGGAGGTGACGAGGCGCGGATCGCAGCACACCTGGCGCAGCTTGAGCAGCGCATCGAGGATCTGGATCGTCGAGCCCGACATGCCGCGTGCCTTGATGTGCTGGCGAACGTCGGCGTGCGCCGCGACACGGATGCTCTCGTAGAGCTCGCGCTGCGCACCGGTCAGCTCGACCGCGTTGATCAGCAGCGTCTTCGCCGGCAGCTCGGGCGCGACGACATCCTTGGTGCGGCGCAGGATGTACGGGCGCACGCGATCGCGCAGCGCCTCGAGCCGGACCTTGTCGCCCCTCTCCTCGATCGGCTGACGGAACTGCAGCGAGAACTCCTCGCGATGACCGAGCAGCCCGGGGTTCAGGAAGTCCAGCAGCGACCACAGCTCGCCGAGGTGATTCTCGATCGGCGTGCCCGACAGGCACACCTTGTTGCGCGTATCGAGCGCACGCACCGCCTCGGCCGCGAGCGCATCGTGGTTTTTAACCGCGTGCGCCTCGTCGAGCACCAGCAGATGGAGCGGGAGCTTCGCGAGCTCGTCGCGATCGCGAGTGACCATCGGATAGGTCGTGATGATGACGTCGTGACTGCCCAGCTTGTGCTGGCGAATGTGACGATCGGCGCCGTGGTGAACGGCGACCTTCAGCGTCGGCGAGAACCGCGTCAGCTCGCGCTGCCAGTTGCCGACCAGCGAGGTCAACGTGACGATCATCGCGGGGCGATCGAGCCGCCCCTGCTCCTTCTCGATCAGGACGTGCGCGATCGTCTGCAGCGTCTTGCCGAGGCCCATGTCGTCCGCGAGGATCCCGCCCGCACCGTGCTCGCGCAGGTGCTGCAGCCAGGCCACGCCATCGCGCTGATACGGACGCAGCTCGGCGCACAGCGTCTCGGGTGCGACCACACCGGCTGTGCGCCGCGGCCCCATCGCCATCGCATAGGCCTGCTCGCGGATCTTGGTGTCACCGACCCAGCGCAGCGGGCGTGCACCATCGTGCAAGGTCGAGCACAGCTCGGCGATCAACGGCGCGCGGATCGCCGGAGCGCGTACCTTGTTGCCCTCGCGATACAGCTCGCACAGCACCTTCGCGAGCAGGCGCAACCGGGCGGGCGGCACCGGCAGCCAGCGTCGCTCGTCGACGCGCACGGCGACGCAGCGGCGCGACGATCGGGTGAGCGAGGTCAGATCGCCGGCGGTATCGAGCAGCTCGAGCAGCGCGGGCAACAGATCGATCCGGTGACCCTCGATCTCGATCCCGAGCTCGAGGCCGAACCAGTCAGGCCGCTCGGGGTCCGGCAGCGCGCTGGTGTAGAGCGGCGCCTCGGTGGGAACGATCTGCCACGGGTACTCGGGATCGACATCGACTCGCCAGCCCATCGCGCGGAGCTGCGGCAGGGCATGCGCACCGAACGCGCACATCGCGTGGACATCGCCATCCACGGCGAGGACATAGTCGACTCCGGCACCGGGACTGACCGCGCAGTCATCGAGGTGCGCGAGCTCGATCGCGCCCAGGCCCTCGAGCACGCGGCAGGCCTGCAGCTCGGCATCGCGATCGCGGCCGGCCATCCCGGGCGCGGTCGCGCGGATCTTGCGGCCACCGTAATCGAACTCGAGCCGCAGCATGGCGGTCTGGACCTCGTCGCCGTGGCGCGAGCCATCGTCGACGAACAGGGTCTCTGCGAATAACTTGAGACAGGGAACGCAGCGCGCAGCCGCTACGGCTCCCGGAGGCGAGGACATCAATGAGGTCAGCGTGCCGATGCGGATCCTCCGCGTCCAGTTTTCGGGGGCGCCGCAGTACTGATCAAATGGATCGTGAGATCATCTCGCCCTCAAGGAACGAGGTCGACCACTTGATCGCGATCGGGTGTGATGGTCTTGCTCACGCCGTTTCCGGTGATCGTGATCGGCCGGCCCCGGCCCTTCAACTTGAATGACTGGGGCGTCGTCCCGCCCTTGACCCCATCGATCGTGAACGGGGTGGGCCGTGGTGAGTGGACCGTGATCTCCGCGCCGCCGCTCACATCCGCGCCCTTCGCGGTGGGCTGGCGCTGCAACACCATCACCACGATCACGATCACCGCCGCCGCCATCACGACCGACAGGATCACCATCGCCACGGCGCGCGACGGCTTGTTCGGTGGCGCGGTGCCCGCCGCCTGCTTCGCCGCCTTCTCCGCGACCCATTCCGGATCGAGCTCGGGCGGCTTCGCGACATTCATTTCGGTGCCGCAGATCGGGCACGGGGCTCCCGGCTCGGGAGTCTGGTTCAGCTCGTGATCACAGTTCGGGCAGCGAAACATCGTTCGGGCAGCGACGGTATCCCCACTGGATGCCCTGCGCTATGGTCCGCGGCATGTCTACCCCCGTTCGTCGCGTCGCGGTGCTCGGAGCAGGTGTGATGGGCGCGGGCATCGCCGCCCACTGTGCCAACGCCGGCATCCCGGTCGTCTTGCTCGACATCGTCCCTCCCAAGGCCACCGCGGATGAGAAAAAGTCCAAGGCGGTGCGTGACTCGTTCGCCACCGGGGCACTGGACAAGCTGCGCAAGTCGCGGCCCGCGTCGTTCACGCACGCGCGGAATGCGCTGTTGATCACGACCGGGAACCTCGAGGACGACCTCGAGCTCGTCAAGGACTGCGATCTGATCATCGAGGCGATCATCGAGCGGCTAGACATCAAGCAGGCGCTGTTCGAGAAGCTCGAGAAGCTCGCAGCACCGCATGCGGTGATCGCATCGAACACGTCGGGCCTGCGGATCGCGGACATGGTGGTCGGCCGTGGCGAGACGTTCCGCAAGAACTTCATGATCACGCACTTCTTCAACCCGCCGCGCTACATGAAGCTGCTCGAGCTCGTGGCCGGTGCGGACACTTCTCCCGAGGCCAAACAGCGCGCCGAGCAGTTCGGCCGCGAGCTGCTCGGCAAGGGCATCGTGTGGGCGAAGGACACGCCGAACTTCATCGGCAACCGGATCGGTTTGCAGTCGTTGATGACCACGATCCACCTGATGCTCGAGCGCGGGCTGACGCCGGAGGATGTCGATGCGATCACCGGCATCCCGATGGCGCACCCGAAGAGCGCGACGTTCCGCACCGCGGATGTCGTCGGCCTCGATACCGTAGGTCACGTCGCCGCGAACTGCTACAACACGCTGACCACCGACGAGGATCGCGACACGTTCAAAACCCCCGCGTTCATCACCACGATGATCGAGAAGGGCATGCTCGGCGACAAGACGAAGGGCGGCTTCTACAAGAAGCAGGGTGACACGATCACCACGCTCGATCCGAAGACCGGCGAGTACCGCCCGAAGGGCGGCGATCCGGAGATCGCGAAGGTAACCAAGGGCCTGTCGCGGATCGAGGATCCGAAGGAGCGGCTGAAGAAGCTGGTCGCCACCGCAGGCCCGGTCGGCGAGTTTGCGTGGACGGTGCTGTCGCGCTCGCTCGCGTACGCAGCGCGGCGGATCCCCGAGATCACGGAGTCGGTCGAGGCGATCCAGGCGATCGACAACGCGATGAAGTGGGGCTACGCGTGGGACCTCGGCCCGTTCGAGACCTGGGACGCACTGGGCTTCGCCGAGACCTACGATCGGATGAAGCAGGACGGCGTCGCGCTCCCTGCGTGGGTCGACAAGATGAAGGCCGCCGCCGCGACGGCGTTCTACGCCGACGGCAAGCTGTGGGATCCGATCCGCGGGGACTATGCGCCGCGCGAGCTCGACCCGCGGGAGATCACGTTCGAGATCATGCGCAAGGGCGGCTCGCCGGTGCTGAAGAACGCCGGCGCCGAGGCGTGGGACATCGGCGATGGCGTGCTCGGTCTGACGTTCAAGACCAAGGCGAACTCGATCGACTCCGACGTCATCAAGATGATCCACGACGCCACCGCGCGCGCCGAGCAGGACTTCCGCTCGATGGTGATCTGGAATCAGGGCGAGTTCTTCTGCGTCGGCGCGAACCTGTTCGCGGTGGTCATGGCAGCGGGTGCCAAGCAGTGGGACCAGCTGCGCGACATGATCAAGGGCTACCAGTACGCGACGCAGCGGATGAAGTACGCCACGGTCCCGGTCGTCGCCGCGCCGTACAACATGACGCTCGGCGGCGGCCTCGAGCTGTGCATGGGCTCCGATGCCGTGCAGGCCGCGAGCGAGACCTACTCGGGTCTCGTCGAGGTCGGCGTGGGCCTGATCCCGGGCGGTGCCGGCACGCTGAACATGCTGTGGCGCTCGATGGAGGGTGTGCCCGAGGGCGTGGAGGTCGACACCTACGCGTTCGTCACCCAGACGTTCAAGAACATCGCGCTCGCGAAGGTCGCGACGTCAGCGGAGGAGGCCAAGGCGTTCGGGTTTTTCCGCACCACCGATGGTGTGTCGTTCGATCGCGCCCGCCAGCTCCACGAGGCGAAGCAGCGCGCGATCGGCCTCGCGAATGCGGGCTATCACCCGCCGATCCCGCGCGCCTACAAGCTGCCCGGCGAGAGCGGCATCGCCACCTTGCAGATGCTGGTCAACACCCTGGTCGCCGGCAAGTACGCCAGTGAGCACGACGCGAAGATCGCGATGAAGCTCGCGAACGTGCTGTGCGGCGGCGTCACCGGATCCACGCACGCGGTCACCGAGGGCGAGATCCTCGAGCTCGAGCGCGAGGCGTTCCTGAGCCTGTGCGGCGAGCCGCTCAGCCAGGCGCGCATGCAGTACATGCTCCAGAACAACAAGCCCCTCAGGAACTAGGAGACACCCATGGAGATCGTCATTGCCGAAGCTGTTCGTTCCGCGGTCGGCCGCGGTCACAAGGGTACGCTCGCAACCAAGCGCCCCGACGAGCTCGCCGCGGATGTGATCCGCGCACTCGTCGAGCGCGTGCCGCAGGTGCGCGGCAAGATCGAGGAGGTCGTCCTTGGCTGCGCGATGCCCGAGGGCGAGCAGGGCCTCAACGTCGCCCGGTTGATCGCGCTGCTCGCGGATCTCGGGCAGGGCGTCTCGGCGCAGACCATCAACCGATTCTGCTCGAGCGGCTTGCAGGCGATCGCCACGGCCGCCGGCACGGTCGCGATCGGCAGCGCAGACATCGTGCTCGCCGGTGGCGTCGAGTCGATGACGTACGTGCCGATGACCGGCTTCCACCTCTCGGCGTCTCCCGAGCTGATGGAGCGGATGCCCGGAGCGAACACGCCGATGGGCATCACCGCCGAGAACGTCGCGAACCGGTTCAACATCTCACGCAAGCAGCAGGACGAGTTCGCCTACAAGAGCCAGATAAAGGCGAAGGTCGCGCTCGAGAACGGCGCGTTCAAGGACGAGATCGTTTCCGTTCGCGCGATCGGCTACAAAGATGGCCACCGCGTCTACAAGGACTTCATCGTCGACGAATTGCCGCGTCCGGAGACCACGCTCGAGGGGCTCGCGAAGCTCCCGCCCGCGTTCGCGGTAGGTGGCAGCGTCACCGCCGGCAACAGCTCGCCGATCTCGGATGGCGCGGCGTTCGCGCTCGTGATGTCGCGCGCGAAAGCCGACGAGCTCGGAATCAAGCCGCTCGGCATCTTCCGGAGCTTCGTCACCGTGGGCGTCGATCCGGAGATCATGGGCATCGGCCCGCTGCCCGCGGTGCAGAAGCTGCTCGCCAAGAACAACCTGAAGGTCTCCGACATCGACGTGTTCGAGCTCAACGAGGCGTTCGCGTCGCAGAGCGTGTACTGCCAGACCGAGCTCGGGATCCCCGACGACAAGATCAACATCAACGGCGGCGCGATCGCGCTTGGCCACCCGCTGGGCTGCACGGGCGCGAAGCTCACCGCGTCGGCGCTATACGAGCTGAAGCGCCGCGGCGGGAAGTACGCGGTGGTGACGATGTGCATCGGTGGCGGCCAGGGCGCGGCCGGTCTGTTCGAGCGCGCGTAACGGCCACCGATGTGGGCCGCCGTCGCGCTGTCGCTCGGACTGGCCATGGACGCCACGGCGGTCGCCGCTGCGCGTGGCCTTCATCGCCAGGCGTCCGAGGGGGTGACCCTCGCGCTACTGTTCGGCATCTTCCAGGCTGGGATGGCGGCGATCGGCTGGGGGCTCGGCGTGTGGGGCGGGCGCTACGTCGAGGCGTTCGATCACTGGATCGCATTCGCACTGCTCGTCGGGATCGGCGGCAAGATGCTGTGGGAGGCGTGGCGAGGTGCCGATGCCGAGGAGAGCAAGGCCGGGTTCGGTACCTACGTCGTGCTCGCCCTGGCGACCAGCATCGATGCCGCCGCGGCGGGAATCACGCTGCCGCTCATGGCGGTATCACCGTGGGTAGCGATCGTGCTGATCGGCACGATCACCGCGGCATGCTCGGTTCTCGGGTACATCGCGGGCCGCGCCGTGGGATCGAAGCTCGGCAAGGGCCTCGAGGTGCTTGGTGGGCTGCTGCTGATCGGCCTGGGAGTCCGCGTGCTCGTCCAACATCTGTAGTGCTACCCTCGCGCCGTGCGCATCCTCGTTGTCTCTCTGAGCCTCGCGCTCCTCGCCTGCGGCCGCAAGTCCACCGAACCGGCGGCCACCGGTTCCGGCTCGGCGGCGGGATCTGGGTCGGCGGCAGCAACGCCCGGTAGCGGTGGCAGCGCGGGTTCCGCCGCACCGATCGTGCTGCCGAAGGGCGATGGCACGCCGCCGAAGAAGACCACGGCGAAGCTGACCGGTCCGGACTTCAAGCGGCTCGCTGCGTTCGATCATTCGCCGTTTCTCAAGCGGATCCGCAACACCGTCGATGGCATGGACGTTCGGTTCACCACGCCGCGGCCGAAGATCGGAACGACGGTGACGATCACGCCGTGCTTCACCTGCCCGGCGATGACGCTGGCCGAGTGGAAGAAGCGCGAGGACACCGACCTCAAGTTCCTCCTCGGCGAAGAGCTCCGGATGCGCCCCGACACGACGTGGGAGATGGGAACCGTCGACCTCCACGGCCAGGCGGTGATCTTCACGTATCAAGTGGGTCACTGGTTCGGGAAGGACGAGAACGACAACCCGCACGCGGCGTACAGCGATGCGTACGCGCTGTACTTCAACGACGGGATCAACCAGGTCCGCGTGGTCTCGGAGTACCAGGACGCACCGGTGCCGCGCGACGAGATGCTGGCGATCGCGCCGAAGGAAGACCTCGCGCGCGTGGCCCTCGCCTTCCTCGACTTCTACACCCACGCGTGGTGACAGCTATTTCTCGAGCGCGATCTTGCGGGGCTTCGCCTCGGCCGGAGCGCGAGCCGAACTGGCGCTCGTAGAGGGCGTAGCTCTCGCGCGCGTCCCGCCGACGGTGAGGACGTTGTGGACCGCGATGTCCAGATCGCCCTCGAGGACGCCGGGCAGGACGAACTGCCCGCAAGCCTTCGGTCACGCGCCGAACAGGACGCGCGCGTAACACCGCGGCTTCCCGTCATCCCCGGACAGCTCGCCGGCCGCACCGATGGCGTCGGCCAGGGTGAACAGGCGGACCGACGCGGTCACCCGGTCGCCCGCGAAGCACGGCTTGCGATAGGCGATGTCCACGGCAGTGCTGCGCAGCTTCATCGTGCGGCCGGTGGTGGCGATCCGGCGCTGCGCTGCGTCCAGGAACGTGCGGATGTAGACCAGCGAGTTGACGTGCTGATTCGCGTCGGTCTGATCCAGCGTGAACACGGTGTCCACGGTGTCCCGCGTCAGCTCGTCGAGCCAGGTCGTTCCGTCGGGCGCTTCCTGCGCGGTCTTCGGCGGCGGCTGCGGGTAGCGGGTCTCGGGGACGACCGGGTAGCCGTCGACCTCGAGCCGGGTCACCTTGCGCTGATCGGGTGGCGCGAACAGCCGCGTGAACGTGTGCTCGGCGAACAGGGTGCCAGCGTGGGACAGCGCGCCTTCGACCTGGCGCGAACCGATCCGACCGGCGATGCCATGGACCTCGGACCACACGTTCATGAACAGCCGCGAGACCTCACCGTGCTCGGTGTCGTGGGCGAGCACGAAGCCGGATCGTGCCTCGACCGGGCGATCGATCCGGATCGGCTGATCGAGCGAGTACATCGTCATCCGGGTGAGGATCGGAATCACGCCGCTCGCGACCGAGTTGCGCGCACCGGGATGCCGCGAGATCACGCTGCGCCACAGCCCGCCCATCGCCGGGGGGAGCGAGATCGGGATCAACCGGCCGTCCTGCGCGCAGTCCTCGTAGCGAAGCGAGCCCTCGGTGACAGCCGCTTGATCGGGTGGAAACGCGGGCGCCGCCGGCGTAGGGAACAACATCTCGCGCGAGCATAACCTCGACGGTGCTAGGGTGCGCGCGGTGCTTGCGCGACTTCCCATCGACGACGTCCTGCCCGCGGTGGTCGACGCGGTGCGGGCGCAGGGCGTGATCGTGCTGGTCGCGCCACCGGGCGCGGGCAAGACCACGCGTGTGCCGGGTGCGCTGCTCGATGCCGGGCTGGTCACGGGCGAGATCATCGTGCTCCAGCCGCGGCGGCTCGCAGCGCGCATGGCGGCGGCGCGCGTTGCGAGCGAGCGAGGCGGTGAGCTCGGTGCCGAGGTCGGCTACGAGGTGCGCTTCGACCGGCGGGTGTCAGCCGCGACGAAGATCCGGTTCGTCACCGAAGGTGTGCTGACGCGCCGCCTGCTCGCCGACCCGGAGCTGCGCGGCGTGGGCTGTGTGGTGATCGACGAGTTCCACGAGCGTCACCTCGATGGAGACCTCGCGCTCGCGCTGGTCGAGCGGCTGCGCACGAAGCGTCCCGAGCTGCAGCTGGTCGTGATGTCGGCAACGCTCGATGCAGAGCCGGTCGCCGCGTTCCTCGGCAATGCGCCGGTGGTGCGATCCGAGGGTCGCGTGTTCCCGGTGACGATCGAGCATCAAGAGCAGCCCGATGATCGACAGCTCGGCAAGCAGGTGTCGGCCGCGGTGCGCAGGCTCGCGCAGGACAAGCTCGATGGCGACATCCTGGTGTTCCTCCCCGGTGCGGGCGAGATCCGTCGCGTGGCCGAGGATCTCGCGGATGCCGCGGCGATCCATGGCTTGATCGTGATGCCGCTGCACGGCGATCTGACCGCCGACGAGCAGGACGCCGCGGTGCGTCCGAGCAAGCAGCGCAAGGTGATCCTCGCGACCAACGTCGCGGAGACCAGCGTGACGATCGATGGCGTGGTCGCGGTGATCGATTCGGGGCTCGCGCGGATCTCTCGGCACTCGCCGTGGAGTGGGCTCGCATCACTGCAGATCGAGCCGGTGAGCCGCGCGAGCTGTACGCAGCGCGCAGGCCGTGCGGGGCGTACGCGGCCGGGTCGAGTGATCCGCCTGTACACGAAGCATGATCACGATACGCGGCGCGCGTTCGAGGTTCCGGAGGTCGGTCGCGCGGACCTCGCTGGCGCGGCGCTCGAGCTGCATGGAGCCGGTCTCGCCGGTCTGGGTGGCCTGCGCTGGTACGAGGCGCCGCCCGAGGTCGCGGCGACGGCCGCCGAGGAGCTGCTGGTGCGGCTCGGCGCGGTAGACAACACAGCGATCACGGCGCTCGGTCGCAAGATGCTGCGGTTTCCGGTGCACCCGCGGCTCGCACGCCTGGTATGCGAGGCAGAATCGCGCGGGGCGGGCCACGAGGCGTGTCTGATCGCGGCGCTCGTCGGCGCGCGCGAGCTGCGGCTCGAACGGCGCGGGCCCGCAGGGCAGGCGAAGCTGTCGTCGCCCTCGGATCTCATCGACGATCTCGATTCGCTGCTCGATGCGCGTCAGCACGGGATGCGCGCGGATCGACTCCGCCGCGACGGGCTCGACATCACCACCGCGCATGGCGTGGACCGCGTCGCGAAGCAGCTCGAGCGGATCGTCGATCGCAGCAAGGCGAAGCGGCTCGAGGATGACGCACTCGATCGCGAGCTGCAGATCTCGATCCTCACCGCATTTCCCGATCGCGTGGGCAAGCGGCGCACTCCGCGGAGCCCGGAGATCGTGTTCGCGGGCGGCGGCAGCGGCACGCTCGCGCAGAGCTCGGCGGTGATCGATGCCGAGCTGATGGTCGCCGTGGATGTCGCCGAGACCGGTGCGCGGGGGCAGGCCTCGAAGGTCCAGATCCGCCGCGCGAGCGCGATCGATGCGAGCTGGCTCCTCGACCTGTATCTCGACCGCGTGGGCGAGCGCGACGAGCTGGTGTGGAATGCGGCGAAGGAGCGCGTCGAGCGGATCACGCAGATGACCTACGACGGGCTGCCGATCGACGAGCAGCGCGACGTCGAGGGAGCACGGCGCGCGGGGCGACCAGCGGCGGAGCTGCTCGCTCGCGAGGCGATCGCAGCCGGGATCGAGAAGTTCGTCGACAAGGACGCGCTGGCGGAGTGGCGCACGCGGGTCACCCTGGTGGCGAAGGTCGCGAATCATGCGGACCTCGTCGCGCCCACAGACGACGCTCTCGCGAAGCTGATCGGAAAGGCGTGCGAGGGCGCGGTCTCGTTTGCGGAGCTGCGCAAGAGCGACCTGCTGTCGCTGCTCGATGCGGGGCTCGGTGAATTCCGCGCGCTCGTGGATCGGCTCGCGCCGACGCACCTCAAGCTTCCGCGTCGCGGCCGGGTTCAGATTCACTACACGCCGGATCAGCCACCGTGGATCGCATCGCGCATGCAGGACTTCTTCGGGCTCGCGCGTGCGCCATCGGTGGGGGATGGCAAGGTGCCGCTGGTGCTGCATCTGCTGGCACCGAACCAGCGCCCCGTGCAGGTGACGTCGGACCTGCCGGGCTTCTGGGTGAAGCACTACCCTGCCCTGCGCAAGCAGCTGATGCGCAAGTATCCCCGCCACCAGTGGCCCGAGGATCCGACGCAGCTGATCGCGGAGGACTGATCGGCGTGCCGGCGCTACACTGGCACATGCGCTGCGTGTGGCCGTTCGCCTTCGTCGCACTCGCCGCGTGCGCCGGTGATGACGGGATCACGGGACCGGCGAACCCGGATGACGTCGATGGCGATGGGATCCCCAACGCTGTCGACCTGTGCCCGAGGAAGCAGGATCCGGCACAGCACGACGAGGATGGCGACCTGATCGGCGACGTGTGTGACAACTGCCCCGCTTCGCCGAACGCGGATCAGGCGGATCTCAGCGAGACGCTCGAGCGCCAGTTTCCCGACGGCGTTGGAGATGCGTGCGACCGCCGGCCGAAGGTCGCGGATGACACCATCGCGCGGTTCTTTCCGTTCGCCGCCGCCGCCGAGGCGAATGCGTTCCGCGGGACTGGATGGACGATCGCGAACGATCGCGCGAGCGGGACGACGGCACGCTGGGAGTCGGTGAGCCCCGAACAAGGTGACGGGATCACGTTGCAGGCGCGGATCGCGAAGCTCGCGTGGACGGCCACCGCTGCGTCGTTCACCGTTGCGGTCGACGGCGATGGCGTGAGCTCCGGGTTTTCCTGCAGCATCGTTCATGCGGGCGCGACCGATGCGCTGGTGATCCGGGAGATCGGCGGAGCGGTCAACACGGCACCGGTGGGGCCGTTTCTGCCCGGCGATCAGCTCGTGCTCAGCGTGACGCGTGCGTACACGCACCTCGCGAGCGGCAAGGCGGCGTGCTTCCTCGGCGTCAACGGCGCGGCGGAGCTGCGGATCGACGTCTCGACGATCGATGACCTCGCGATCGGCAGCTACGCACTGATCGCGGATGCGGCCGCCGTCGAGCTCTCGGCGGCGCTGGTCATGACGACGCCGTTCGCGTGCGACACGCCAGTGGCGGGCCCGAGCATCGGGTGCCCCACGCCACCGCCGCCCTGAAGACGGCGTGTCCGGCTCCCAGCTCAGACCACGTCCACGGCCTGCTGCTGGTTGGCGATGATCCGCCGGCCATCCAGGGTGAGGCGCCAGCGCAAGCCGCGGCGGGTGAGCTCGGCGGTGTAGACGGAGTCCATGTAGAGGCCGCGGGCGAGGCCGGCCGCGACCGAGCAGGCGAGGAGGAGGGGAAGCACGAGGGCCCAGTCGCCGGAGAGCTCGCAGGCGAGGACGGTGGCGGTGAGCGGGGCGTGGGTGGTGGCGGCGAGTGCGGCGGCGAGGCCGACGAGGGCGTAGGCGCCGGGTGAGGCGATCGCGTCGCCGAGTGCGGCGTGGAGGCCGAGGGAGCACAGGGTGCCGGCGCAGGCGCCGAGGAGGAGCGTCGGAGTGAACACGCCGCCAGGATTGCCGGAGCCGACGGCGGCGGCGGTGGCGAACGGCTTGGCGATCAGCAGCCAGACGACGAGCGTGATCGCGAGCTTGCCGTCGAGGAGGAGCGCGAGGGGTTCGAAGCCGTTGCCGGCGAGCAGGGGGAGCGCGCAGATCATCGCGCCACCGGCGAGCGCACCGACAGCGGGACGGAACGGCATCGGGAGCTTGATCCAGCCGCGCTCGACGATGCCGAGCAGGCGGAGGAAGCCGACGCCGAGGGGGGCCGCGACGAGGCCGACGCCGACGAATGCGAACAGCTCGAGCATCGAGATCGAGCTGAACGTGCGGAGGCCGTAGATCGGGCCCTCGCCGAGCGCGAGGCGCGTGATCACGGTGGACAGCACGGTGGTGATCGCGACGGGGACCACCGCCTCGAGAACCGCGACGCCGGTGACGACCTCGACGACGAACAGCACAGCGGCGATCGGCGCGTTGTACGCGGCCGCGAAGCCGGCAGCGACTCCGGCTGCGAGCACGACGCGCGCGGTGGCATCGTCGAGGCGAAGGCCGCGGCGGGCAGCTTCTCCGGACGCGGCGCCGATCTGGATCAGTGGACCTTCGCGCCCGAGGGAGTTGCCGGCGGCGATCGCGAGCCACGAGCCGATCGCCTGGAGCAGGCTGCGCAGGATCGGAATCCGCGCGTTGCCGAGGACGATCGCCTCCATCACGAAGCCAACGCCGGCACCCTGACGCACGCGCGACGCGGCGAGTGCGACCAGGCCCGCGGCGAGGCCACCGGCGACCGGTAGCGCGACCCGTGCCCACACCGGGAGCCCGGTGATCATCGAGACGATGTCACGGCCGCCGAGCGCGCCAACGACGGCGGCGAGGCTTGCGCGAAACAGGATCGCGAAACCCGCGGCTCCGACCGCGACGACGACGAGGGCCACCGCGAGGCGCCAGCGCGGCGAGCGCGCGGCGGTCACTTCTTGATCTGTGGCTGGGACGGGCGCGCCGGCGGTACCACCGCACTCGGCCACAGGAGGTGGTACAGGCGCAGGCTGATCAGCAGCAGCGCGTATTCCTGGAGGTCACCGCCGGAGTCCCGCAGCACGGAGTAGTTGAAGTCCACCAGTGCGAGCGCATCGCTGATCAGCTGGTTTAGCTCGTCGATCGACGGCGTGCGGACCTGCGTGTCCGACGCCGACGCGTCGAGCTTGCCGCGAAGCGCTTCGAACATCGGCTTGATCCGCACGTGCAGCGCGGCGACCCGATTCGGGCGCAGCCAGCTCAGCACCATGCCGGCGAGCCGGCGACAGTCTCCCGCCATCGCCTCGGCGCCCATCGCGGGCTCGACGAGCCCGATCATCGCGGGCATCACGGTGCGCGTCGCCGCGGCGCCCTTGAACAGCAGCGCGCCCGGCGAGATGTTGTTGTGTGCCATGCCGTGCGCGTGGAGCGCGGAGACCTGCTTGATCACGAGCAGGCCGAGCGCGAGCGCGCCGTCGATGTGCAGGTCTGACTCGGCAATCCGATCGCCGAACCGCGGCTCGTCGACGTACTCGGAGAACAGCAGCAGCGAGCTGGTGTTCGCGTCGTAGATTACCTTGTGCAGCGAGGTGAACAGGCCCTCGCGCACCCGCTTGAGGATCGGCCAGAAGAACTGCTGCCAGTCCTCCACGAACTTCCGCGGATCCGCGATCCGCGTGAGGTCGATCATCGTGACCAGCTTGGGGAAGATGTTGGCGTCGGGAAATGCGCCGCTCGCGACCAGCTCTGGCTGCGGTGCCGCGAGAAAGATCGGATGGCCCTTGGCGCGGCCGAGGCTGCGCTCGACCTCGTAGCCCCATGCGCGCACCGCATCGCTCGCAGCGCTCACGACCTCGCGAGTGATCGACGGATCCGTGCTCTGCGCCGCGACCGCGCCGGTGGTGCGTGGCGGCCTGGAGGCATCGCTGATCTCGGCGCGGCTGCGCGAGACTCGCTGCCGGTCGTCGGGGAGGTCGCGCAGCAGGCCGCGGAGCTCCTGGACCACGGCCTGCACCGACGGAAATCGCTGCGTCGGATCGCGCTCGAGGCAGCCCTCGATCACCGAGCGCAGATGGGTTGGCACCGAGTCCGGATAGAACACCTTGCTGCGGCCGTCGACGACCACACCCTCGGCGATCCGGATCAACAGCGCCCACATGTCGTCCGCCGCGCCGTAGAGCAACTGCTCGGTGAACAGCCCGTGCAGTGCGCCGCCGATCGCGTAGATGTCGAGCGACGTGTTGATGTTCGAGTCCATCAGCGCCTGATCGATCGTCTCCGGCGCGACCGACCAGCCGGGCGATCCGAAGATCCGGCCCTTGTAGTACGTGCGATAGGTCTGCGTGCTGACGTCGTCGAGCGACATCGAGAGATCGAAGTCGAACAGGTAGGCGACGTTCGCACGGTCGTCGACGAGGATGTTGCGCAGCGTGAAGTCGCGGTGGATCAGGCGCGCGGCGTGGAGGGTGCCGAGTCCTTCGAGTGCCTGCACGAGCAGCTTGGTGCGCGCGCGCGGCGTCAGGTCGTGCTTCGCGATCGCCTCGAGCAGCGTCACGCCCATGCGCGGGGTGACGAACAGGTAGTTGTCGGCGATCGGCGCCGAGACGTACGTCGGCAGGATGTTCGGGTGCTCGATCGCCGCGATCCGCGCCATCGCGGCGAGGTTGTTGTGGTGATCGCGGCGCGTCACGTCATCGGTGCGCAGCTGGTGCAAGTAGCTCGAGTGGAACACCTTGCCGACGACCCGCTCCTCGGCGCCTGTGGTCTCGTCGCGACGCTCGAGCTCGAACACGCTGCCCATGCCGCCGTTCGACAGGTGCTTGCCGAGCATCCGGTAGAGGTGGTGGTTGTAACGGAACGTGACCCCGGCCCTGGCGAGGTCATCGGACCGCAGCGTGCCGATCGACGTCGTTTCGACCCAGGAGTCGGTCATGCCCTCGCCGTGGGCACTGTACGCCGAGGCAAACCTCGGGGGCAACCCTAGGCCACGAGATAACCACCTGATTTTCCTTGGACTCCGGGCTCAAGCGGTGTCTTGTCGCATCACCCTGGCCACCTCGTGCCCGTCGCTGGAGTTGTGGTACCCAACCCATGAAGTTCATGCTCGAGCACCGCCTCGCCAAGCTCGCAGCCGCTGCGACCTTCGTCCTGCTCGTGATCGGCGGAACCGTGAACCCCACGGGCTCCAGTCTTGCCTGTCCCGAGCCGACGCTGGTCTGCCACGGTCAGCTGTTCCCGCCGATGGTCGGCGGCGTGTTCTACGAGCACGGTCACCGGCTCGCCGCGATGACGGTGGGCCTCCTGCAGATCGCCCTCACGTGCCTGCTGTTCCGCCGCCGGGCGCGTCACCCCGGGTACGGCAAGCTCGCGTGGATCCTGCTCGGCCTCGTGATCGCGCAGGGCGCGCTCGGCGCGATCACCGTGAAGTACAAGCTCCCGTGGTTCGTGTCCACGGCGCACCTGCTGCTCGGGATGAGCTACTTCGCCACGCTGATCTACACCGCGTTCCGCACGCGCCCCGCACCGAGCGTGGTGGAGCTGCAGCGCCACGACACGCTGCGTGCCGAGCTCGGGAACACCCGCAACTGGATCGCGATCGCCTGCGCGGCGGTGTTCGTGCAGCTGCTGCTCGGCGCGCTAGTCCGCCACCTCGGCGCGGCGATGGTGTGCCTCGGCATGCCGAGCTGCACGCTCGGCGGCGACTGGTGGCCCGACTCCGGAGTCCAGCACTTGCACATGATCCACCGCGGCTTCGGCGTGGTCGTCGCCGTCGTGACCACGATCGCGGCCGTGATGATCGTCCGTCGCGCACGCTCGTGGCAGCAGCTCCGGCTGGTCGCGCTGCTCGCGCCAGTCGTCGTGATCGGGCAAGTTGTGCTCGGGATCATGACCGTGCTGTCCATGCGCTACGTTCCGCTCGCCGTCGGCCACTTCGCGGGCGCGGCGTCGCTGTGGGCAATGTGGATGGGCATGTGGCTGATGACCGCGCCGCGCTCCGCCGGTGTCGCACTCGAGATCGAGGTACCGAAGGCGCGCGCGTTCGGGCGTGACGAGGCAGTGGCTTCGTGACCACGCAGGTGCTGCGTGCGAAGACGATCGACCTGATCTCGCTGGTCAAGCCGCGGATCATGATCATGGCGCTGCTCACCGCTGCCGGCGCGATCAGCCTCGCGCCCGGCACCGCACCGCTGTCCACGACCCTGTGGCTGCTCGCGGGCACCGCGTTGATCGTTGGCGCCGCCAACACGCTCAACATGTGGCTCGAGCGTGACATCGATTGCCTGATGTCGCGCACCAAGGGCCGCGCGCTGCCGCAGGGCCGCCTGGAGGCACCGACCGCGTTATGGTTCGGCGCGATCCAGGGCGCGCTCTCGCTGCCGGTCCTCGCGATGGTCAACCTCGTCACCGCCGCGCTCGGTCTGCTCGCGCTGATCCTCTACGTCGGCGTCTACACGCCGATGAAGCAGCGCTCGCACTGGGCGGTGTGGGTCGGCGGAGTTCCCGGCGCGATGCCCGCGCTGATGGGGTGGACCGCCGCCACCGGCCGCATCGACCTCGCGGGTCTCGCGATCTTCGGCGTGCTGTTCTTCTGGCAGGTGCCGCACTTCCACGCGATCGCGATGTATCGCCAAAAGGACTACGACGCAGCCGGCCTGAAGACGCTGCCGGGATCGCGCGGAAACACCGCTGCGCGCCGCGAGATCGGGCTCTACTTGATCGTCCAGGTCGCGATCAGCCTCGCGCTGGTGCCGCTCGACGTGGCCGGCACGCTCTACCTTGTCACCGCGTCGCTGCTCGGTGCGCTCGTGCTGGTCCAGGGGTTCGCGGGCATCCAGCGCGGTGGCAGCCGGTGGGCACGCAACGTGTTCCTCACCTCGATCATCTATCTTCCCGTGCTGTTCGCGGTGATGGTCCTCGACGGGCGCGCCTAGATGACGTGGGAACAGCTGCATCCCGCGATCAATGCTGCCCTGAACCTCACCTGCTTCCTCTTTCTCGTCCTCGGACGCGTGGCGATCGCCCGCGGTGACGTGGCGCTGCACCGCAAGCGGATGCTGGTCGCATTCACCGCCTCGTCGGTCTTCCTGGTCTCGTACCTGATCAGGTTCGCCACCACCGGTGCGCACAAGTATCCGGGCGAAGGCTGGGACAAGACAGTCTATCTCGCGACCTTGATGAGCCACATGGTGCTCGCCGTGGTGCTCGTCCCGCTCGTGCTCGGCGCGCTCAGGTACGCGCTTGGCGGCAAGTTCGACAAGCACAAGCGCCTGGTGCGGTTCACGTGGCCGATCTGGATGTACGTGTCGGTGACCGGCGTGATCGTCTACCTCATGCTGTATCACCTCGCGCCCGTGCTGCACGCCCGCTGAGGCCGCGGCCCGAGGCCGACGGCTTCCGCCTCGCGATCGATTGCCCGGACTCGTACCGCCGCGTGCTCCGCCACGCACGGGACAAGGCGCCCGCCGCCGGTCTCGATCCGTCCGCGATCGACGGTCGAGGCGAGCGTGCGGCAGAAGCTGCACCTGATCCATTACGCCGATGACTTCGACCTCGCCGCCAGTCAGATCGCGGTGCTGCGCGCAGGCGACGTGATCGACGTCTGAGCGCACGGGGTGCCCGAGAGGGAACTGGTGCATACGGCGTAACGACATCGTCCTGCCGGGTAGGAACCCGTGCATACAGCGTCATGACGTCGTGCTTGCCGTGTGGTGACCGGTTCTCCCTCCGGAACCGATCTTCGCCTCGACGCGGCCACCATCGCGGTGGGTGAAGAATTCGCCGGTCTTCTCCGGCACGCGATCGGGATGACACACCCGCGGCTCACCGAGCGCGTTCGTGAACACCGGCTCGGTCTGATAATCGATGCGCATCGGCATGCTCGTAGACCAGACCCCAGCGGATCCCACGATCGCAGGTGATCAGCACGGGAGCCTCGGTGCGCTGCAGCACACGCGCGTAAATCGCCACGCCGCCGGCGATCACATCAGCGCGCTGCGCTTCGATGCCACGGGTGGTGCGGCGCTGGGCCACCGTCTGCGTCAGCATGCGCGCCAGCTGCGCATCGATCGCCATCGGAGACACCCGCACGCCGGTGACGCGCTCGGGATCGTAAACGGTGAGGCCCTTCGCAATCGCGGCGATCGTGGTGGCCGTACCGGCGGTACCGACGACCGGAACCCCTCGCGGGAGCTCCAGCTTCGTCAGCTGCTCATCGATGTCGGCGATCAGCGCACGCACCTCCTCCGGACGCGCGGGATCGTGCAGCAGGTGGCGCTCGGTCAGCCGCACCGCGCCGATCGGGATGCTGACCGCCGCGACGACGCGCGTACCGTCGGTGGTGATCAGCTCGGTGGAGCCGCCGCCGACATCGACGACGAGGTACGGCGTGCCGGCGAGCTCGGGGAACGTGCGCGCCACCGCCGTGAAGGCGAGCTCGGCCTCGCGCGTGCCGGCGATCACCTCGATCGGTGCGCCGAGGATGTCCTGCGCTGGCGCGGCAAACGCCGCCGCATTGTCGGCCTCGCGCAGCGCCTGCGTCGCGACCACGGTCGGTGGGCCGGCGCCATGCTCGTCGATCAACCGGCGGTACTCCCGGCAGATCTCGAGGCTGCGCGCGATCGCCTCCTCGGAGAGCCGGCCGCTCGCGTCGAGGCCCTGCCCGAGCCTCCCGAACCGGCACAGATCGGCAATCGGCCGCAGCTGCGCATCCACGATCAACAACAGCAGCGTGTTGGTACCGATGTCGATGACCGCGCTTGCCACGCGCGCATCGTAGCTCATGCAACCGCGTGCCCGGGTCGCGGGTCACAAGGTGATGCGTGCGGTCGTGGCGGCGGTCGCACTCCTGCCGGGAGCGGCATTCGCGGATGACCCGACCTCGCTCCGCGATGGCGAGAAGCCGCTGCTGCTGCGCGATGCCGACGAGGCGATCCTGCATCTCGATCCCGTGGTGCTGCCGAGCACCGCCGGTCTCGGCGCGAAGGCGGAGGTCCACGAGCAGACGACGATCTCGCTCGGTCGCCGCACCTGGGTCGAGCTCGAGAGCATGCGGTGGTCCAACGAGCTGGATGTGCCCGAGCGTGGCTGGCACGGTGGCGTGCGCCTCGTCCACGATGTGGGTCCATTCGTCGTCAGCGTCGGCGCGGAGCTGCACGGCATCGATCGCCGCTACAGCAGCGGCAGCTATTACGATCTCGGCGTCACGATCGGGAAGACCAAGCAGCTCTCGCGCTGGAACACCGCATGGATCGCGCTCGGAATCGGGCGTCGCACCTGGTTCGGCAAGGAACCACCGGTCGGCGAGGCCAATGGCGAGCAGGTCATGCTGTCCGTCGGGACGACGTTCAAGTAGCGTCGGCGGTGAGCACTAGCGAAGGCTCGACGCGGGTCGCGCTTCACAGCCCGAGCTGCTTGGCGACGATGACCTTCATGATCTCGTTGGTGCCTGCGTAGATCCGCTGCACGCGCGCATCCATGAACGCGCGGGTCACCGGGTACTCCGTCATGTAGCCGTAGCCACCGAAGAACTGCAGGCAGGTATCGATCACCTCCTGCGCCATGTCGGTGGTCCAGAACTTCGCGATCGAGCACTCCTTGACCAGGTACTTGCCGGCGACGTGCTCCGCGACGACCTTGTCGACGTACGCGCGGCCGACCTCGCACTTGGCGAGACACTCGACCAACTTGAACTGCGTGTTCTGGAACTTGCTGATCGGCTTGCCGAACGCCTTGCGCTCCTTGGTGTAGACGATCGTATCCGCGAGCACCTGCTCGGCCGCGGTGACCGCGCCGATCGCCACGCACAGCCGCTCCTGCTGGAGCTTCTGCATCAGCATCATGAAGCCCGCGCCCTCGGCGCCGAGGATGTTGGTCTTCGGGATCCGGCAGTCCTCGAAGAACATCTCGGAAGTGTCCTGCGAGTCCATGCCCATCTTGTGGAGGCGCTTGCCCTTCTGGAAGCCCATGCGGTTTGCCTCGACGATGAACAGCGAGATGCCCTTGTGCGCGTTGGCCGGATCCGGATCGGTCTTCGCCGCGACCACCACGAGATCGCACAGCTGACCGTTCGAGATGAACGTCTTCGCGCCGTTGATCACGTAGTCATCGCCGTCCTTCACCGCCGAGGTCGAGATGGCGGCGACGTCAGAGCCGGTACCGGGCTCGGTCATGCCGAGTGCCGTGACGATCTCACCCGAGGCGCAGCCGGGCAGCCACCGCTGCTTCTGCTCCTCGGTGCCAAACGAGTACAGGTACGGCACGATGATGTCGGAGTGCAGCGCCATCGCGAAGCCGCTCTCGTAGGCGACCGCAAGCTCCTCCATGATGATCATCGAGCAGATGAAGTCGGCGCCCGCCCCGCCGTATTTCTCGTCGAGCCACGGGCACAAGAAGCCCTGCGCGCCCGCCTTGCGCCAGACCTCGCGATCGACCTGCCCCTGCTCGCGCCAGCGCGCCTGGTTGGGCGTTACCTCGCGCTCCACGAACTGCTTGAACGCCTTGCGAAAGGCCTGGTGCTCCTCGGAGAACAGCGTGCGGTCCATGATCCGGTCATAGCACCGTCTCGGGCAGGAGAGGACGCTGTCGCTCTCATGGTAGCGTGACCCGCACGTGGCGTGGACCGTCGAGCAGCCCGGTATGACGCTCGCGGCGTTCGTCAAGGCGCGAGCCGAGGTGCCGAACTCGGTCGCCAAGCGACACGTCACGACGGGCAAGGTATTCGTCGATGGCGCGTGCGTGACCACGGTCGACCATCGGCTGAAGCCCGGGCAAGCAGTGGAGCTACGGGTCAACGCGCCGCGCCCGTTCGATCCCGAGCGCGAAGGTGTGCTGGTCTACGACGATGCGCACGTCGTCGTGATCGACAAGCCCACCGACGTCAACAGCGTGCCGTACGGTGACGAGAAGTCCGGCACCGCGATGGATCTGATCCGCGGCGCGTGGCGGCGAATGGGCAAGCCCGCGACCACCGTGCCGCTCCACGTCGTGCACCGGATCGATCGTGCGACCTCGGGCCTGTTGATGTTCGCGAAGACCAAGCAGGCCGAGCAGGGGCTCGCCGCGCAGCTGCGCTCGCACGCGATGGAGCGCACCTACCGCTGCGTGGCGCACGGCGTGGTCAGCTCGCGGCGCATCGAGTCGTATCTCGTCGCCGATCGCGGCGATGGCGTGCGCGGGTCCACGAACCGGATCGATCAGGGCAAGCGCGCGGTCACCCATGTCACGGCCGACCGCGTGCTGCGCAACGCCACCGCCTGCTCGGTGCGGCTCGAGACCGGCAAGACCCACCAGATCCGGATCCACCTCGCCGAGGCCGGCCATCCGCTGGTCGGCGAGACGGTGTACACGCGCAACTACGAGGATGCCGGTGGGAAGCTGCTGACCTCGGGCCGGCTGATGTTGCACGCGGCCACGCTTGGCTTCGAGCATCCGATCACGGGCGCGCACGTGTCGCTTGCGTCGGAGCTACCACCGGACTTCCTCGCGGTGATACAGCGGCTCGAGCCATGAGCGCCAATCTCCAGATTCGCGTCGCCACCAGCTCCGACGCTGCAACCATCCTCGGGTTCATCAAGGACCTCGCCGAGTACGAGAAGCTGTCGCACGAGGTGGTCGCCGACGAGACGAAGCTGCGCACCACGCTGTTCGGCGAGCGCCCTGCGGCGGAGGTCATCATCGCGGAGGTCGGTGGTGCGCCGGCCGGGTTTGCCCTGTTCTTCCAGAGCTACTCGACGTTCCTCGCCCGGCCCGGCCTCTACCTCGAGGATCTGTTCGTGCGGCCCTCGGCCCGCGGTCACGGCGTGGGCTCCGCACTGCTCTCCGCGCTCGCGCAGATCTGTGTGCAGCGCGACTATGGCCGGTTCGAGTGGAGCGTCCTCGACTGGAACGAGCCCGCGATCCGGCTCTATCGATCGATCGGCGCCGCGTCGATGAACGAGTGGACCGTCAACCGGCTGACCGGTCCACCGCTCGCCGCGCTCGCCGCGAAGTGGCCGCACGCGGTGCGCGGCGCCTGATCACGATGCCTTGCGCGGCGGCAGTGCGTAGGTGACGGTGGCATGCGCGACCAGCACGTCCCCGGAGTGCAGGTCGACCACCGCCACCGAGAGCCGGCGCCCGAGTCGCAGCAGGGTCGCGGTGGCGACGACATCGACGGGATCGGGACGTGCGAGGAAGTGAATGTCGAGGTTCGCGGTGGCCGCGCTCGCCACCGGGCCGGCCTGCGAGAGCGTCAAGAAGTACGCGGCGGTATCGGCGAGCGCCATCATCGCCGGGCCGGAGATCGTGCCACCCGCTCGGAGCAGCTGCTCGCGAAACGGCATCCGCAAGGTCAGCGTGCGCTCTCCCTGCCCGATGATCTGCGAGAACGAGCGCCAGTCCGGGAAGCCCTGGTCCATCAGCGCTTCGATCTC
Source organism: Myxococcales bacterium (assembly GCA_043753855.1). Taxonomy (GTDB): domain Bacteria; phylum Myxococcota_A; class Polyangia; order Haliangiales; family Haliangiaceae; genus JABFXX01. The sequence continues at coordinate 6,498 of JAYUVX010000329.1, read as the reverse complement.
CGCGACCGTCATCTTCGGCATGTTGCGAGCCTACTACGCGACGATGACCACGCTGCGCCCGCCGCCGCGCTGCTCGACCCGGATGTGCGCACCGACGCGCTCCATCAGCTGCGGCACGTGTGAGATCACGCCGACCTGACGCCCGCGCGCCTGAAGCGCATCCAGCACACCGAGCGCGCTGTCGAGCGTGGCCGGGTCGAGCGTGCCGAAGCCCTCGTCGATAAGCAGCGTTCGCACCCGAACATCGTGCGCGGACATCGACGACAGCCCGAGCGCCAGCGCGAGCGAGACCAGGAAGCTCTCGCCACCCGACAGGCTCTGCACCGAGCGCACCTCCTCACCGAGGTCTCGATCGATCACCTGGAGCTCGAGGTCATGATTCGGAACCCGCTCGAGCTGATAGCGCGGCGCGAGCTCGTCGAGGTGACCATTCGCCACCGCCAGCAGGCCATCGAGCGTGAGGCTCTGCGCGAAGCTGCGGAACTTCTTGCCATCGTGCGAGCCGATCACCTCGCCGAGGATCCGATCGATGTCGGCCTTGGCCTCGGCGGTGGCGAGCAGCGCCAGGGCCGTTGTACGCCGAGCCCGGGCGTCGTCATCCGCCGCGATCAGTGCCGATGCGCGCGCCGCGTGGTCCTCGGCCGCGGCGAGCAGCGCGGCGAGCGGCGCGACCTCGTTCGCATCCTCGATCGAAGCGGGCCGGAGCGCGGCATGCTCGGTGACGTGGCGGCAGCGCTCGTCGACCAGCGCGCGAGCGAGTACCACGGCGCGCTCGAGCTCGGCGAGCCTCGCCACCAGCTCCTCGGCGCGGGCGGACGGCGCGGACAGCAGCCCGCGCAGCTCCTCGGGATCGAACCTTGCCTCGAGGCGTGCCTGCTCGAACGCCGCGGCTGCCACCGCGAGCGCGGCGTTCGCTTCGTCCCGGCGGCGCGTGGCATCGACCCGGCGTGCACCGTGCTCGGCGACCGCGCTCTCGGCCGCGCGCGCGAGACCATCGAGCGCGCCGAGCGCTCCACCGAGCGCCGCCTCGGCGTCTGCCACACGCTCGGACCGCGCGCGCCACGCCACCGCCAGCTCCGCGATCCAGGCACGCTGATGATCGCGGGAGCCGGCGCCGCGCATCCGCGTGCGTGACGCAGCCGGGACCGGCTCGCCGGCCGCCTCGCTCCACCGGATCACCACGGCATCGAGCTCCGCCGTGAGCTCGGTGAAGCGTTCGCCGCGGCTCGCACGCTCACCCGCGGTGCGCCCGAGCGCCGCCTCGAGCTCGGCCACCTTGCGATCCAGCTCGGCGAGCCGCATCACCGCGGCGTCGACGTTCGCCTGGCACAGCTGGACCTCGGCCTGCGCATCGGCTGCCGCCTTGGTCGCCGCCTCGGTCTGACTTCGCGTGGTCTTCGCGTCGTCCAGCTTCTTCTTCGCGGCGGCGTGCAGCTCGAGTCCGAAGGCCTCGGCGCCGGCGGCCAGCGGATCGCGCACCAGCGACAGCTCGCCGAGCGCGGTCAGGTGCTCGCTCCACCGCGCGGCGGCGGCCTCCGTACTCGCGATCGCGGTGGCGCGTGACCTCCGCAGGGCGGTCTGCTCGTGGGTGCGATGATCGGCGCGCGCGTCGAGGATCGCGAGCGTCTGCGTCGACCGATCGAGCTCTGCAACGACCTCGTCGAGCCGGGCCTTGGCCGCGGCGACCACGTCGTGGAAGGCGCCACGATCTCGCCACGGATGCGCTTCTGCGCCGCACAGTGGACACGGATCGCCCTCGACCAGCTCGGTGCGAGCGTGCTCGTACCCCGCGGCCTTGCGGAGCTCGCCGAGCACGTGCTCGCGCTCCGTGCGCAATGCGCGCGCGGTGACCCGGGCCGCTTCGACCGCGGTGCGCTCCGCGGCATCGTTCGTGGTGCCGTCCGCGAGCTCGACGAGCCGGCGATCGATCTCCTCGCGCGCGTTGTGCGCGGATCGCGCCGCAGATGCGACCGCAACGAGGCACTCGACCTCGCCGAGCCGGGTGCGCGCCTGATGCTCGAGCTTGCTCGCGGCATCGAGCGTCAGGCCGCGGCGCTTCTGGAAGCTATCGGCCTTGCGCTGCGCCTCGCCGTGCTTGGCGAGCACCGTCTGCTGCTCGGTGACGAGCGCGGTGCGGGCGCGCGCGAGCTTGTCACGCGAGGTACGCTGCTCCTGCTCCGCGCGATCAAGTGCGGTGATCGCATCCTGCGCGGCGCCGTGCTGCGCGAACCTGGCATCGAGATCCGCCCACAGCGCGATCTCGGGCGCGAGCCGCGCGCGCAGCGACAGCCACGCCGCATCGTCCTGGGCACTGCGCCCGAGTGCCATCAGCCGGCTCGCGTCTTCGGGCGCGGTGGCCCGCTCGACGAGCTTCGCCGCGATCCGCGCCGCGCGGATCGGTGCATGCAGCGCCTCGACCACGGCGCGCCGCTCGCCGAGCTCCTGGTGCCGCTCGGCCGCTGCCGTCGCCGACGCTTCCCCCGCCACCACCTCACCATGCGCGCTCGCGAGCTCGCGGTCTCGACGCCGAGCCTCCTCCCACGGCCCGCGCAGCGCATCGGCGCGCTGGCGCAGCGCGAGCTCGGCCCGCTCGCCATCGGCGTCCGCGCTGGAATGGACGGCGACCGCGAGTGCGCGCTCGGCCGCGGCACACGCCTCGTCACGCCGCGTCGCCTCGGCCACCCAGCGCGCCGCAGCCTCGGCGGCAGCATGACGCGCGCGCGCAGCGAGCCGCGCATCGGCGGCGAACGCGCCATCGGCCTCGGCCGCCGCACGGGATGGATCATCGAGGACCGCGATCGCGAACGCGGCAGTGCGGCCGGCGGCGAGCGTATGCTCTGCGAGCGTGGCGCGCAGGTGCGCCTTCATGCTCAGCCGCGTGTAGATCGACGTGCCGGTCATTCGCTCGAGCAGCTCGCTGCGATCCTTGCCATCGGCGCGCAGGAACGCCGCGAACTCGCCCTGCGCGAGCAGTGCCGAGCGCCGGAACTGATCGAACGTCAGGCCGAGCCGCGCGTGGATCGCCTCGAGGGTCTCGGTCTTGGTGCCGCCCAGGCGCTCGCCGCCATCGAGCGTGGTCAGCGTGACCTGCTGCGGTTGGATCGTCCCATCGACGTGTCCGCGCGCGCGCCGCACCGACCACCGCGCGCGATAGCGCCGCAGGTCCCCGCCCTCGAAGTCGACCTCGGCGAAGCCATGCGCCGCGCCGCGACGGAGCAGCGTGCGCACGTCCTGCGCCCCGAGCAGGCCAGGATCTTCCTCGCCACGCCCGATCAGGACGCGGCTGTGATTGGTGAGCCGCGGCGTGCGATCGAACAGTGCGACGCACAGCGCGTCGAGCAGCGTACTCTTGCCCGCGCCTGTATTGCCGACGATCGCGAACACCCCGGCGGCGCCGAGTACACCGTGCGCGAGATCGATCTCGAACTCTCCCGCGAGGCTCGCGAGGTTGCAGCCGCGGATCGCGAGGATCTTCACGACGCCTCCAAATCGATCGCGTCGCCCGAGACCTCGGACAGCAACCGATCGAAGCCGGCGAGCACGTCGGCACCCGGCGGATCCGCATGATCACGCGCCCACAGCCGCATGAACACGTCACGCGGATCGAGCTCGGCGAGCCGGCGCGCGCTGATCCGATCACCGAGCGCGGCCCCATCCCCGGTGTGCTCGACGTGCAGCTGGATCAGCCGCGCGTGCTTGCCGTCGAGCGCGGTCTCGACGAGCAGCCGCAGCTTGGGCTCGGGCTTGTCGAGGGCCACCACCACCTCGAGGTACGGCCGGGCCGGATCGTCGGCGATCCGGCCCGGCAGCGCAGCGAGCGCCGCGACCACCTCACCGAGCGGCGCGGCTCCGCGGCGCGGAACGCGCAGGATCTCGATCGCCTGCGGCACCAGCAGCGAACGGATCTCGACCAGCCGGCCGGTGTCCTCCGCGAAGTCGATCGCAGCGATCTGGTGGCGATACGCTGCCTCGTCGAGCGCGAGCGAGATCGGCGCACCGGCGTAGCGGATCGCGTCGCGCCCGACGCGCTGCGGGCGATGGATGTGCCCGAGCGCCGTGTAGTCGATCTCGACAGGGAACAGCCGCAGCGGCGCGGACTCCACCCCACCGATCGAGACCCGGCGCTCCGAGAGGAACGCGGCATCCGCTCCAGCGACATACAGATGCCCGGTGACGATCAGCGTCTGCTCCGGCCTGCGGCGGGTACGGGCTCCCGCGATCACCTCCGCGTAGATCGTTTCGAGCGGTTCCTCGAGACCTGGCGGCAGATCTACCGGTCGCAGGAACGGCACCGCCGCGACCAGGCCGCGACCACCCGCGATCGGGATCAGCACGCGGTCGAGATCGATCGCTCCATCGCTCGTGCGCGGCAGGCCGCCGATGACGTGGACATCCAGCTCGCGCAGCACGGCCGAGGCGGCACCCAGGCGCGCCGGAGAATCATGATTGCCGGCGATCGCGATGATGTCCATCGCCGGGCATCCGCGTCGCGCCGCCGCGAGAAACTCGAACCACATCCGCTCGGCGCTCGCGGGAGGCGTGGAGCTGTCGAACACATCGCCCGTGATCACCAGCGCGTCCGCGCGTTCGCGCGCGCAGGTCTCCAGCAGCCACGCGAGGAACACCGCATGCTCGTGCTCGCGCGTGACCTCCCCCCGGAGCGTGTGCCCGAGGTGCCAGTCGGAGGTGTGGAGCACCCTCATCGCGCGAGGATGCCAGAGGGGTCTGACCTCGACGGTGAGGCTTGCTCAGGGCTCGCACTCGCAGACCGCGCGGTACTTGTTGTTGCAGCGCTCGTCCCGGAGCTGCGAGCCGTTGGTCTCGATGATCACGCAGTCCTCGCCCGGTCCCTGGTCGTCGGGCTGGCCGCTGGCCCAGGGCAGGTAGCTGGCCGCGACGCCCTTCACGGTGAGGAACGTGTTCTCGGTGGCAAGGTCGCTGATGCCGACCCACGATGCCGTGGCCGCGGACAAGGTCGCGATCGCGTTGAGCTCGGCGAGATCGTCGGGGATCGCGAGGTAGGCCGAGGACGTCGTCGACACGCAGAACGCGCGCTGGTTCTGCCAGTTGGCGGTCATCAGGACCACCTGGTAGCGATGAGTGCCCTGCCCGCCCGTGATCGTCGTGTACGGGCTGGGACAACCGATGATCGGCGCATCGATCGGGGCATCGCTCGCGGGTGCATCGCCGCCGTGCGCATCGGACGGACTCTCGGCACCGACGCATTGATTCGCATACGAGCCGGCCGACGAGCTGAACCGCGAACCACTCGAGCACGTCGAATCGGAGACGCTGCAATACCCCACGCCGGGCTCACACGTGCCGCCGTTGCCGCACTCGGTGTTCGACGAGCAGCGATAGGAGGTCTCGCGCAAGCACGAGACGGACGCCAGGGCAACGAGGACGAGGACGCGGACGCTGCGCATCAGAACTGTGCTGTCCAGGTGACGAGCCCGCCGCGGGTGGTCGGCACCACCCCGATCCCGCGCGTCTCGGTGTGGCGATCGTGCAGCATGTAGTGAGCGACGCCGAGGCTGAACAGCGCCACGCCACCGCCGACGAGGACCACGGACCACGTGCGCTTGCTGTGCGCGCTGTCGACGAGATCTTGATAGTGCGGAAGATCGGGCGCGGCCTCCGCATCGTCGAGATTGCCGCGTGCACCGGTGTACAGTACATAGCCGATCATCCCAGCTGCGACGCCTCCAGCCACCAGCGCGTCGCCCAGCTTGTCGGTGTACCAGGGCGCTCGCTTGCTGCGCGTCGCGGCATGTTCTCCGCCCGGAAGGTAGGGCGAGTCGGAAGGCGGTGGCGGTGGCGGTGGGTGCGCGGCTGCCTGCTTCGCCTTACAGACGTCGATCGCCTCGCGCGTATCGGAGGCGGGCTGCGAGCTCGGCCCCGTCGCGAGGTACTTCTCGTAGTACGCGATCGCGTCGTCGCAGCGGTCGAGCTTGACGTTGACCTGGCCGAGCGCGAACAGCAGCTCCGGGCGCGGTTCGAGCTCGTACGCGATCTGCAGCTCGGCCAGCGCCTCGGCGAACTTACCAGCCTTGTGCGCCTGCATCGCCTTCGCGATGTGGGGCTGCGCCTTGTCACCGGCGTGCGCCACGAGTGGCGCGCACAGGACGAGCGTGAGCGTGAGCGTGAGGAGCGGCGGCATCATCGTTGCGGAAACAGGGAGTCAGGATCCCACGTGCTCTTCTTCACGGGGGCGGTCCTGGCAGGTTTGGTCGCGGGCTTGGTCACCACCGGCGTCGGTCTCACCATCGGCTTGACAGCAGGCCGCGTGGCCACCGCGGTCTGCGGCTGGGCCGGGGTGCGCGCAGGACGCGAGATGCTGGTCGGCTTCTTGATCACGGGCTTCGCGACCATCGCCCGCTTGGCGATCACCGGCGTGGCGACGATCGCGGGTTTCGTCGCGGGTTTCGTCGCGGGTTTCGTCGCGGGTTTCGTCGCGGGTTTCGTCGCGGGTTTCGTCGCGGGTTTCGTCGCGGGTTT
>JAYUVX010000328.1:0-3925 GCA_043753855.1 Myxococcales bacterium | reverse complement strand
CAGGTGAAGCCGGAGGTCGCACACCCTTCATCGGACGTACACCCACGCGAACGCCGCGAGCCGGACGTCACCATTGTCGCCACCGAAGCAGGCCGTGTTGCCCGCGGCGGGGTTCGGGTCGGGGCAGGGGCCGGTTGTGCTCACGCCGACGCCGAGCACCGAATCGGGCGTATCGCAGTCGGCTTGCTCGTTCGCGACGATGCCGAGCCGCACGCGCGACTGGGCGTAGAAGTTCGCGCCCTCGCGGTTGCAGTTCGGTTGCAACGATGCGGCGGGGCCGACGAGGCCCTTCCAGGCAGCGGGGCCCAGGGTCGTCAGCGTCTGCTGATTCGGCGCGAACAGCTCGGTCATCCTCGCGCCCGCGAGCGGAACGACGAGAGTGCGAATCGTGCCGGAATCGATCGGGTACTCCATGGCGATGCGCAGCTCGGTGAACGCGATCGCGTTGAACGTCTCGAGCTTGGCCTCCGTGTGATCGAGGCCTGGGGCGTTTGGTGCGAGCAGACTCGCGTCCTCCCAGATCGTCCGGTCGTACGCGAAGGTCGGGCTCCGACCGTCGACCTTCATCGCAAGCGTCCAGCCGCCGCCATCGCCGGTCTGATCGCAGTACGCGGAGAACGGTCCGGTGCCGCTGTCGATGTTGTAGACACCGCTCGCAGCATTCGGCTGCTGCATCTGCAGCTGACGGCATGACCTGAACGTGCCGCAGGTCGCGCAGGCATCGGTCGGCTTCGGTGCGTCGGGCACTGGCGGCGCGTCGCTCGTGCCGCTGAAGGTCGTCTGGTCGAGCCCCAGGATGCTTTCGCATCCGGCGAAGAGCAGCAGGAGCATGGCGCGCTTCACAGCGCGCCTCGGATCGCGATCCCTGCGGCATGGTCCGACAAGGTCGGCGTCAGCGAGATCGACTCGCTCGTCGTCGTCCGCTTGCTCGTCGCGATCAAGATCGTCCCGATGACGGCGACCGCAGCGCCGCCGGCGAACACCCAGGTCGTCGAGTGCGCACGATTCCGTGCATCGCGCGTGGCTTCGAAGTCCGCCTGCGTCGCGCACATCGCATCGGGGCAGCCCTGCTTCGCCACGTTGTAGGCGCTGCGCGCATCGAGCGCGACGAACGATGCGACGCCGATCGTGGCCGCGCCTGCGACGACCAGCCCGATGCCGCCGTAGAGCGCGGGCTTGCTGTGGGTCGTGGTGGTCGTCCGGGTCACCGGCGTGGGCGACTCCCCGGCCGCCTTGTCCGCGACGGGCACGATGTTCTCCACCACCGGTGCGGCGAGCGCGAGCTTGGCGTGTTGCCCTGGCTCGAGCGTGATCTCGTTCTTCGAGGGTGGCGCACCCGCGACTCGCACCTCGATCACGTGCGAGCCCGGGTCGAGTACGAGCTCCGCGGTCAGCTTCCCGACTTCGATCTCCGCCGCGTCGAGCAGGTAGATCGCGTAGCGATCGATGCCGTCGGGTGGCGTCACGCGCAGGTGGGCGACCTTGGGTTCCAGCTCTGCCGACTTCATGCGCGCGACGGCACTGCGCTTGTCGTTGGACTGGCGCGCCTGACGCTCGGCCTCGACGTACGCCTCGTGCGCGGCGGCGAGCCTGCCCCACTTTTCGTAGCAGAGCGCGATGTTGAGCTGCGTCCCGATCGCGACATCTGCCTTTTGACTCTGCTCGAACGCGGTGCAGGCGAGCGAGTACTCGCCATTCGTGAGGTATTTGCGCCCATCCTCGAACAACTTGTCGGCGCGCTTCTTCGACCTCGGATCCGCCATGGCGACGCTCGCGATCAGCGCGAGGATCACGACGGACGACAGCGGCCTCATTAGCTCCATCGTAACAGAGCGCGGACGTACGCCGCCAACCCCACGTTGTCCCACATGCGGAAACGCCGGGCGCAGGTCGCCGCTAGAGTTGCTCGGCGCGGATCCGCAGGTAGCTGTCCTCACCGGAGTTACACAGTTCGGCCAGCGTCGTCACCCGGGGAAGCTCGGTCGAGATCCAGTAGTCCGCCGAGATGACCTTGCCCGCGAGCAGGTCCGCATCCGAATGATTGGCGGCGTGAGCGGTCTTCGCAGCCGCGGCCATCGCGAGGTGCTGCCAGGCGACGACGAGGATCGAGAACAGCAGCAGATAATCGCTGCTGTGAAGCAGCATGCCGGCGACGTCTCCGCCGAGGCCCTTCGCGCCGAGCGCAGCCGTGAGCTCCGCGACGCGCGTCATCGCGGTGATCACGGCGACGACGAGGCGCTCGTCGATCCCCGCGGTGCGCGCGGCCGCGGCTGTGCTCGCGATCTCCTCGCGCAGCGCGAGCAGGCCGGCACCACCGTCGGCCATCACCTTGCGGCCGAGCAGGTCGAGACCCTGGATGCCGGTGGTGCCCTCGTGGAGGCTGTTGAGCTTCTGGTCGCGCATCAGCGCCTCGACCGGATATTCGCTGGTGTAACCGTACCCACCGTGGACCTGGATGGCGAGTGCGTTGGCCTCGAAGCCATACTCGGCGGGGAATGACTTCGCGACCGGGGTCAGGAGATCGAGCAGCCGCTGGGCGCGCGCACGGCTCGCGGGTTCCGGCGAGTGCTCGGCGAGGTCGGCGTAGACTGACGTGCGGGCGATCAGGCAGAGTCCGCCGTCGACGATTGCCTTCTGGCGCATCAGCATGCGCCGCACATCCGCGTGCTCGATGATCGCGATCGGCGGCGCCGACGGATCCTTCGCGGTGACCGGGCGGCCCTGGGTGCGGTCGTGCGCGTAGGCGAGGGCGTCGAAGTACGCGACCGATGCGGTGGCGACGCCGTTCATGCCGACCATGATCCGCGCTTCGTTCATCATCTGGAACATCGCGGCGAGCCCGCGGTGCGGGTCACCGACGAGCCAGCCGTGACAGTCGCTATGATCGCCGAACGCGAGCGCGAGGCTCGGCAGGCCACGCCAGCCGATCTTGTGGATCATGCCCGCCACCGCCACGTCGTTGTCGACGAGGTTCGGCCCTTCGACCCGGCGCTTCGGCACGCAGAACAGCGAGACGCCGCGCGTGCCGGGCGGTGCTCCATCGATCCGCGCGAGCACCATGTGGACGATGTTCTCGGTGAGGTCGTGATCGCCGCCGGAGATGAACATCTTCGCGCCCGCGATCCGGTAACTGCCGTCCGCCGCGGGCGTGGCGCGCGTGCTGACGTCGGCGAGGCTCGAGCCCGCCTGCGGCTCGGTGAGCGCCATGGTGCCGAGCCAGCGGCCCTCGTAGATCGGCGTCATGTAGGTCGCGCGCAGCTCGGGAGATCCGAACGTCTCGAGCAGATGAGCCGCACCCGCGGCGAGCCCGATGTAGGCATACGCGCTGAGGTTCCCTGCCATGAGGTAGCCGGTGGCGAGCGTGTGCACGATGCGCGGCAGCTGCTGGCCGCCGACGTCGACCGGACGCGCGGCGACCACCAGGCCGAGCGCGGAGAGCTCTGGAAACAGCGCCTTGAGCCGCGGATGAACCACGATGCCGCCATCGAGCAACGTCGGCGGGGTCTCGTCGATCGGCTTGTACGCGGGATGCAGCGCGGTGCGCGCGAACCGGCGAGCGCTCTCGATCACCATGTCGAACGACGCGCGGTCGTGGTCGGCGAACACCGGCAGCTTCAGCAACTCCTCGGCGTGAAGCACGTCGTAGAGGACGAGCTCGATGTCGCGTTCGCGAAACAGGGGATTCGGCATGTCAGGGACTGCAGCGCAGGAACACGGTGGTGGTGACGCCCGCGAACGTCGGGGCACGCACGGCAGCGCCGGCGAGCGGGGATTCGAACCCACCGGGCGTCGGGGTGGCGCTGAGCGGAGCGCTGAGGTTGGTGCAGCTGACTGCGGGTGTTGCGATCACGGTGATGTCGTAGCTCCCGGGTGCGAGATCGCCGATGTACACCGTGCCAGAATCCGTGGTCGAGGTCAGCGTTCG
>JAYUVX010000327.1:0-11801 GCA_043753855.1 Myxococcales bacterium | reverse complement strand
CCCGCAAGGATCACGCGACCTTCGACCTTCATCTCATCTTGCACCACGTCCCACGGCACTCCCGGCACCGGTGCAGGCGCGTTGGCTGCCGGCGGTGCCGACTTCGGCTGCTGCTTCGCGGCTCCCAGCGTCACCCGCCAGCGACGATCTCGATCGTAGTCGCGATTTCGCAGCACGCCATGCGCGATCGGCCTCCGCATGCCGGCTCCGCTGGCACTCGACCGCGCTGCACCCACGCTGCCGAGCGCCTATTCGCGCGTCAGGCAGAAACCAACGCCGACACTTCGAGCAGGGACGTTTCTTCCTCACGGCGACAACCACCATCGCCGAACACCACCCCGCTCAGCGGTGGGTCATTTCTGACGAGCACCCCCGGGTCAATTCTCACAAGCGGTGCAGCTGGCATTCCACCGACGGAGGCGCAGTCGATCAAGAGTCGCGGCGACGCGTATCGGAAGCGTGTGTCGAAGTTCGTGCCGTGGCCGTCATAGCGTTCATGAAAAGACGCCGGACGATCTCGCGATTTCTCGTTTCTACACCGTTTCATCAGACGAAGGTCTGTGAAAGCTCCCTCGCCAACGGCACGACCGTTCGTGTGCGTCGCGTCTTATCAACGAACATCACGACGAATCGTTCGACCTTCGGCGTCGTGCTCTGGATCAGCGCGCCCAACCGCTGAGCTCAGAATGTGACCAACTGCCGGCCCGCGCTCACCGTCGACGGCGTGTACTTGCCGATGCCCGTCACGGTTTCAAGTCGCAGCAACACAGACCGTCATCAATCCGCAGTGCGTGACCGACGACCTGCTGCCAACGAAGATCGAGATGCCCAACCGAGTGCTCACATCGCGGGGAGGATCAACGTCATGTAGCGGCGCTGGTGCGGCATCCCGACGAACGCGCCCATGTCCTCGAACTGCGGCAGGACCAGTGTCTCCGCCATCTGGCGGAACCCGTCGTAGCCGGCGACGACGTCGTAGTTGGCCATGTACAGGATCGCTGACTTGACCCTGACCGCCACGGTCTGAGCCGCGGGATCGTACTCGGCGAGCACTGCGGCCAACCTGGGCAGCGGTTGACCGGTCAAGCTCGCGGGGCCAATGACATCCCAGGCGACACTTCGGGCCTGCGCCCCGACCGTCCAATCCGCCGACCAGTACAGCAACTGCCCGTCGGGCGCATCGCCGGGCGTCATTGCGGTCCACGTTGCACCGGTTCGCGTCACCCCTTGCCCCGTCAGAACCGGTAGCTCGTACTCGCCAAGATCGATGCTGATCGAGTTCGCTAGCGTCGCGGTTCGCACCTGATGCTGCATCGTGACTCCCGGACGGGTGAAGATCACCTCGACCTGACTGCTCGTACCGACGCCCTGAGCGTACGGCATCGTCATGGCCACAGCGCCCGCCGGCGGATCGCCGGAGACCGATCCGTTCTGTCGTGCGGCGACGGAATTCTCGATCAACGACCAGCGTGACGAGGAGATGCTCGTGACCTCGGCTGGCGTATTCGTTGCGTTGACGGTGAAGGTGGTCATCGGTGTGAAGCCAAACGGCATCGTGAACGAACCACCGCTGGTGTGCGTGACCCCCGAGAGGTACGTGAACCGGGGAGGCACGATCGTGCCTCCCTGTGCGGTGGCGAGCAGATCGAACGACGCGCCGTGGCACGAATCGCGGAACGCCAACACGTTCGGAGGCGCTGTCTGGACGATTCCGCCGCTGCCGCACGCATAGAAGAACTGATAGTAGGTGGCTCCCGCCACGGTCGTGTAGCTGACGTTCATCTGCGTCGCGCCACCCTCATCCGCGGTGACCGCGCGCCTCTTCAACCCGATCACGAGATCGTCGCCCGGCTTGACGCCGGTGATCGTCGTCAGGATGGCGTTGTGCGTCGTTGGCGTGTTGGAGACGACGCGGACCACCGTCACCGCTCCGCCGGACGGCAGCAATGCCTGGGCCTTGCCCATCGCGTCGACCATCGCATCGAGTACGAGGGCACCCTGCGGATCTTGGAACACGACCCGCGCGGTGACATCGGGCGCACCATTGCCGGTTGAACTGAGCACGGTGACGAGCACAGGACCGGGTGGCGCATCCGGGGGGGCGTCGATCCCCGCGTCGATCGCTGCATCGGGCTGGGCGTTCTTGACCTCGCCACAGGCAACCCCAATAACCGCCGCCCACAGGAGTACCAGCTTCTTCATACTCCACAGTACTCCGAATGGTCTCGAGATAGGGTTTCCTCGGAAGACGCCTGCGACGATCGCGATGAGCACCGCGTGCGTCGGCTACCGGCACGACAGCGCGACGCGGTTGGCGTCGCAATTCTGGAAGACCGACGCTTGTTGATGACATCCCGGCGACCCCGGCGACGTCTCGCTCGGGCATCACGTTGCGCGCGAAGTTCCCGGCCCGTCGAAGTTCCCGAAGTTCCCGGCCCTGTCGTGTTCGACGGGATGTTTGTGGCCGATGAGAAACGTGAGCGTTTCAGCGCTGGATTGAAGCAGCTGAAGGCCAACGCCACGGCGACGCTCAGGGTCTTTCGCGACCTCGAGGTGCCGCCGAAGGTCAACGCGTTCCGCATCAACAAGATGACGTTTCAGGACTACTTCGATCCGGAGGAGGAGGCTGATCTGGGCGATCTGGGCTACTCCGGCTACTCCTACTTCAGCAGGGCTTCGCAGCCATTCACCGACGGCGGACCTCAAATCGAATACCGGCGCGTCATCGAGAAACGATTCCGTCAGTATCTTCTCTTGTCGGAGCTCAAACCCGCCGACCGCTCACCGAACCTGCCTCGGTTGCCGACGCCACCGATCTTGCACAGCGATCTGTCGTGGCAGTCTTGGGTGCGAAGGATGTGGCACGAACCGGCGCTGGTTCGCGACCCGATTGCAGGAACGATCAAGAAGCTCGAAGAGATCACCGGCGTCATCTCTCGCTACTTCATCTCCCTCACACAACCTACGCGGGTGGACGTGGAGGAGGGACCGCGCGTGAGGAGCTATCTCGAACGAACGTTTCCAAGAGCGGTGACAGGGGGGCTCGTTCACGACTGCTACGTCTATGCCCTTCGCTGGATCTACATGCTCGGACAACTGCTCGACACGAGAACACTCCCCTCGGCGCTCAGCAATCCGCGGAGCTGGTTGATCGAGATGCCGGCGCACGCTGGAGTAATGATTCGCCTGGAGGTTGTCACAGTCCTCAAGAAGAAGCCGACGGAAGAGATCCTTATCGCGATCAACAATGACACTGCTGTCATCAGCAGCGTCGGTGTTGCCGACACCGTGGAGAATACCGCCGAGACCGTCGTCACCGGGATGTACGAAGGTCCGCCAACGCCAATGCTCATCACGAGCATCACGGGACGCGCCACCGACGCGAGGTCGTTGTGGCGGCAGTTCCCGAGGCGTGTCGCGAAGAAGGTCCGGAACGCAACGCTGACCGCCGCGCTCACCGAACTCGTCGCCGCCGATCGCGTCCACAAAGACGCAGCCGGCTACGCGATCTCGCGCTGATACCCGATTCCCATTCCCGAACGCCTGAGGCGTGTGCCGGAACGGGACCGGGAACCATCAAAGAGAGAGCGCCGCGCCATCAAAGAGCGCGCTCACGCTCACACCTCCAGAAACACCGACACGAGCGCCGTATCCTAACGTGCTCCTTGTACGATCAGGGCGATGTCACGGCGTGTTGGTGGGCCAGCGGTCACGCTTCCCGAGGGTGTCTACGAGCACCTCGTTACCGAGGAGCTGGCGCGCCATCTGGAGGCCGCGAGCGGGATAGCGCGGATCATCGAGCCGCTCGACGACGCGGACGCTCAGGCCACGTTCGCTCGTCACGTCGGCAGCGTGGTCGCGCGCGCGTTATCAGGCCTATCGGCCGCGGATGCCGACGAGCTGATCCGGAAGGTGCTCGATCATCTCGCGGGTCTCGTCGGGGAGGATCTGGCGGAGCTTGTCCGCGATCAGCGACCACAACCGCCGCCCTCGCGGCTCATGGCCGTTCATCGCGGCGCTGTCCCCGACCGGCCGACGTCGCCGCTGGCCACCTCGACCTTGCTCACACGCAAGCGGTTGGATCCGACTCTGGGCCACGAGTTGGCTCGCGAGATCGCGACGGCCGACGAGGTCGACGCGATCATCGCGTTCGTCACCGTAGGTGGCGTACGAGCGATCCACGACGCGCTCCACGACTTCGCGCGTCGTGCCGCACCAAAGCTCCGTCTCCTCACAACGACCTTCACCGGCACCACGGAGGTCGCGGCACTCGACACCTTCGCGCGTCTGCCTGGTGCGCAGGTCCGGGTGTCGTATGACACGCGCCGCACACGGCTCCATGCAAAGGCATGGCTGTTCCGCCGCAACAGCGGGCTCACCACCGCGTACATCGGTTCTGCGAACCTGACCTCGACGGCACTCGGGGCCGGCCAGGAGTGGATGGTCAAGGTCTGCGCCGCCGACCTGCCGCACGTCATCGAACAGTTCGAGGGCACATTCGACACGCTGTGGAGCGAGCCCGAGTTCGAGCCGTACTCGCCCGATGACGCCGCTCAGCGAGCGCGACTTCAGGCGGCATTATCGGCTGAGACGTCGTCCTCGCCCGACGCGTTCCTCGTCACGCTCCATGCCCTGCCGTTCCAGGAGGTCATCCTCGACAAGCTGGTTGCCGAGCGTGTCGTCCACGGCCGACGCCGCAACCTTGTCGTGGCGGCGACCGGCACGGGCAAGACCGTCATCGCTGCCCTCGACTACGTGCGCCAGTTCGCGGCGACCGGGGTCGCGCCGCGACTGCTATTCCTCGCCCATCGCTACGAGCTCCTCGACCAGGCGCGCAAGACCTTCCGCCACGCGATGCAGGATCCATCGTTCGGCGAGATGCTCGATGGAGCGCACAAGCCAGAGAAGTGGGACCACGTGTTCGCGAGCATCCAGAGCGCGGCCTCGACCAACCTCATCGACCGGCTCGGCCCCGACTACTTCCGCCACGTCATCGTCGATGAGTGCCACCACGTCCCAGCCGCTTCGTATCAAGCCGTCGTCCCAAGGCTGCGACCCGAGCTGCTCGTCGGGCTCACGGCGACGCCCGAGCGCAGCGACGGCAAGTCGCTCTTGCCGGACTTCGACAATCACATCGCGGTCGAGCTGCGCCTGTGGCACGCGCTCGACGGTCAGCTGCTCATACCATTCGAGTATTACGGAGTCTCTGACGGTGTCGACCTGCGCAAGGTGCGCTGGTCGCGTTCCGGGTACGACGCAGGCGCCCTTGGAGACCTCTACACCGGGCACAACGCACGCGCCGATCTGATTCGCCACCAGCTCGCGAAGCGCGTCGCTGACCCGCGCAAGATCCGCGCGCTCGCGTTCTGCGTCAGCATCGAACACGCCGAGTTCATGGCCGCTCGGTTCACGGCCGCGAGAATTCCATCCCGCGCTGTGTTCGGCGACAGCCCCGATCGCGAGGCTGCGCCCGGACTTCTTCGAGAACGCGCGGTCAACGTCCTGTTCACGTGTGACCTCTACAATGAGGGCGTCGATCTTCCGTTCGTTGACACCCTCCTGCTGCTCCGCCCAACGCAGAGCGCCACGCTGTTCCTTCAACAGCTCGGCCGCGGGTTGCGTCACCACACCGGAAAGTCATCGTGCCTGGTG
Organism: Myxococcales bacterium; assembly: GCA_043753855.1. Taxonomy (GTDB): domain Bacteria; phylum Myxococcota_A; class Polyangia; order Haliangiales; family Haliangiaceae; genus JABFXX01. The sequence goes on along the minus strand of JAYUVX010000327.1, from coordinate 6,149 downwards.
CTCGACTTCATCGGTCAGCACCGCGACGAGTTCCGGTTCGATGTGACCCTGGCCGCGATCACCGGTATCCCCCGCCCGCGCCTACGAAAGGCGATCGAGGACGGCTTCCCGTTCCTGCCGAGCGGCTGTGCTCTCCAACTCGACGCAGTCTCTAAAGATCAGATCCTCGCCTCGCTTCGGTCGACCATCGCGGGCGCGAAGCGGCTCACCTCCGAACTGCGCGAGCTCGCGGCCGCAGACAACGCTCGCCCCAGGCTATCGAAGTTCCTCGAAGAGACCGGCCGCGATGTCGACGACGTCTACGACGCCGGCGGCTGGACGACGCTGCAACTTGGAGCCGGCCTTGTCGACCTCGCGGACGGCGAGGATGCAGGCGAGATCGAGGATCTCAGCCGCCGCCTCGGCTTCATCCGGCACGTCGATGAGCCGGACCGCCTCCGTAGCTATCGCGACGTTCTCGCCGCCGCGATCGCCGGCCAACCGCACGCGTGGACCGACCACGAACGCCGTCGCCTGCTCATGCTGGAGTCCCAGCTCTCACATCGCGGCGTGCTCCGGGCCGCCGAACAAACCGCCAAATACTTCGCTGCTCGTCCGACAATCGTGCGCGAGCTCGACGAACTCCGGGAGGTTCTCGAGGATCGCGTTGACCTCGCATCGCAAGTGCTACCGGTCCCTGAGTGGCCGCTCGCAGTGCACCGCCACTATTCGCGGCGCGAGATCGCGGCAGGCGTCGGATACGTTACAGCTGGTGACAAGGTGGTCAGCCTTCAAGGCGGCATCCTCCAGCTCAAAGACACGAAGCGCGAGCTGCTGTTCGTGACGCTCGACAAGTCGGGCAAGAGCTTCTCGCCGACAACGCGCTATCGCGACTACGCAAGTAGCCCCGAGTTATTCCACTGGGAGACCCAGGCCGCGGCGAGCGTCACGAGACCCTCCGGGCGTCGCTACATCGAGAGCGCGACCACGGGCTGGACGTTCTTCTTGTTCGTGCGTCCCGATCCTGATTCGAGCTTCGCGTTCCTCGGCCCGATCACGTACGAGTCATATACCGGGGATCGCCCGATCGCGATCACGTGGCGGCTCTCGACCCCGATGCCCGCCGTGCTCTACGATCGATACGCCACCTTGCGCCCGGGATAGCGGATAGAGTCGGAGCGGGTGCGCTCACGCGATTGGCGCGCTAACCACACCGCCGACTGGCCGCGGTTCCCGTGGACACGCGTGGGTTCCTGGTGCGTGATCGGCATATGCCGCGCACCCGGAGCCCGGACGATCCGATCGGCATCGTGTCGTTCCACCCGCAGCGCGGCGGAACGGTGACGCTCGAGCCGATCCATCCGTCGCTGTGGAGGTACCGGGGCGGCAAGGACTCCGACTGGCGGCACGTCACGATCGTCTACATGACCACCGGCGGCCGCCGGCCCCGGGTGGTTCCGGGGCAGAAGCTGCCAAAGGGCTACCTGTGGGGCGAAACCCACAAGCAGGTCTTCGGGATGGGCGGCGGCCAGCAGATTTTCGGTCCGCTCGAGCTGACCTGCCGCGACTGCGGCGCGGCCTTCGTTCTGCCCGCACGCGTGCAGCAGCACCTGTACGAGGTCGCTCGCGCGTACATCGACACGATGGCGAGGCGCTGTCAGCCGTGTGCGCGCAAGGTGAACAAGCTGGAGGCGGCGCGCAAGGCGTACGCGGCCGTGCTCGCCAAGGCGGATGGTGCGCTGACGTGGCAGCCGCATCTCGCGGTCGCACGCGCGACGATCGAGTTGCTGAAGGCCGGCGGCAAGGTCAAACTCGACCGCGCGATTGGCATCGTGCGCAAGGCGCGGAAGCTCGGCGCGGGTGAGCTCGCGGATCGGCTCGAGGCGCAGCTATACGCGCGGCGCGTGAAGTAGAAGCCAACGTCGTTTGCGCGCGGCTCGTTGGAGTACTCAGGGGTCGCCGCGTTTCTTTGCCACGCGGTGAACTTGAGCATCCGCGCCAGGCCGTCGCCGCCCGACGACGCGCCCGACGCGTGCCACGCGAAGTGGGCGTGGCCGTAGCAGAACCGGGCGAGCGCCGGGTCGCTCGCGGTGAGCATGTCGTCCATGTCTTCCCAACGGGCTGCGCGGCCGAGCTCGGGGTAGAAGCCGTTGGCGGACGCCGCTTCGACCTGGGCGATCGCCTCGTCACGCTTTCCCGCGCGCACCAGACCGACCAGCGCAGCGATCTCCGCCTTCCACCGCCGGTTCGACTCGGCGATCACCACATCGACCTGAGCGAGCGTCTCGTGCGCGAGCTTCCGCATCACCCGTCCACGTGGCCCTTCGGCGAGACGACCGTTCGAACGCGGTGGCGAGCACCTCGCGAAAGCCCGAGACCTCGTGCGCGAGGCTCCCGCAGCACACCAGCAAGAGCGCCATCTCGTCGGCGAGCGGATCGGCATCGAGTGGGCTGCGCAGGCAATGAATTACGCCGGGGCTGAACACCAGCGGCAAACAGCGCGTGACGAAGTGAAGGCCAAGCGCGCGCTGCTGCCATTCTGTGGAGTACAGCTTCTGCGCGACCTGCTCCAGCGCGTCCGGTACCTGCATCAGCCGGCCGCTCGCAGCGTCGCGAGCTTCGATCGTCTCGGCGGCGAGCACGTCGCGGATCAGATCGTCGAGTACCACACCGGAGCGTACCGTCAGAACGCGACGCCCGCCGTCCAGTCCTTCTCGAACGTCGCGACGAGTGGGGCGATCGAGCTGGGCTGACGAGGAGCACCCCGACCTCGCGGTTGTTCTCGAGGGAAGTGCCTCCACGATCTTCGGCACACCTTCGCCGGCCTGTTCCTCGCGTCCGGCGGCGACATCTTCAAGCTGTCGCAGATCCTAGGCACTCGAGCGTCGCGAGTAGGTCATACGCATCGTAGTCGACCCGGTGGACCGAGCCGAACGGATCGATCTCGCGCCGGAGCATGAAAAAGTGCTGGCGAGCTTCCGCGAACTCGACCGTGGCAGAATCGAGATCGCCCGCGGAGAACCGGACCTCGTCCGCCGGGATCCAACAGCCGGAATCACCGGCGAGCCGGACGCAGCCACCTTCTGTGAGTTCGGGGGCGCCCACTAGGTTGTCGAGCGCGCGGCTCGGCAACGCGAGCGTCTCGACAGTTCCCAGCGGAAGTGTCCCGGACAGATCGTCGGCGCGGAAATACGAGCGCACTTGGTCGACGATGCGGCGTGTTTTCGTCGCCGGCGGCGGCCCCGTCGCGTCGATGTCAGCAGCGGAAACCTGCTCGGAGGGGACGTCGTGGGTTCCGTCCCAGGCGGTGCCACGCAGCGTCGAGCTCCACGGGCGTGAACAGATTGGTGATTCCGGCGCGGCTGCTCGCCGGCGCGAATCCCGTTAGCTCCGCGACGATGACCTCGCTCGGCTCCGGCGTGCGTCGGCTATCCGTCCCGATCTGCGCGTTCGTATACGAGTGCTCGGTCACGACCACGTGGAGTCGTGTCTGGTCGTACGCGAGCATCTGCCGCCACACACTATCGAGGCCCGGTTCGGGCGCAACGTACCCGGCGCGCGCGTGCCCGTGATGACTTAACATCTGGCCCGGTGCCGGGTCTTCATGCTGTGAGGTTGCCGCTGCCGCTCCTCGTGCTTGCGATCGCGACCAGCGGGAGCAGCGCGACCCGCGCCCTGCCCGACTATCGCTACTTCCGTGCGCTGTCGATCGATCTGCAAGGCCGGGCACCCAACCGAGACGAGCTCGCGGACTTCGAGCGTCCGGCCTTCAACCTCGACGCGTGGATCGACACGCGGCTCGTCGCGCCGGCTTACGCGGAGCGGATCCGCCGGATCTACATGGAACGGCTGCGCCTCGAGCTCGGTCCGAGCTTTCAGTTCGTGCCGCCCGCCCTCGTGCTACGCAGCGTGACGGTCGCGGATCCCGACGGCAAGCCGGTCACGGTGATGTTCCGCCGCAGCCAGCGCCGGCTCGACGCCGCGATCGATGGCGACTTCTGCTTCAGCGCGGGCGAGTCGGGGCTGCAGCTGCCGCCGAACGCCGCGCCGCTCGGCACGGCGAAGCCGATCGATCGCGCGACGTTCGAGGCCCGCACCGTCGAGATCAAGCCATGGTAGATGTACGCCGACTATCGCCGCGATGCGCCGAGTGACCGCGCGAGCGCCGACTGGGCGCGCAGGTTTCCCGGCTTCGTCCCGGTCCCCGCGCTGCTCGTGGGCGACACCGTGCGCGTGTGCAAGGAGGAGTCGCAGACCGCCGAGACCGGAACGGTGTACGTCTCGGGCCGCGCGCCGGTGAAGAAGGGCGATCCACTGCCGGGCAATCGCCTGACGCAGCCACCGAACGATTCGCCATTCGTTCGCGCGCAGCGTGGCCGCGCGGTGTCGTGCACGAGCGGGCTCGGTGCAGCGAGCTCGTTCGACTGCGGCTGCGGCATCGGCCTCGAGCGGTGCATGCCCGGCGCGGGGTCGCAGTTCGATCCACCGCGTTCGTGTCACCGACGCACACTCCACTCGACCTAAACACGCCGTTCGAAGCGTCGCCGCAGCCGGGCTCCGCGTGGGCGCGCCTGTGGTGGGGCGAGGAGGCGCGCCACTTCCTCGACGTCGTGTTTCTCGAAGATCGCGACGTCCGCGAGCTATTGACGAGCCATGGCACCTACGTCAACGGCCCGCTCGCGCAGTTCTATCGGTTCATGGCGAGCGCCACGTGCTGCAGCGGCGCGGACCTCGGCTACACGCAACCCGAGCCGCTCGTCGATCCCGCGCGGATCCCGACGGCGCTCGTGCCGGAGGACACCACGATGTGGATGCCGGTTCCCGATCGCGGCCCGCACGCGTCGGGGATCCTGACGATGCCGGTGTTCCTCGCGAAGTACGGATCGCGGGGGGCGCGCCCACGTGCTGTACCAGGCGTTCCTCTGCAAGGACTTCGTCGCGGACTCGGTCAAGCTCGAGCCATCATCGGAGCCCGATCTGACGAAGCGGTCGGGGTGCTCGACGTGTCATCAGACGCTCGAGCCGATGGCGGCGTTCTTCACGCGGATCGAGGAGTCGAACTGGACCTACCTGCCGTCGGATCGGTTCCCGATATCGCTGCCGCGCTGCACGGGCGCGGATCCCGCGAAGCTGCCGGGCTCGTGCAAGCTGCTCTACGATCCGGCGTTCACGGATGCGAAGCACACGGTGCTGCGCGGCGCGTATGCATCGCCGTCCCATGCCGAGACCGGGCCGGCAGGGCTCGCGGCCGAGCTCGCACGGGCACCGGAGCTGCCGGGCTGCGTGGTGCAGAACGTCGCCGAGTCGCTACTCGGGCGCCCACTCGCGCCCGAAGACGAGGCGTGGAAGACCGAGCTCGCGAAGCAGCTCGTAGACGGTGGCTATCGCGTACGGCCGATCGTGCGCGCGATCCTGACCTCGTCGCGCTATCGCGACGCGAACGATCTTCGGAGAGCGCTGTGAGGCTCGCACTCGCACTCGCGCTGATCGGCTGCGGGCCGCACGCGATCCACAGCAGCGCGCCGGAGCCGCTGCCCGCGCACGCCGAGCGCGCGATCGACACCACGCCGAAAGCACGCAAGCGCGTGCTGCCGCCCGAGGTCTACCTGCGCAACTACCTCGCGTGGTTCGGCGGCCTGGCCCCGCTCGCAGTGCAGCAACAAGCGCGCGGCCGCCAGCTGTTCGACGCGTGGGACGATTACCTCGCGGCGCTCGGCCTGCCCGACTACCGGATCGATCTTCCGCGCGCGACGCAGAGCAACACCTTGATGCTCGCGACGCTCGGCCGGCTCGGTGAAGCGCTCTGCATCCGCGCGGCGCAGCGCGACCTGCGCGCGCGCGCGCTCGCTCGAGGAGCGCGTCGTGTTCGCGTTCCTGCCGAAGGAGGAGCTCGACGACGACGCGCTGACGCAGCGGATCGATGTTCTGCACCGCACGTTCACCGGGTATCCGATCGCGCTCGCAGGTCCGGCGCGCACGACGCGGCTGATCGCCTTGTTCCGCAGCGTGGTCGCGCGCCACCGCGGGCAGAAGCAGCCGCTATCGGCGACGGAGACGGCGTGGGCTGCGGTGTGCACCGCGCTCGTCCAGCACCCCGAAGTGGAGCTCTACTGATGATGAATCGACGCCGTGCCCTGCAATGGATCGCGGGCGGAGCCGCCGCGGCTGCG
>JAYUVX010000326.1:0-11807 GCA_043753855.1 Myxococcales bacterium | reverse complement strand
TCGGCTGCATCCTTGAGCTGCTCTGCCTTTCGCAAAAGGGCGGTGCCTCGATCGAACGCGAGACCATCGGGATCCACCGTGCTGTCGCGCGACGCGCGATCGTAGGCGGCGAGCGCATCGTCGAAGCGGCCCTCCGCATACGCCTTGTTGCCGGCCTCGACCTCGGGATCGGGCGACAGGAACGGTTCCCACCCGCCAAGGGCGACGAGCAGCACCAGGGCCTGTGTGCGGCGCACGCCTCGATGATGACACGCCCGCTTCACGCCGCCTCCGGATAGTTCCGGCGCCGGCGCGTGCTGATCGCCACCTCGATCACGAGCAGCATCAGGCCCGCGAACAGGAACGGCTCGAACACGTCGCGCATCTCCGTGATCTTCTTCGTCGCGAGGCCGCGGTTGACCGCCTTCAGCAGCTCCACCATCGGCGTCGGATCGAGCTCCCCGCGCTCGGAGGCGATCATGTAGCGCTTCGGATCACCGCCCGCCTCGGCGAGCGCGGTCATCCCCGCATCCTCGCGCTTCGAGGTCACGGTGCTGCCATCGGGTCGCTTCTTGGGATTGCTCGTGCGCTTGCCGCTGCTCGGATCGATCTCGTAGACCACGCCGCCCTGCTCGGTGCCGAACCCGACGAACAGCACGGCGATGCCGAGCTCGCGTGCGTTGGTCACCTCGCGCAGCGTCTCCTCGTCGGGGTCGCCGCCGTCGGTGAGGAGCATGATCGCCTTGCCGCGCTGGGTCTTCTCGACCAGCGCGTCGTCGACCGGCTCTCCGGGCTGGGCCTTCGGATCGAGGCTCTCGCCGCGCAGCGGATCGCCACCATGACCGCGCCGGCCGATCCGCGCGCAACCGAGGTCATCATAGAGATCCGGCCGCAGCAGACAGCGCGAGACCCGCAGCACCTCGCCGAGGTTCGAGCCCTGCGGCAGATCGGCGGGTCCGAGATCGTTGATGAACCGGATCGCGACCTCGTGGTCCTCGGTGAGCGGGAAGTGCGAAGCAGCCGCGGCGAACACCACCGGGCCGATCCGGTCGCCGGGCAGCTTGTCGATCACCAGCGTGGCGAGCTCGCGTGCTCGCTCGAGCCGGGTGGTCGGCAGCTTGCGCGCGGTCATCCGTGCGGTGGGTCCGATGTCGTCGACGAGCATCGACTTCGAGACGTCCACAGCAACCACGACATCGAGGCCGCGCACCTCGACCTTGCGCCGACCCTCGATCTGCGGGCGCGCGACGGCGACCAGCAGCAGCACGAGCCCACCGGCCGCGATGCTGTCCTTCACCAGGCGGCGCTTCGGCGAGGCTGTCGCCATCACCCGAGACACCACCGCCAGCTCGCCCAGTCGGGACGTCATCACCCGCCGCCGCCAGCGATCGTAGAGGTGCAACAGCGCGACCACCAACGGCGCCACGAGGATCGCGAGCCAGAACAGCCACAGGCTGGCGAACTCGATCGAGACCAGGTAGTTCCACCAGCTCCTCATGGGAGCCTCCGGAACCGCGTGTGCGATAGCAGGAGATCGATGCCGAACAGGATCGCAGCGAGCACCGCGAACGGGAAGAACAGCTGCTTGTCGGGGATCCGCTCGGTGGTGACGCGCTTGATCTTGTCGAGCTTGTTGCGCACCGCCTGGAAGCCCTTGTCGAACGATTCGTAGTCGGTCGCGCGGAAGAACTCACCGCCGGTGAGGCTCGCGACGCTGCGCAGGGTCGCCGGATTCACGCTCATCCCGCCGAAGAAGTCGTTCTCCTCACGGCCGACCAGCACGGTGTAGACCTTGACGTTCATGTTCGCCGCGGTGCGCGCGGCCTCGTCGGGGTCGAACCGGGTCACCCAGTTCGAATCACCATCTGACAGCAGGATGACGACCTTGTTCTTCTTGCCCTCGCAGTAGCCCTCCGCCGCGCACGTGAAGCCGGTGGCGCAGGTGTTGGTGGCGCCCGGCGTGCCGTCACACAGACCGTCGGAGCGCCGCAGCTGCGCGAGCGCGAGGGCGAGTCCATCGCCGATCGCCGTGCCGAGCTCGGGCACATCTCCGATCGTGAGATCGGTGACGATCTGCTCGAGCAGCTTGGTATCCTGCGTGAGCGGGCACTCCAGCATCGCCTGCTGGCCGAAGATCACGAGGCCCACGCGGTCGTGCTTGGTGCGCCGCAAGAACTTCCGGATCACGCGCTGCGCGGCATCCATGCGATCGCGCGGCATGTCGGTCTCCTCCATCGACTTCGACATGTCGAACACGATCATGATGTCGACCGAGTCCTCCTCGTGCCTGACGATGCGGAACGTCTCCGGCCGCATCAGCGCAACCGCCACCGACGCGACCGCCAGCACGCGGAACACGCCCGGCAGATCCGAGAACCAGGCGAGCGCGCCGCGCGATCGCACGAGTGCGGTCTGCGAGAACCCGAGCGCGGCCGAGCGGCGGCGATGCAGGTAAAACGAGATCAGCCCGACGAGCACCGCCCCACCGAGCAGGAAGATCGCGTTGCGATTGCGCCACACGATCTTCTCGTGCTCGCGCTCGTGGTCGAGGTACCTGTACATCCCGTAGGCGATCGCACCACCGATCGCGCCGACCATCAGCCATGGCAACAGCGCCTGCAGCGCGCGCTCCGCTCGCTGCGTGCGGCCCGTCCGCTCGTGCACTACCCACGCGGCGAGGATGCCGCCACCGACTACTCCGAGGGCGATCCCGAGCCAGCTCCACGAACTGCCCTTCATGCGGCCGCCTTTGCAGCATCGCGCTGTTGCGTGGTGCTGATGATCAGCGCCCGCGCATCGCCCAGCGCCGAGTTGCCGTGCACCGACGTCACGCGCTGGCCGCCGTACTTCACGCGATCGCAGCGCTCGAGCCAGGTCTCGATGGTCGCGAGCTCGTCATCGGGGGCCACGCGGCGCAGCCCACGCACCAGCTCGCTCGAGGTCAGGTCGCGGCTCGCCACCCGATAGCGCGCGCCGAGATAGTCGCGGATGACGTCCACCATGTCGGCGTAGCCCTGCTTGCGGTCGACGTCGCGCTCGAGCACGCCAGACGCCTTGATCGCATCGAGCGCCGCGAGGGCCTTCTCGGCGGTCATGTCGATCTTCTTGCGTGCCCTTCCGGCCAGCCCACCGGTCATCGGAGCGAGCTTCCGGCGGCGCCGCCGGTAGTGCAGCTGGAGGTACCACGCCGCGATCGACACCAGCACGAGCATCACACCGAGGCCGACCCACGCCCAGAACCAGTCGCGCGAGACCAGCGCCACCGGCGCATGCGGCGCGCGCAACGTCTTCGGGTCGTCGACCATGTCGCCGAGCACTCCGTCGACTCGTAGCCGCACGGCGTTGGTCTGCACCTGGCCGACCTTGCCGTTGATCGTGTAGGTGACCACGACGCCGGGAATCGTGAGCTCGCCGAGATCCCACGCGACGACATCGACCTGCCACTCGCGGAGCTTCTTGCCATCCGTGCGCGGAACATCGGTGGAGTCCTTGTTCTTGATCTCGAATGACGAGCCGAGCTCGAACGGCTCGCGCAGGTTGGCCTCGACGCCGGGATCGAGGATCGCGGTGATGAACAGGGTGAACCGACCTCCGAGCCGGACGGCGGTGGGACTCGCGGATGCGTCGACCTCCGGAGCGTTGGCGTCCGTAGGAACCTGAATGATTCGCGGTCCAGAGCCGGAACCCGTGCCCGAACCCGAACCCGAACCCGAACCCGAACCCGAACCCGAACCCGATCCGCTCGCGGATGTCGCCCCGGATCCCCCGGGAACTCCCTGTGCGCGCACGACCGTCGGCGCCAGCGCGCCGAGGATCATCGCCATCGCCATCGCCCGCCTGCTCATCCGTGCGCCATCCGCTTCGCCCGTGCCTTGAAGAACGCGATCAGCGCATCGACGTAGGGCTGATTGGTCTGCACGTTCACGACATCGAGGTTCAGCCGACGCAGCGCCTGCTCCCTCACCGCCGTGGCCGCGGCCGCGCGCTTTGCGAACTCCTTCGCGACCCGGCTCGACGTGTCGACCTCCACGACCTGCCCGGTCTCGAGATCCTCGAGCACCAGCAGCCCCACGCGCGGCAACCTGCTCTCCATGGGATCCGAGACCACGACCGGCACCAGCTCGTGCTGCTGCCGCGTGATCTTCATCGCGTGCTCCCAGCCCTCGGCGAGGAAGTCCGAGACCAGGAACACCACCGACCGCCGGCGCGCGACCTTGGAGAGGAAGTCCAGGCCCTTGGCGAGATCGGTGCCGCGCGACTGTGGCTGGAACGCGAGGATCTCGCCGATGACGCGCAGCACGTGGCGGCGGCCCTTCTTCGGAGGCACGTACTTCTCGACCTTGTCGGTCACGATGTAGAGCCCCACCCGATCGTTGTTCTTGATCGCGGAGAACGCGACCACCGCGGCGAGCTCCGCCGCCAGCTCGCGCTTCGCCGCACCCTGCGTGCCAAAATACTCCGACGCGCTCATATCGATCATCAGGTTGACCGTGCGGTCGCGCTCCTCGACGAACTGCTTCACGTGCGGCGCGTTCATCCGCGCCGTGATGTTCCAGTCGATCGCGCGAACGTCATCGCCCGGGTAGTACGGACGCACATCGGAGAAGATCAGCCCGCGGCCCTTGAACACCGAGTGGTACTGGCCGGCGAGCGTCTCGTCGACGAGCCGCCGCGAGGCGATCTCGATCTTCTTCGCCCGCTTGAACAGCTCCGCGGTGGTGAGGGCCATGTGTTACGGGACGGGGAGGTACTCGAAGACGCGACGGATCACGTCCTCCGAGCTGACCTCCTCCGCCTCGGCCTCGTAGGTGACGGAAACGCGATGGCGCATGACATCGAGCGAGATTGCCTTGATGTCATCCGGCGTGACGTACGCGCGGTGGTGGATGAACGCGTGGGCACGAGCGGCCACGGCGAGCGACAGCGTAGCGCGCGGTGAGCCGCCGTACTCGATCAACGGAGCGAGCTCGCCGAGCCCATACTCGCGTGGCCGCCGCGTGGCCTGGACGATGTGGACGATGTAATCGCGGACGCGATCATCGATGTAGATCTGCGAGACCACGCGGCGCGCGGCCTTGACCTTGTCGATCGTCGTGACCTCGGTGGCCACCGGCGTGTCCAGGGTGGTCAACAGGTCGAGCATCGAGCGCTCCTCGGCCGCGCTCGGATAGGTGACCTTGATCATCAGCATGAACCGATCGAGCTGTGCCTCGGGCAGCGGGAACGTTCCCTCCTGTTCGATCGGGTTCTGCGTGGCGAGCACCAGGAATGGATCCGGGAGCTGGTGAGTGGTGTCCCCGATCGTGACCTGCCGCTCCTGCATCGCCTCGAGCAGCGCGGACTGAACCTTGGCGGGAGCCCGATTGATCTCGTCGGCGAGGACGAGGTTCGCGAACAGCGGGCCACGCTTCTGCGTGAACTGCCCGGTGTGCATGTTGTAGATGATGGTTCCCGTGATATCCGCCGGAAGCAGGTCCGGCGTGAACTGGATCCGCTGAAACGATGCGTTGATCGTCTGCGACAGGGTCTTCACCGTCAGCGTCTTCGCCAGACCGGGTACGCCCTCGATCAGGCAATGCCCTCCGGTCAGCAGGCCGATCATGATCCGCTCGACCATGTCGTGCTGACCGACGACGACCTTGCCGACCTGCGCGAACACGTCGTCGAGAAACGCGCTCGCCTGCTTGACCTCGTCGGTCAACTGCTCGACATCCACCGTGGGCGTGGGCCCGAGGGTCGGCGGACCCGGCGGCTTCGCGGGGACGGAAACGGGATCGGTGAGGGTGTCCATGAACCCCCCTGAGGGTGTCACAAAGAATGGCGAGATGCCCGTCTCCACGAGACGGGCAACCACGAGCCCGCGGTGCGTATTCCGTACCCGTCGTGCGTCGGCTGTCGGCGGCCGGTATACCCTCGCGTCATGGCGGAGCAACCCGTCCCCCTGGCGCAGGTGGACTTCTCGACCCACGTGCTATCGCTGGCGTCCACCGCGCTGATCGCGCTCGGAAAGATGCCGGCTCCCGATGGGCAGCCTGTCACGGTCGATCTCGAGACCGCGCGTCACCTGGTCGATGTCCTGGCGATGCTCGAGCAAAGGACCAAGGGCAACCTCGAAGAAGCCGAACAGAAGCTGATCGCGAGCCTGATCTACGATCTCCGTGTCGCCTACGTCGACGCGCAGAAGGTCCACGGAGCCACGTAGCGTGCGCGGGCTCGCACCGGCCCTCGTGCTGCTGGCGTTCGGTTGCCGCGAGCGCACCGACGTGCAACCGAGCTCGGCGCCCGGTGTCGCGACCATGTCCACGCCGAGTGAGCCGACCCGGATGTACGGAAGCTCGCCCGGATCCTTCGTCGACCTGGTCGCCAGCGCACGCGGTAGTGTGGTCGCGATCCGCTCGGCTTCTCCGGTCAAGTCCGGCCCCGCTGCGATGTTTCCCGGCGCACCGGAGACCACCGCCGACGTCGCGCTCGGCACCGGCTTTCTGATCGAGGCGCGCGGCGTCTACGTCGTAACCACCTACCAGATCGCGATGGCGGCACCCGACCTGCGCGTCGTCCTCGACGACACCACCGAGCTCCCCGCGAAGATCATCGGCCGCGACGTCGATCTCGATGTCGCGCTGCTCTCGGTCGATCGCCCTCGCCTCACCCCGCTGCCGCTCGGCGACTCCAACGATCTCAAGATCGGCGAGTGGATCGTCGTCCTTGGCAACCCGTTCGGCGAGGAGGTCACCGCCTCGGCGGGCCTCGTGTCGTCGACCGGCCGCGATGCCGCCGGCTCATTGCTGCAGAACCGCGGCATGGGCTTCCGCACCTACCGCACGTTCCTCCAGACCGATGCGCGCATCCATCGCGGCAACTCCGGCGGGCCGGTGCTCGACACCGCCGGTCAGGTGATCGGCATCGCGCTCGCCACCGGCGATCGGCCGGGCGAGCTGTCGTTCGTGCTGCCGATCAACCGGCTCAAGGAGGTCGTCGATGCCCTCCGCGATCACGGCCAGGTCGCGCGCAGCTGGCTCGGCGCGAAGGTCAAGCCAGTCACCGAGCAGCTCGCGCAGCAGCTCGGCGTGCCCGCGAAGGGCGGCGCCTACATCACCGAGGTCGTGCCCGCCTCGCCCGCGATCCGCTCCGCGCTCCGCGCCGGCGACGTGATCCTGCGCTGGGGTGATCACCCGGTCGATCATCGCTCGCTGCCGTGGCTCGTCGCGGCCACGCCGTCGGGCCAGGCGACCACGCTGGCGGTCTGGCGCAACCACGCCGAGGTCGCGGTCGCGGTCGTCCCCGAGCGGATGCCCGAGTAGCGCTCGCGCGGGTCATGGAGGTTCTTGTGCGTCGCCATGTGGTCTCGAGCTCCGCGCGCTCGACGGCAAGCTCGACGCCGAGGCCCGCGCCTCGCTCGGCGTGTATCGCATCGTTCCGTGAGCGGCTACGCCGTGCTCATCGGCTGGGGCGCGCCTATCACCGCCTAGTTGAAGCCGTCGTCGCCACCCTGCAGGTAGCGCCCGAACACGGTCTTCTGACCGATCACACCGAAGTCGACAACCACCTTCTGATCCTTGCCGGTCCCGCTGACCGACACCACGCGGCCGGCGCCGAGCGTGCCGTGGATGACCGTGGCGCCGACCGTGAACCCGGTCGCCGGCTGATAGTCGCCATCGCCGACACGATAGACGGGCTCGTCGGAGTCGAGCTCGCGCTGATCCATCTCGTCCCGCGCCGGACGCGGGGCACGCCGCGGCCTGCCCTGCCAGTTACCGTCGACGATCCGCGGCGCGGGCGGGGTCTGCTGCGCACGGCGGGCCGTCCCAGCGCCGCTCGAGGCGCGGTGTGAATCCGCCAGGCAGCCGGGCGGCAGATCAGCAAGGAAGCGCGATGGTCCCTGCATCCGGATCTCGCCCCACACCCGCCGGGTGCGCGCGTGCGTCATCACCAGCCGCTCGCGCGCCCGCGTGATCGCCACGTAGGCGAGTCGGCGCTCCTCCTCGAGCGCGGCATCCTCGTTCTGATCCTCGCGCTCGCGCAGCGACGGAAACAGTCCGTCCTCCATGCCGGAGATGAACACCAGCGGCCACTCGAGGCCCTTCGCGATGTGGATCGTCATGAGGACGACCTGCTCGCCGGCCTGCTGATCGCCCGCGCTCGATAGCGCCACGCGCTCGAGGAACTCCTCGATCGTCTGCGGCTGCGGGCTCTCGTCATCGAAGTCCGACGCGGTGGTCACGAGCTCGGCGAGGTTATCGAGCCGGTCCCGCGACTCCGTGGAGTCCTCGGCCTCGAACTTCGCGCGCATCCCGCTGCGATCGACGACCTGGATGATGATCTCCGCCACGCTGGCGCCCTGCGCGATCACATCGCAAAGGCCGTCGACGAGCTCGACGAACCCGTGCAGCTTCTTCCGCGGCGCGGCTCCCAGCCCCGAGACCTCGCCGCGCGCCGCGAGCCGCGCCGCATCGAGCAAGCCGCCGCCGCTCGCCCGCGCAGCCGCCCGCAAGCGCTCGACCGACGTCTCGCCGATCCCACGCGCGGGGACATTGACCACGCGCTCGAACGCCGAGTCAGCGGCCGGATTGCCGAGCAGGCGCAGGTAGGCGATCACGTCCTTGATCTCCTTGCGCTCGTAGAACGACCGAGCGCCGACCACCTTGGCTGGCACCCGCGCCGCCCGGAGGTGCTCTTCGAGCACGCGCGACTGCGCGTTGGTCCGGTACAAGATCGCGACCTCGCTCGGCGAGCGCGGTCCCTCATCCAGCGCCTGGCGGATCGACTGCGCGATGAAGTACGCCTCGCCGCGCTCGTCCCCCGCCTGATAGACCTCGATCTGCTCGCCGCCGCCCTTCTCGGTCCACAGCGACTTCTCGTGACGGTCCCGGTTCTTGCGGATGATCCCGTTCGCCGCATCGAGGATGGTCTGCGTCGACCGGTAGTTCTGCTCGAGCTTGATTACCTTGGCGTCGGGGAAGTCCCGGTCAAAGTCGAGCAGGTTGCGCGGCTCGGCACCGCGCCAGGCATAGATCGACTGATCGTCATCCCCGACCACCGTCAGGTTGCGGGTGGCCTTGGAGAAGTTGCGGACCAGGTCGTACTGCACGAGGTTGGTGTCCTGGAACTCGTCGACCAGCACGTGGCGAAACCGGGTGCCGAGGACCCGCGCCGATTCCTCGATCTTGAACAGGTCGAGCACCTTGAGCAGCAGGTCGTTGAAGTCGACCGCGTTCTCCTTCGCCAGCTGCTGCTGGTACATCGGATAGACCCGCTCGATCACGTCATCGAACGCCCCGGTCAGGACCGAGCGCGGATCGACGCCCCGGTTCTTCGCCCGATCGAACCGCGATAGCACGGTGCGCGGGCTGACCTGCTCGTCGAACCCGGTCTCCTTCAACAGGCGCTCGACCAGCTTCAGCTGATCCGAATCATCGAAGATGACGAAGCTCCGGGTCAGGCCGACCCGCTCGCCATAGCGCCGCAGCAGCCGAGCGCAGGTGGAGTGGAACGTTCCGATCCACATCGCATCGGCGGCCTCGCCGAGCAGCTCGCGCAACCGGTGCCGCATCTCGCCCGCCGCCTTGTTGGTGAACGTGACCGCGAGGATTCCCCACGGCTCGGCGCCGGTCTCGACCAGCCGGGCGATCCGATGCACGAGGACGCGGGTCTTCCCGGTCCCAGCGCCGGCGAGGACCATCATCGGTCCATCTCCGTGCTCGACCGCCGCGCGCTGCTCGGCGTTCAGGGGCGTGCGCTCCACGACGGTTTGCGTAGCACGCCGCGCTGACACGGGTCGCGATCAGTCGGCCGGCAGCTGGCCCTCGTGGACCTCGAATTGATGCCCGAACTCCACCGAGCCGGCGAGCGCCATGTCGTCGGCCTCCGCGCGCGTGGCAGCGACCTCGAGCCGCGAGACCATCGAGCCGGACCGCGGTCCCGCCACGATCCACTGTGCAGGTCCCGGGGCGACCTTGGCGACCCCGAAGCGCTCGGGATCATCGAGGTAGCGCGCCACGCCCTCGACCTCGGCCAACACCTGCGAACGGAACACCTCGTCGCGGGATCCCACCTTGGTGACGGCCCAGCCCTCTCCGGTGAACGGCAGGCTCTCGATGTGCGCGGTGCGCAGGCCCTTGAACGCGGGCGAGATCGCCATCACGGCGGCGAGCAGCGCGAGGTCGATCCGGCCCTGGCGAACGCAGACCGGGAACTGGATCTCGAAGCCCGTCACCTCGCCGCGGCGCTGCGCGGTGATCGAGAACGGCAGCTCGGAGACGATTCCGGTCCACACCATGACGTCGGCGGCGCCCTCGATCGCGGCGGTCTCGGGCGAGTGTTCGAACAGCACCGGCAGGCTGGCGTTGAGCCGGCCATGGAAGAATCCCCGGAGGCCGAGGCCGATCGGCGGGTACCCGGTCAGCCGCTCTTCGAGCGTCGCGATCGTCAGCCACTCGATGTTCGACGTCATCGCCGGCGACCGTACCCGACCCAAAACAAAAAAACCAATCGCCGGCTCGGTTGCCCGGCCGGCGTTGCGACTCACGCAGCGCGCTGGATCAGAAGTTCAGGCGCATGCCGAAGTTCGCGTTGAGCGGCGAGTAACGGCCCGTGGTGTTGCGGTAGTTCGGGTTCTTGCCGATCGGCACCGCGCTCTCGACGCCCTTGTTGTCGATCGTCTTGACCCAGATCAGATCCTGATACGTGCCACCCGAGACCGGGTTCGCGTTCTGCTCGCTGCCCGACGTCGCGTTCGGAGAGGACAGCTTGAACTGCGGCGCGTAGTTGTCGTCGACGCCCAACGTGCCCTGCCGGTTGTAGACGTTGTGCAGATCGACGAACAGCTCGAGCTGCATGTTCTTGCCGATGTTGCGCGCGTAGATCAGCCGGAGGTCCAGGCTGTGATCGAAGTCCGTGCGGCCGATCTGGCCACGCGGCAGGAGGAACGACTCGTTCGCGCCGTAGAGGTAGTGACTCGCGAGGGCGTTGATCGGCACGCCGGACAGCGCACGGAGGCGCGTACCGACGGTGATGTTGCCGGCCTTCTTGAGGTCGAACGTGTAGTAACCGTCGAGCTTGATGTAGTGCGGGCGATCCTGCGGCAGCGGGCCGACGCGGTTCGCGAGCAACTCGATGAGGTCATACTGTGACGAGATGTTCGGGTCGACCTGGCCGTTGTCGTACGAGATCAGCCCGGGGTAGTTACCCTCGGTCTTGGAGAACGTGTACGAGCCCTGAACGTAGAGCTTCTTCGAGAACCGGCGGGTCATCGTGAACTGCAGCGCGTTGTAATCGCGGCGCGGCTTGTCGAAGATCCGGATGCCCTTGTACAGGTTCAGCTGGCGGGTCAGGCGAGTCTTCTCTTCCGGATCATCGGTCCGGCTGATCTTGCTCGTCAGCTTCGACTCTTCGTCCGCCGACCACTCGCCCGGGTTCGCGATGATGTACGTGTTCGCGCCGTCGGTCGACACGTCCTCGATCACGCGGCCCATGCGGCGGTTCTGGTACGACACGCCGATCTTCAAATCGTCGAGGATCTCGTACTCGAAGCCCGCGATGATCTCGTCGAGGTACTGCGGCTTGATGCCGGGGGCAACGAGCACGCCGCTGGCGCCGATCAAGCGCTCGGTGCTACCGACGAGCGTGGGATCCGCGAGGCAGCCCTCGCCATTCGCGGATCTCTTGCCGATGCGCGGATCCGGGCTCTTGCACTGCCCTGGATCGAACTCTTGACGGAAGTTGACCTCGCCGCCGAACGAGCGGTTGTTGATGTCCATCGGGATCGACTCGTAGAACCGGCCCCAGTGGGTATAGATCTTCGAGCGGCCTTCCTTCGTCCAGTCGTAGAG
>JAYUVX010000325.1:0-34287 GCA_043753855.1 Myxococcales bacterium | reverse complement strand
TCAACACGACGGTGACCGACTCGGGCGGTGACACCACCGTGATCAAGCAGCAGCCGGCCGGCACCGCGCTCTCGGCGCTCCAGGACTTCTACATCACGTTCCTCAACGAGAACATCGACGTCTCGGTCGGGCAGTTCAAGATCCCGGTGAGCTGGGAAGGCTACAACTCGTCCGCCAAGATCATCCTGCCCGAGCGCGCGCAGGTCTCGAACCTGTACGGCGACAAGCGGGACCTCGGGATGCGGTTCGCGAAGACGTTCAAGAAGTGGGGCTACTCGGCCGGCATCTTCAATGGACAGGGTGCGAACAACCTCGACACCAACATCCAGAAGGACCTGGCGCTGCGCCTCGAGGTCTACCCGGTCGAGGGCTTGACGCTCGCGGGCGTGACCTATGACTCGGTCGGCGTCCGCGCCCGGGCCGGCACCAAGGATCGCCAGGAAGCCGATGTTCGCTACGAGCACGGGCCCTACCTCGTGCAGGCCGAGTACATCCGCGCGCGCGATGTCGCCAAGGATGACGCGGCTGCGGTCACCGCGCAGGGTTTCTATGCGGCGTTCGGTTACACGATCAAGAACAAGGACCTCGGCGGTGACCTGCAGCCGGTGATCCGTGTCGGCTACGTCGATCCGGACGTCAACCAGAACCTCGCTCCGGTGATGCCGACTGACGACGACGAGCGGCTGCACTTCGACATCGGCGCTAACTACTACCTGAGGGCGCACGAGATGAAGCTGCAGGCGGCCTACCAGCGCGTGCAGTTCGACGACAAGAAGCCCAACGTCAACCAGGTCATCGTCGCCGCACAGGTCAACTACTGATCCGCTACGACTTGTCGGACTTCGGGAGCACGATCGTGGGCTTCTCGGGATCCGCGCGGTACAGCAGCACGGTGTTGCCGAGGACCTGGGCGACCTCGCTGCGGGTCTGCTGGGCGATCGCATCGGCCGCCTCGTGACGATCGAGGTCAGCGTTGTCGGCGACCCTGATCTTCACGAGCTCGTGATCGGTTAGCACCTGGTCGACCGCTGCGATCAGGGTCGGATCGATGCCGTTCTTGCCGACCTGGACCACGACCTTGAGCTCGTGGCCGAGGGCGCGGAGGTGACGTCGTTGCTTGCCGGTCAGCACAGGGATCGCGTTGTAGCCGAAACGGCGAACGCCCGCAGCGAATGCGGGCGCTAACTGAAACCGATGACTTAGCGGCGGCGGCGGGCGACCAGGCCCAGCAGGGCGAGGCCGAGGGCGAGACCGCCACCCGAGCCACCGGTCGAGCAGCCACCGCTGATCTGCGAGTCATCGCCACCGGTGGTGCCGCTGCCGCCGCTCGTGCCGGGCGGCAACGGGGGCGTCGCGCCCTTCTTGACGGTCACCGTGAGCTCCTGCGTGGTCACGAGGTTGTTGCCGGCGTCCGAGACCTCGACCTTGAACTTGTGGAGACCTTCGGTGAGCGTCGACGAGGTGGTGAACGTGAACGGACCGGCGCCGGTCTTCGTGTCGCTCATCGTGCCGTCGAGGTACAGCTTCGCACCGACCACCGCGACGTTGTCGGCCGCGTTGACGTAGATGTTGAAGCCCGGCGGAACGATCGCGCTCGGCGCGGGAGACGTGATCTGGCTGGTCGGAGGCGTCGTGTCACCGCTCTTCGAACCGAGCCGCTCGGTGAGGAGGGCGGCCGAGTTCTGGTTCGCGCGGCAGGTCGAGCCGTTGATGCCACACGGACGGGCCACGTCCTCACCGCACGATGCCGCTTGGTTCTTGAACGTGCGGTTACCGGTGTACTGGAGGTACGTCATTGGGTCGGACGCGAGCAGCTCGTGGTCAAGGCCATACGAGTGCGCGACTTCCTGGGCCATGATCTCGCAAGCGAGGCGGGCGTCGGCCGGAATGACGTTGGTGAACGTGAACACGATCGAGTTCTCGATGATCGAGCAGTCCGAGGTGAACGGCGACACGCCGGCGACATTGTTCGGCATCCCGAACTGACCGGGCGAGCCACCGAACACCGCCTCGATGTGCGGCGTTTGGCCGGGGTCGGTGTCGGTGACCGTGACATCGAAGCCCGCGAACAGGTCCTTCATGCAGGTGACCGTGGTCGCCCAGATCGCGGGGCTGACCGCCCATGGCTGGATCGTCGTGGTCTGGGTCGCGATCGTGCTCTTGTTGGTGCGGGAGTCGTTGTTGCCCGGCGACAGCGTCACGCCGTTCTTGTTGAGGTAGATGACCTTGCTCTGCGCGAGCACGCCGACCGCGTTGTTGCCGGTGCCGGGGAGGTACTGACGAGCGAGCTGCAGGTCATCCACGGTCGTGGATCCCGCGACCACGTCCCCGTAGGACGCGGTGCCCGGCGCCTTGAGCTCCCGCATGGAGACCTCGGCGCTTGCGAGGGCGGGGAGGAGGAGGAGGCTGCCGACCACAAAGCTGCTTCGCATGGTGAGTGACAAATCCACGGATTGTGCCATTGGGTCGGGTCTCTGAAGCCCCCGATATTCCCCTGGCTGCGGGCTCGGTTACGCGACCTTGCACAAGACGCGCACGGCCGGGTTTCGCCCTCAAACTGGGGGGCATTCGATGGGCAACGGAGCCTCGGCCCCCACGCATGCCTACATCGGAGCCACATCGGAGCTAGCGCTGCTGGAAGCCGGTGATCGAGACCGACACCGAAACCAGCGGATCCGTCCCACCGCTGCTCCCGCTGGATGCAGCGCTTGACGAAGCAGCGCTTGACGAAGCCGCGTTATCGCCGTCGCCACGGCCACTCTTCGTGGCGCCAATGACGCTCGCGAGGCCGTTCAAGATCGGGCCGGCGTTCCCCAGCAGGCTGCCGAGGATGGCGCCGAGGAAACCGCCGGTGACGTTGGCGAGGAGAGTGGGTTCGATGGACTCGATCGGATCGATGGGCTGCATGGTGGTCACGTAGAACAGCAGCCCCCATGCCACGCGTAAGTCCGCGAGGTCACGTGCACATGCGGCTCCGAGCTGTCGCTCGTGGAACGCACCTCGCGGTCGCGAGTCTCAGCGCGCCGTGCACAGCGCTTCGAGCTCCTCGAGCTCCTTCGGGCAGCCGGCGGTCAGCACCTCGTTCCCCTCGGCGGTGATCGCGAGGTCATCCTCGATCCGCACGCCGATGCCGCGCAGCTCCGGTGGCACATCGACCGCATCGGCCGCGATGTAGAGCCCGGGCTCGACGGTGATCACCATGCCGGGCTCGAGCGGGCGCGCCTTGCCGCCCCGGGTATACGCGCCGACATCGTGCACGTCGAGGCCGAGCCAGTGCGACGTGCCGTGCATGTAGAACTTGCGATAGCTCTGATCCGCGACGCGCTCGTCGGCGGTGCCTGCGAGCAGGCCGAGCGCGATCATGCCCTCGGTCAGCGACTTCACGCAGTGCTCGTGGATCTGGTCGATCGTCGCGCCGGGCCTGGTCATCGCCACGGCCGACTTCTGCGTCGCGAGCACGAGCTCGTAGACCTTGCGCTGCGGGGCGGTGAACCGGCCATTCGCGGGCCACGTGCGCGTGATGTCCGCGGTGTAGTGGTCGTACTCGCAGCCCGCGTCGACGAGGACCAGATCACCGTCCGCGATCGCGCAGCGATTCTCGATGTAGTGGAGGATCGTGGCGTTCTGGCCGGTGCCGACGATCGTCGCGTACCCCGGGCCGGTGCCGCCCGCCTTGCGGAACGTGTAGTTGATCTCCGCCTCGAGCTCGTGTTCGAACACGCCGGGACGGCCTAGCTTCATCGCCGCGATGTGCGCGTCGCTGGTGATGTGCGACGCCTTGCGCAGCGCGGCGAGCTCTTCGGGACGCTTGCGCAGCCGCAGCTCGTGCAAGGCGGCGCGCGGATCGACCACGGCGCGCGGCGGGCGGCGGCCCTTCTTCTCGGTCTTCCGCAGGCGCGCGATCGCATGCGCGACCATCAGGTCCATGCTGTCGTCGAGGCCGAGCGAGTAGTGGACCTCGTCGACGTTCGAGATCAGCTCCCACAGCTTTGCCGGCAGGTCCACGGCGGGATACGCGGTGTCGGCACCGAACGTTGCCTTCGCTCCCTCGAGACCGGCGCGCCGGCCATCCCAGACCTCGAGCTCCGGATCGCGCGGCCGCACGAACATCACGACGCGCTCGGTCTCTGCACCGGGCCGGAGGATCAGCGTCGCGTCGGGCTCGACGAAGCCGCTCAGGTAGAGCAGGTCCGAGTGCTGGCGGAACGGATGAAACGCATCGCCGTTGCGCAGCCGCTCGGGCAACGACCGCACCACCGCCACACCGCCCGGCCCGATCGCTTGCATGTAGGCGTCTCGTCGCGCGGCAAACACGGCGGGGTCGAACATCCGCAGACCATAGCGCACCGGCGCTAGCGGCGGCGGCGGCGACGAACCGTCAGCAGCACCGCGCCGAGCATCACCAGCCAGCTCGCGCTCGGCTTGCTCGACGAGCAGTACATCACCGGCTCCGCGGTGTTGTCACCGTAGCCCGCGCCGGAGTCCGGCTCCGGGTAGTACGGATCGCCGGCCTGCGGGCAGCTGCCGAGGCTTCCAGCGGTGGCGCCATGCGCGCGGAGATTTCCGAGGTACTGGTCGATCAGCACGAGGTCCGCGGTCGTATCGGGATCCGCGTGGCGCTCGTTCCATGCGACGGCATGGGTGCGCGTCGCGATCAGCGCGGCCGCCGAGCAGTTGGGATCGTAGCTCTTGACCGCCTGGCGCAGACCGAGGAACAGGTTGTACATTGCGTAGCGTTCGGCCATCTCCGCACCCGAGAGGTACGGGTCGGCCGGCGTCTCGAGCGGTGCCGCGGCGTAGTCGAGCGACGCGCTCTGGGTGATCCGCTCCGTCGAGCCGGGCGGGCGATACGACAGCTTGAAGTCCGCGACCTTCGACGTCGCATCGCTGGTCGGATCGAGATGGATGAAGATCATGCTGCCGCCGCCGCGACGGCCCTTGGTGGGCACCTGGCTGGTGCGGCTCGCGAGGAACACCGCGGGGATCGACATCGAGCCCTTCGTGCTCTGCACCGTGAACAGCCGGCTGCCGACGACCTCCGCGAACGTCCAGCCCGCGCCCGCGCTCGCCTCGATCTTGATGTCGAGTGCGAGCGGCGACATGAAGAAATCGAGCTCCTCGGTGAACACCTCGGATGCCGCGGCACCGTTCTCGAGGAAGTAGTAGTTGCCGGCGCCGTTCTCGGCGAGACCGCGCATCAGCTCGACATCGAAGTCGGCACCGACACCGATCGTGGTCAGGCCGATGCCCTTGCCGATCCAGCCCTTCGCCATCTCCATGATCGCGGGGCGCGACGTGTTGCCCACGGTGGCGAGGCCGTCGGAGAGGAACACGATCCGGTTCTGGCGCTCGTTCTTCGGGTACTCGCCGAGCTGCTTGAAGCCGGCCTCGAGGCCCGCGTAGAGGTTCGTGCCGCCGCGCGGCTGTAGCCGGTTGACCGCAGCGTGCAAGCTCGCGCGGTCGAGGTTGGTCGTGAACGTCGCTTCCTGCGTGACGCTGTCATCGAACGAGATCAGGGACAGCCGATCCTCGGGCTGCAGGTTGTCGACCAGGGTGTGGAGACCGATCTTCACTTTGTCGAGCCGGCCATCCGACGCCATCGAGCCCGAGTGATCGACGACCACGACGAGGTTCAGCGGTAGCCGGTGATAGGTCGACGGATCGACGTCGGTGTTGATGGCGAGCTGCAGCGTCGCCTGATGTTTGCCGGTCAACCAGTCGCGGCCGACCGAGAGGCCGGGCGTGAGGCACAACGTTTTGCCGCAGCTGGTGGCCGGGGTCGCGTTGAAGTGCTCGTTGAAGAACCCGTTCGCATCGAGCGTATTCGCCAGCGGCAGCTCGCCGCGATCGAGTGCGGCGCGAAAGGCGCCGATATCCTGGGCACCGCCGAAGCTGACGTTGCCGCCGCCGCTGGGATCGTCACTTGAAGAAGCACCAGCCGACTGGCCGGCGCACGCCGCCGTCGCGAGGAGAAGCAGGGAGAGTGAAGAGCGCATGCCACTCTCCCTAGCAGCTTCGGTGCCATCCATGGTCACGGACCGATCTGCCAGCCAGGGAGGGCAGTTACCTGCGATCAGCGAGTACGACGGGAGAGCCGCACGGTCGCTCGCGATCCCCAAACCCACGACATCGGTGTCCTACCAGCGGCACTCGGGGAACGCGGTCCGCGCCTCGTCGCTGGCGGCGGTGCACCACTTGGTCCCGTACTTGTCCTTCCAGCCCTTCACGTTCCGCTTCGCGGCGGCCGCCCAGGTCTCGCCGAGCCGATCCGCATCGCGATCGATCAGCGCGCCGAGCTCGCCGCCCAATTGCGTGGCGCAGGCGCGGCGGTGCCGGAGGTGCTCGTCGCACGCCGCCACACCGGTGATCGAGCGCTTGCATCCGGCGAGCGCGATCAGCACGAGCAGCGCGGCTCTGGTCATCGCATTGCGAGTATACGTCGGGTATGCGCTCTGCCCGACTCCTGATCGCCGCGCTCGCTCTCGCCGCGTGCTCTCGCAAGGCACCCCCGCCACCGAACGAGGTGCCAGCGGTGGGGAGCGGGAGCGCGGTTGTCGCGGCGGCGTCGGCCGATGCGGCGATCGCACCGAGCTATCGGACGACGCAATCGAACGATCATGTCGAGGCCGCGGTCGCGGGCAGCGGCAAGACGTTCATGGTGGTCTCCGAGGCACCGCTGGCGACCAAGGTCGGCAAGGACATCCTCGCCAGCGGCGGTAATGCGGTGGATGCGGCGATCGCCACCGCGTTCGCGCTCGCGGTGGTGCATCCCACGGCGGGAAACCTCGGTGGCGGCGGGTTCGCGGTGATCCGCGTGGCGCCGGGAAAGGCGCTCGCGCTCGACTTCCGCGAGGTCGCACCCGCGGCGGCCACCGCGGACATGTACCTCGACAAGAATGGCAAGCCGACCAAGGCCTCGCTGGTCGGTCACAAGGCGGTCGGCGTGCCCGGTTCGGTGGCGGGGCTGTGGGCGCTGCACGGAAAGCTCGGCAAGAAGCCGTGGAAGGAGCTCGTCGAGCCCGCGATCGCGCTCGCACGAGATGGGTTCGCCGTCGACGAGAAGCTGCACGAGGCGATCGTCGCGCGGGCCATGAACCTGCTGAAGTTCCCGAAGACGGCGGAGATCTGGGTGCCGGGCCGCGTGCCGCGTGACACCGGCGCCACCGTGTCGATCCCACAGCTCGCCGTGGCGCTCGAGCGGATCCGCGATGCCGGGGCCGACGGCTTCTACAAGGGCCAGACCGCCGCGGCGATCGTCGAGGAGATGAAGGCGGGTGAGGGCATCATCACCGCCGCCGATCTCGCGGCCTATCAGCCGGTGTGGCGCGACGTGCTGCGGTTCAGCTACCGGGGTAACTCGATCGTCTCGATGCCGCCGCCATCGTCCGGAGGCATCGTGCTCGCGATGACCGCGGGGATGCTCGAGGCCACCGATGTCGGCAAGCTCGAGTGGCACGGGGTCGACCACGTGCACCTGCTGACCGAGGTGTGGCGCCGCGCGTTCGCCGCGCGCAACGAGCTGCTCGGAGATCCAGCGTTCGTGAAGGATCAGCCGGTGGCGAAGCTGATGAGCAAGGACTACCTCGCGAAGCTCTCGGCGACGATCACCGAGCGGGCCACGCCGTCGAAGGACGTCGCGGCGCTAATCGAGGGCAATCACACGACCAACCTGTGCGTCATCGACGGCGCCGGGATGGCGGTCTCGCTGACCACCACGCTCAACACCTCGTGGGGCAGTGGCGTCACCGTCCATGGCTTCTTGCTCAACAACGAGATGGATGACTTCACCGCGAAGCCCGGATCGCCGAACGTGTTCGGCCTGGTGCAGGGGGTGGCGAACAAGATCGAGCCCGGCAAGCGGATGTTGTCG
This sequence comes from Myxococcales bacterium, assembly GCA_043753855.1. Taxonomy (GTDB): domain Bacteria; phylum Myxococcota_A; class Polyangia; order Haliangiales; family Haliangiaceae; genus JABFXX01. The sequence goes on along the minus strand of JAYUVX010000325.1, from coordinate 26,417 downwards.
TCGATGTCGCCATCGATCGTCGAGAACGACAAGGGCGAGGTCGTGATGCTTGCCGGGGCCGGCGGTGGGCCGCGGATCATCTCGGCGGTGTGGCAGACGATCTCGAACGGCCTCGACTTCAAGAAGTCGGCGGATGCCGCGGTCGCACTCCCGCGCATCCACCATCAGCACCTCCCCGACAAGGTGTTCGTCGAAGCGGACTCGATCACCGTCGACACCGACGCCAAGCTCAAGGCGCGCGGCTACCCGCTCGACTACAACGCGTCGCCGCGGGAGTTCGGTGCCGTCAACGCGATCGAGCGCACGCCGGCCGGCTGGGACGGCGCGGCGGATCCTCGCGGCGGCGGCGCAGCGATGGGCGACTGAAAACTGCGCTAGGATCAGGCTCATGCCACGCGGCTCGAAGACGGATCCGACCGAGAGTGGCGTGCTGGTGTATCCGCGCGTGCCGGTTCCGCAGCAGGGCAAGCACCCGCACGGCGAGCCGAGGCAGCCAAGGCCAGGTCGACGGATCGCGACCAAGACGGTCGCGCTGATCGCCGGTGGGGCGCTGGTGGCCGGCGGCGCGCTCGGGTTCGTGCTGCGCCCGAAGCTCGCACCCGACCAGCGGCTCGGTGCGCTCGAGACAACCGCCAGCGAGGCGACCACGGCCGCCGGCGTCCAGAAGGACCGCGGCGATGGCCTCGAGAAGCGGCTGTCCGCGGCCGCCGCGAAGCAGAAGGATCTCGAGACCGAGCTCGAGGCCGCGAAGCACGCGCAGAGCCAGCTCGCCGACAAGGCGAAGGACGCGGAGAGCAAGGCCAAGGAATTTGATGCGGTGCAGGCGAAGCTGAAGGCGGCGATCGACAAGTCCTCGGGCTCGGTGTCGACCGAGGGCGAGGAGATCCACCTGCAGCTGGTCGATCGCGTGCTGTTCAAGCTCGGCGACGACCAGCTCACCGCCACCGGCAAGGCCGTGCTGGCCAAGGTCGCCGCCGCGCTCAAGGATCTCCCCGACAAGCAGGTGTGGGTGCAGGGCCACACCGACGACACGCCGATCCTCATCCCGCCGCCGCCCAAGAAGCCGGTGAAGGGCGCGCCGCCGCCGCCGCCGCCGCGGTTCGCGACCAACTGGGAGCTGTCGTCGGCACGCGCGCTGACCGTCGTCCACTACCTGCAGGACACCGGGAAGCTGGATCCGTCGAGGCTCGCAGCGCTCGCGTTCGGTCAATACCGGCCGATCTCGCGGTCGAACAGGGCGATCAATCGCCGCATCGAGATCGTGCTGTACCCGCACAAAGCCGTGATCCAGCGGAAGTAGCGTGCCAAGATGGCTGCGGTGCCCGGCGCTAGCTCCAACATGCAGTCGCCCGATGCGATCGCCGAGCTCGCGCGGATCTGGAAGCGCTACGAGGGCGATCCCGATGGAGCGATCCACGCGATCACCGAGACCGCCGCGCGTGCGCTGAAGACTGCCCGCGCGAGCGTGTGGCTACTCTCGGAAGACTCCACCGAGATGACGTGCGTCGATCTCTACGAGACAGCCGCGCAGCGGCACACGAGCGGTACCGTGCTCGGCGCTGCCGACTTCCCGAGGTACTTCGCCGCGCTGCTCGAGGAAGAGATCATCGCGGCGGAGGACGCGCACGTGGACCCTCGGACCTCCGAGTTCTCGGTGACCTACCTCGGGCCACTCGGTATCGGCGCGATGCTCGATGCTCCGATCCGCACCGGGCTCCGGCTGGTCGGCGTGCTGTGCCACGAGCACATTGGCGCCGCGCGCGTGTGGGGACTCGGCGAACGCAAGGACGGTGCGTTCCTCGCGAGCCTCGCGTCGCTCACGCTCGAGCTCAAGCACCGCGCGATGCGCGAGGCACTGCTCGCCGCCACGCTCGAGTCGACGGGCGAGGGCATCCTCGCGTCGGATGACGTGCGGGTGCTCGCGTACAACCAGCGGTTCCTCGACATGTGGAAGCTGGACGCGAAGTCGATGCGCTCGCTCGAGGGCGTGCGCAACTACATCGCCAGCCGCACCGCGATGTCGGGTCTCGTCAGCGCCGCCGGCGAGGCGGTCGTCGGCACCAGCGGAGATTCGGTCGACGTGCTCGAGCACGTTGATGGCCGCGTGTTCGAGCGGTCGAGCCGCCCGCAGCTGATGGGGACGCTGGCCGTCGGCCGGGTGTGGAGCTTCCGGGACATCACGGCGCAGCGCCGCTCCGAGGCCGCACTGGTGGCGAGCGAGGCCAAGATGCGCGACCTCGCGATCCGCGACGCGCTCACGGGACTGTTCAATCGGCGCCACGTCCTCGAGCTGCTGAACGACGCGATCGCGCGATCGATCTCCGGTGGCGAGCGGCTCAGCATCGGCCTCGTCGATCTCGACCACTTCAAGCAGGTGAACGACGAGCTGGGCCACCTGGTGGGTGATTCGGTGCTGCGGGACTTCGCGAAGCAGCTCACGCAACGGTTCCGCGCGAGCGATCACTTGGGTCGGTACGGAGGCGAGGAGTTCCTGGTCGTGCTGCGCGGGGCGAACACCACCGCCGCGGCGCGGATCTTCGAGGAGGTCCGCACCGGCTCCCGCAGCCGCGATTTTGACACGCTGCCGCGCTACACGTTCAGCGCGGGCATCGCGGAGCTCGGCGTTGACGGCGCCAATGCAACGGAGCTGCTCGGGCGCGCCGACGAGCGGCTCTACGAGGCGAAGCGACTCGGCCGCGACCGCACGATCCCGGGCGTCTAGGTCAGCTGGCGCTCGACGAACGCGATCAGGTCGGGGTCCGCGGCCTCGTGCAGCATCTCGGCGCCGGCGGTCTCGGTGGCACGATCACGCGCGAACACGAGCAGCGGAATCTGATCGAGGTCCTTCGCGGAGTGCAGATCGCGAACGACGTCGTTGACACCCTCGGAACGAGCGTCGAGCAGGATCGCGCGGGGCCGCAGCGCGCGAGCGAGCCTGGAGATCTGGACGAGGGCTCGCGTCATCGACACCACCGTGAAGCCGCGGGCCGAGAGCAGCATGTCGAGCTGCTGGAGCCGTGCGCGGTCACACTCGACGATCAACACGACCCCGCGCTCGGGCTGGGTCGGGGTGACCTTCGGCATCGAGACGAACGGGAGTGGCTGGGAGATGCTCTTGTTGGCGTCGCGCGAGCGATAGACGGCGAGTGCAACCTTGTTCAGCAGCTCGTCGACATTGAACGGCTTCTCGACGACCTCGCTCGCGCCGAGCATCTGGAGGTTGACGTTGAGGCCATGGACCGCGGTCATGATCAGGACGGGAACCGTGGCAAATGACGGGTCCTCGCGCAGCGCCTGCAGGAACTGGCGGCCGTTCATGCCGGGCATCATCAAGTCGAGCAGGATCGCGTCGGGCCGCGCCGCATGGACGCGGTCGAGTGCGGTCCCGCCATCGACCGCGAGATCGACGACATACCCCTCCTCGGCGAGAACCTGGCCGAGCGTCTCTCGCACCATCGGCTCGTCGTCGACGACCAGCACGCGGCCCTCCTTGCCTTGCGATGCCATTCCCGTTCGCGGAGCATACCATCCACGAACCACCGCGTGTACCATCGCGTGGATGTCGTCGGCACCGCCGCTGGCCCTGGGCTACGAGGCGCTTCGCCCGAAGGTCCTGCGCCGGTTGCTCGATCTCCGCTCGACGCTCGATCCGTCGCTCGGCCGCCTCGATGACGCCACGGCACGCGCTCAGATCGGCGCAGTCCTCGATCACCTCGGGAACTTCATCGCGACCGGCGATCTAGGCCTTCACCGCGCCTTCCTCCACACGTTCATGGCGATGCGCGCCGCGGAAGCACAGAGCCCTGCGTCGGTGCTCGCGATGCTGGTCGCGATCGGAGACACCGCGGCACAGGTGGCACAGGATGAGGGTGCGGGGACCTCCGAAGGCTCCGAGCTCACGCTGCTGCTCACCCGGGTGACCGCGAGCACCGCGCGCGCCGTCAACGATCTGATCGCCGACGAGCTGTCGCGGCGACTCGCCGAGTGGAGCGAGCTGCAGGCCAAGGAGCGCGACCGCACGTGACCACCCCGCCTCCCACTGCCGCTGTCCGCGTCGCCGGCGACACCGCCGTTGGCAACGTGCGCACCGCGAACGAGGACGCGATGATCGTCGATCCGATGCACGGCCTGTTCGTCGTGCTCGACGGCATGGGCGGCGCCAATGCTGGCGACATCGCCTCGCAGCTGGCCCGCGATGCGATCGCCGAGTTCGTGCAGCACCGCCGATCGACGATGCCGATCCGTGCGCTGCTCGAAGGCGCGATCCAGTCGGGCTGTGCCACCGTGTTCGCCGCTGCCCAGGCCAATCGCGAGCGCCACGGCATGGGCACGACCTGCGTCGCGTGCCTGATGGTCGACCCCACGCACGCGCTGATCGGCCACGTGGGCGATAGCCGGGCGTACCTGTTGCGTAATGGCCGGTTGCAGACGCTGACGCGCGATCACACGATCGTCGAGGAGCTGGTCGACCGCGGGCTGCTGTCACCCGACGAGGCGGACCGGCATCCCTACAAGAACGTGCTGTCGCGCAACCTCGGCGCGCGGCCCGAGACCCGGGTCGACATCGTCGAGATCGAGCTCAAGCCCGGCGACCGCGTACTGCTGTGCTCCGACGGTCTCTATGGCTATGCGTCGGCCGAGGGCATCCAGTACATCCTGGGCTCCGGGGATGCACCGGATCACGTCGCACGCGATCTGATCGACCTGGCACTGCGCGGCGGCGGCGGCGACAACGTGACGACGATCGTGATCGAGACCCCGCAGCCGGTGCCGAGCGGGACGCAGCTCGTGCGGACCACGGGCGCGGTGGCGTGGTGGCAGCGACGCCAGCGCTTCCTCCACGTCGCCAAGGACCGCGGTCTCACCAAGAACCCGATCGTGCGCGGCCTCGAGCCGAACGAAGCGCTCGAGCTGATCGCGCTCAGCATCTGCCAGGCGATCTTCCACGATCTCGAGAAGTCCACGGGCGTCAACGTCTGGACGTTCGCGCAGAACCTCGCAGGCGGCTGGTTCGAGCGCGGTGGTGACTGGGGCGCCTTGCGCGGGATGATGGACATCCTCGGCGAGAGCTCGCGGATCGTGGTCGACGAGATCCGCACGATCGAGCCTCAGCTCGGATTCCTGCTCGACGTCGCCGTCAGCCGCGCGCTGGTGGTCGCCGAGCTCGCCCTCGGTGGCTTGCTCGCCGAGCGGTTGCGGCAGGTCGATAGCGATCTGATCCAGCTCCACACGGCGACCCAGGACACGATCGAAGGGAACGAGGACAGTCTCGACACCGGCGACCCGTTCATCGATCGTCCGACCATCCCGTTTCTGCACCCGGACCGCGTGGTGACCAACTCCGGCGAGTCCGCCGAGGTGCTGAGCGCGATCGAGAAGACCCTGACGATCGCCCGGGCCCGTACGGCACCACGCGCCGAGCTGGTCAAGCAGGTGCTGGGCGCACTCGAGGCGATCGCGAGCGACGGAGCGAGCAGCTTCGCGACCTCGGTGCTCGCCGCGCGTGAGCTCTACGGCGTGCGCACCGTGGACGATAACGGCGTCATGCCGCTGTTCGACGCGCTCGATCAGGCGCGGATCCTGACCGCGTCCAGCGTCCACCAGATCGTCGTGCCCGAGCACATCCGCGCCCGCGCGCTGCGCGCGATCAGCGCCGCGCATCAGCGCCTGGTGGGCGCCACCACCGGGCTGGTCCTCGAAGCGACCGCGCCGTTCACCGACAAGCTGCGAGAATCACAGGCGATGACCTCGCAGCTCCGCGACCAGGTGGCGAACGCCGAGAAGAAGCGCGCCGAGCTGGAGCGCACGTTCGCGACCGGGGTCGACGCCAGCCTGCCGTGGGGTGCCCGCGGAACCACGGAGTGGTAAGCATGAGCGACAACGACATGGCCGCCGCCGTTCAGGTCCTCCGTGATGAGGTGCTCGATACCGTCGAGCATGGCGATCCTTATCCGCCCGGCGCCGAGGTGTTCGATGCCCTGCTGCGCACGCTGTCGGTCGGCGGCGGGTCGGTTCCCGGCCTCGATCTGGCGCTCCACGACTCGGTCTCTCGCCGCCTCGCATGGGGTGATAGCGAGGAGGTGGTGCTGCAAGACGCCGAGGTAGTGTTTGATCGGCTGCTCGTAGCGGTCGATCGCGCACTGCGCGATCCGGCGGATCAGATGGTCGTGATCGAGGCGGCCACACAGGTCGCGGTCACCGTCGCCCGCGTGGTCGCGCTCGCCGCGGTCTCGCGTTGCAGTCGCGACCGCGCCGACCGGTTACGCGAGGAGATGGCGCAGCGCCAGCTCAGAGAGGTCCTCGAGAAGCAGAAGGCGAGCATCGCCAAGCTCGATGCGGACGTCGGTCCGGGGTTCCGATGAGCGAGCGCAGCGCCGGTGTTCGGATCGCGGTGGCCACGACGGTGGCGAGCGCCGCGCTCAGCGTGTGGCTCCAGGTCCATGCGCCCGCATCGCAGGCCGCGATGTTCGGCGGGCTCGCCGCGTCGATCTTGCTCTCCCTGATCACGCCGCTCGCGCTGATCCCGTTCGCCCGGCAGCGGCTCGCGCGCTGGACGTTCGTGGGCCTCGCGCTGTGGCTGATCGGGGCTGCGATCTACATCTACCTCGGGACCTGGGTGTACCTGAAGCTGTTCGAGGGAGCGGTGTGGACCCCGTCGAGCCGGTGGTTCATCGCCCATCCTGCCTTCCTGATGGCAGGCCAGACCCTCGTGCTCGTCGCGCTCGCCGCGGCGATGCCGAGTACGCCGGCACCGCGTCCGATCCGGATGCTGATGATCACGCTGGCGAGCGGCGTGCTCGCATTCGTCACCGTGGCCTTCGAGGCGGGGTTCGTCGATGCGATCGATGGATCGGTCGCGCTGTACCGCTGGGCTATCGAGATCGCGCACGACGGATCGATGCTGCTGTTCGCCTACGGGCTCGTCCACGTGGATCGCACGCTGCGCCGCGCGGATCCGCCGGTAGCCCGCGTTCACATCGGCGGCAGCGGCGGCGGGACGTAGCGACCGCTGCAGATCGCCTGATCCACCTCGGGGAGCACCTCGGCGCGACCGCGCAGGATCGAGCTGTCGAGCTCGTGGTTGAACCACAGCAGGCGAAGGAACGCGAACAGCGCGAGCGCGGCGAGGATCACCGGGATCGCGGGCCACGAACCGCCGGCGAGCCCCACCGCTGCACCGCCGCCCGCCGCCATCAGCCCGAGCTTGGCCTTGCCGGCATCGGCCTTCCAGCGCGCTGCGATTGCCTGCGCGATGCCGTCATAGGTCGGCTTGGTGGCACTCGCGACGGTCGGTAGATCCTGCGACCGCACGCTGCCGCCGGTCTTGAGCGCAGCTGCGATCGCCTCGCAGAACGTTCCCTCCATCTTCTTGGCCATGAGCTCGGCCTGGTTCGCGTTCGTCCGCAGCAGGTTCGTGATCATCAGCCGCGCTTGCGCGTAGCTGTAGCTGCTCGAGAACGTCTTCGCGACCGGCACCATCACGATGCCGAGGCCGAGCACCGCGAGCCCGTAGGACGCGAGCGTCTTCAGCGTGCTCGGCTCCTCTTCCTTCTTCTCGGGCTGCTCGGTGCCGTCAGCTGCCTCGGACTCTGCGCGTGCGTCCGAGCAGATCGCACACACGGTGGCGAGGCCAAGGATCCATCCGGCGAGATGCAGGTGCTTCATGCAGAGGCTCCGACGTTCGGGATATCAGCGGTGATCGCGTCGAGCAATGCCTCGAGGCCAGAGTCGCGCTCGACGAACCGATGCACCAGCTCGGAGCTGCCCTTGCCGTGGCCGCGAACGATCCGGCGCGCCTTGGGCTGCAGCTTGCGGATGCCCTCCATGATCGGCTGAACCCGTGGATCCTCGCCATCGAGCTCCGCGATCACGGCATCCAGATCGACGTTCTCGATCGCCTCCGCGACGCTATCGCCATCGGTGGCGAACAGCACGTCCCAGCCGCTCGTCACGTAGAGCGCCATCGCGCCGCGCTGCCGGTGATCGTCTCCGACGACCAGCACGCGAAACCGCTTCGTGGCCTTCTCGACCCCGGTGGTCGCTCGGCGCGCTGCCGCGGCCACCAGCGCGCTCCACTCCATCGGCGGCTCGATCACGAGGATGCCGAGCGACCAGCTCGGTGACCTCGCCTCGCGTACGACATCACCGATCACCTCGAGCGCGCCGCCGCTGGCCGGATCGACGAGCGACATCGCGAGCCGGGTCCCGAGGGGAAACCACGCCGGCGTCTCGAGCGACATCCCCACCACGGAGACGTCTCGAGTCCGGCACACCGCCAACTCGCCTCCGAGGAGCGGCTGCGCTGTGGCCGGGATCTCGACGCGATATCGAGGAGCGCGACGCGACAAGATACCGATTCTGCCACGCGGCGCCGCCGTTTGGGGGATCGGGGCATCATCGCGGTGTGTGGGTTGCTGGATGACAGGTCCGCTCAGCCTCGCCGAGTTGACGGGATCGGGACCTCGCGCAAAGCTGCCCGCATGACCCGCTTGCTGCCCCTGTCGTGCGTGCTCGCGGTGCTGGCTCCCCGGGTGGCTCGCGCCGAGCAGGACATCGTCATCGTGATCCCCGGAGAGCGCTCGGCCGAGAACAAGCTGCTGCTCGGTAGCCTCGCAGGGGCGAGCTTGATCGCCGGTGCGCTGGGAGCGTATTTCCATCTCGATTCGAGGTCGGCCTCCGATGACGTCTCGGCCTCCAAGTTCACCGGCCATGCGTGGACCACCGACGATCAGGACCTCGTCGATCGCGCGGATCGTTCGCGGTCGCGCGCCATCGTTGGCTACAGCGTCGGCGGCGCCCTGCTGATCGGTGCGGCTGTCGCGTTCATCGTCACCGAGCCGAAGGCCGAGACCACCGTGATTCGCCCGCATGGTCGTGGCTCGCCGAGCGTCGCACCGACCGAGGGCGGTGCCGTGCTCGGCGGGATGTGGAGCTTCTGATGCGCAGCCCGGCGATCGTCCTCGCGCTGCTGGGCGCCTGTACTCCCGACATCGTCCCGGGTGCGTACCTGTGCGGCCCCGACGAGTCGTGTCCCGAGGGCCAGGTCTGCAACGGCGCAGACAACACCTGCGTGTTGCCCGGTGGAACCACGGCGTTTGCCTGCGGTCTCGGCAACGACGTCGAGCCGAACGATGGCGCCGGCGAGGCGGAGACGATCCCCAGCGTGACCTGCGCGGGACCGCTAATCCAGCTGAAGGGCTGTGCTCTCGGCAGGGATACCGAGGACTGGTACGCCTTCGATGTCCCGCCGACCTGCGGAGCCACCGTGGCATCGATCCGCCTGACCTCTCCGATTGCCTTCGAGCAGCTCTCGGTCCGCCTGGCCAACACCGAGGGTGATGCGGCGACCTGTGGGATCGACTCGGCACCCGATGACGGCTTCGAACAGACGTGCATCCAGCAGAACGTCACCGCCGGGACCCACTACACCCTCCGGGTGGCACGCACAGGCACGGGTAACTGCGGCGGCTCGTGCGCTTACAACCGCTATACGCTGACGCTGCAGCTGGGGACGCCGTAGCGAAACTGCGCTAGCGTCGAGGCGGGTGTCCGACCTGCGCTGGAACTGGTTGTGTGCGCCTTACATGGCGTGCTCGATCCTGATGCTCGCGGTCGCGTTGACCGCTGCGCTGGTGCGTGGCGATCGCGTGATGCGGCTCGGCGTGATCGGCGCAGCGACCGCCGTGCTGGCGTGGTCGTTCTGCTCGGCGCTCGCGGTGTGCGCGCAGGAAGCGGAAGCGGCGGTGCGGCTGTATCGCGTGGGCTATGGCCCGGTCGCGCTGATCGGCCCCAGTCTCCTGCTCGTGCTGCTCGGCGTGGCGGGACAGCTCGAGCGGAGCCGCTGGCTCGTGCGGATCGTCGGGATGGTCGGCGTCATCATGCTGGCGCTGTGCTGGGCAACCTCCCTGACCATTCCGGGCGTGCAGATGCTGCCGAGTGGCGTCTACTACACGACCGCGGGGCCGCTGACCGATCTGCAATGGTCACAGCTCGCGATCTGCATGGCGATCGGTATCTACATCTTGCGACGCTCGTCGACGAGCGGTGAGACGCGGCGGATCTCGCGCCTCCTGATCGGGTTGCTCGCGCTCGGCGGCATCGGCTCGATCGACATGCTCATCGTGCACGGCGTGTGGAGCGTGTATCCGATCGCATGGCTGCCCGGGCTCGTAGCCGGCGTGGTCGCGATGTACCTCGTGCTCCGCACCGATCTGCTGCGGCCGCAGGGCTTCGACCGCAACGTGCTGAACGAGGTGATCGGGTTCGCGGGCGGAGCGGTGGTCATCGGCGTGCTGTGTTACGTGCTCCAGGATGCGGCGCCACTCGCGGCCGTGGTGATGGCGAGCATCGTCTGGGTGCTCGTGCTCGCGGCGACCTGGGCGGTGGCGAGGCAGCGGCCGCTGCGGGTCGCCGGCTCGACCTCGCTCGAGCAGTTCGTGTCAACCTTGGCAGATGTCGACGACGAGCAGATGATCGTTCAGCGGCTGACCGCCTTGTGGAAGCCGACCGGCGTCGCGCTGCGCCGCGCCTGGCGGGCCGAGGCGGACGTCATGGTGGAGATCACCACCGGCGAGCGCTGGGAGATCGATCGCGAGGTGATCGCGTGGATCGTCGAGCATGGCAATGCGGTCGCACCGAATGACCTTGCCACGATGCGGCTGGGCCAGATCCGGCCCCGGCTCGAGGCGGTGGTGTCCACCCATGGTGCGACGCTGCTCGTCCCGCTGCTCGATCGCGGAGCGTTGCTCGGGCTGATCGAGGCCGACCACGACGATGCGCTGCGTGATGACGAGCGCGTGCTGGTCGGCGAATCGGCGCGCGCTGCAGCACGCGGGTTGACCTATGCCGCGCTCGCTCGTGTCGCCGCGCGTGAGGGTGCAAACGAGCGCGAGGTCGAGGTCGCCGAGGCCATGCGGCGGCAAGCGGCTGCGAGCCGCGACGACGAGCTCGGGCGATGGAGTGTGGCCGCCGAGTACCGCGCCGCACCCAAGACCACGGGCGCCGGCTGGTCGGCGACGCTGCTCGCCGATGGCCGGCTCGCCTTGATGGTCACCGAGGCGCAGGCCGACGGCGTGCTCGCCGCACTTGCCACCGCGGCCCTGACCGGTGCGTTCGCGGCCGCGACCACGGGCGATGCTCCGATCGAGCTCGATGATCTGCTCGCGAGCCTGCGCGCGAGTGCGGAGGGCGTGATGCGCGGAGGCGAGCCGATCGCCGCCTTCATCGCAGTGCTCGACGCCGACCGCCAGACGCTCCAGTGGGCGTGCGCGGGACATCCGGGTGGATACACGGTGGGCCCGATCGCCAACGACCTCAGCCAGTTCCCGACGGGATCCGGAATCGCGCGGCGGCCCGTCTCGGCCGCGCTCGGCGGCGGCGGCGGCGCCCTCGGTGCCGGTCAGGCGCCCGAGACCCGCGGCGAGGCCAGACTGCCCCATGATTCGCTGCTGGTGGTAGCCTCCACCGCCGTGCGCGGCGCAGACGAGGAAGGCTGGACCGCCTCGCTGCGCGACCAGGCTCCGGCGGGACCACGGCTGGCCACCGTGCTCGTCGACGCTGCGCAGAAGCGCGGCGGTCTCCACGAGGACTTTCTCGCCGTGGTGATTCGCCAGCGCCCCGACCGCTCGAGCAAGCCTGTGGTGAGCTTCATCAGGTAGTCTCCGCGCGGGGGTTACCAATGGCCGAGTCGTCTGGAAACAAGATCCTGAGCTTCCTGCGCGGGACGGGTGGTGAGCCGTCGCGGCTGTGGCTCGCGGCTGCCGCCATCGTGGTGGTCGTCGTCGGCTTCCGGTCCTGCGCCTCGCTCGAGGCCGGTCAGGTGGCGGTGCGCATCAACAACATCACCGGATCCACGGAGGTCATCACGCAGCCCGGGCTGATCATGAAGCTGCCCGGGATCCACAACGTCTACCTCCTCGACGTCAGCCCGCAGACGTTTCACCTGCGCGGGCCGACGAACGCGAGCGTGCTCGAGGGCAAGGAGCTCTCGGTGCGCGCGTCGGACGGTTCGAGCTTCGCGTTCAACGACACCACGCTGCTGTTCCGGGCGATCCCGGGCGCCGCGAACGAGACGCTGCGCGACTCGGGCCTCGACCACGCGTACTACGAGTGGATGTTGCCCTACGCGCGCGCGATCCTGCGCGACGAGTTCGGTCGCGAATCGACGATCAGCGTCTCCAACCCGACCAGCTTCGCGCAGGCGGAGCAGCGAGCAAGGGCGCGGCTCAACAAGCTGCTCGGCGCTCACGGCATCGAGATCACCAGCATCGTCACGCCGCGCCCGCGGTTCTCCCCGGAGTACGAGAACCTGATCGAGTCCCGTAACCAGACCGAGAACCAGCTCGCCGTGATCGACAGCGAGCTCGCCCGCGCGAAGACCGAGCGCGATCGCAAGCTCGCCGAGGTCGAGCGCGATCAGAACAAAGTGATCCAGACCAAGCGCGCCGAGCTCGAGTCGCAGCTCGCGACCGCGTGGACCCAGCAGACGCAGACCCACCGCGAGGTCGATACCTACAAGATCGAGAAGCTGGCGAACGGCCAGGCGGCGCGGTCGGCAGCGAGGAGCACGGCCGAGCAGCGGCGCGGCCAGCTGCTCGCCGAGTACGAGTCGCGCAAGGCGGAGATCGATGCCTTCCGCAACCAGCCCGTCGAGCGCGTGATGGAGCGGCTCGGCGAGCGGCTCAAGGGCGTGACGATCGACATCCAGCCGTTCCGCAACGATGGCAACCCGCAGCGGGTGCTGCTCGAGAACGTCGGAGGTGCCAAGTGAAGTTGCTCGTCAATCTCTCCAAGGTCGTCGTGGTCGCCGCCGTCGTGTTGTTCGTGCTGCCGCTGGTGTTCACGATGCGGGTGGCTCCCAACCAGATCGGGGTGCGGCAGAGTGCCACGAGTGGCGTGCTCGCCGAGGATCTGGGACCGGGCTGGCACTGGCGGATTCCCGGCGTGCACAAGCTGATCGTGCTGCCGAGCAGCTACTTCATGCTCGACTACACGACCGACAACGTGGGCCCGCAGAAGCCCCTCATCATCCGGACCAAGGACAACAACACCGTCGAGCTCGACGTCAGTGTTCCGCTCCGGATCAAGCCGGGTGAGGCGAACCAGCTGGTCGCCGCCGGTAACCACGTGCAGGATCCCGACGGCCGCTATCGCTACCAGCGGCTCGCCGAGGAGACGGCGACCTCCGTGCTCCGCGAGGAGATGGCCACCCTCGATTCGGTGGGGTTCTATTCGACCGCGCGCCGGCTCGCGGCGAGCACCAAGGCCGTCGAGATGCTCAACAAGCAGCTCGCGTCGATGCACGTCGAAGCGGAGTCCGTGCTGGTTCGCGCGGTGACGTTCCGCCCGGAGTACGAGAAGCAGCTCCAGCAGATCCAGCTCAACGAGCAGAACAAGCTGCTCGATGCCGCGGCGCAGAAGCTCGCGGGCGTGCAGCAGACGCTCGACAACTACGTGCAGGGGACCTCGGCGCAGCTCTCGCAGCGCACGCAGGACTGGGTCAAGCGCCAGGCCGAGCTCGAGCGGGCGTATCAGGTGGGCCTCCTGGAGGTTCCAGAATCGGCGCCCGGTGCGGTGCGCGCGAAGCTCGCAGCCACTCCACCTGCCGAGGTGGAGGCGCTCCGCGCGAGTGCGGCCAAGATGTTCGGGCTCGATCCAGCTTCGGTCGCCGACTCGTACCTGATCGGCATCAAGAACATCCAGGCCGAGACGCTCGAGTACAAAAACCGGGTCACCGCCGAGGCGGACTCGCTCGAGGGGCGCCTCACCGCGGAAGGTAATGCGATGGTCGCGAAGGTCCAGGGCGAGTTCGAGATCAAGCTCAACACGCTGCTCGGGACGCCCGCTGGCGCCGCCTACGTCGCGTACAAGACCGCGGAGAACGTCGAGTTCGCGAAGACCCTGACGTTCAGCTCGTCGGAAGGAATCCCGTCGGTGCTGCGGCTGCGCTCGTTCGCGCAGCAGTTCATGGGACGTTGAAGGCCAGCGCGGAGCCCAATCCGCGCAGTGCAGTTGCCCTCCCCACACCTCACACGGCAGGTGGCTGTGAGGATTGGCCGGCTTGCCTCCGGGGCGGATTCCCGGAACGCTGTGGCCGATGCAGAAGTTGCTGCTCGGTCTCGCCTTGGTGTGTGTGGCGGCGTGTGGCGACAACGATCCCGGAACCGACCCACCGGGCACCGAGGCTCCCGCCGTGGTTCCCGAGTGCCACCACGTCGATGGCACCGCCGCATCCTTCCAGAAGTCGTCGGATCTCGGACCGGTGGTCGCCGGGACCCTCAAGACCTGGGATCCGGATGGCCGGTGGTTCTTGACCGGCACGCGCGTGGGCGGGGTGTCGAGCTTCCAGTTCGAGCGCCGGGGGTCACAGGTGATCGTCGATCGAGACACCACCCGCCCCGGCACGATCGATGACAACGAGGTGTTCCAGCGCAGCATGCTCGCGAACGCGATGGGCGAACCGCTGACGATCACGCGCCGGGTCTCGAACCTCGCAGCCGATGGCACCCTGCGTGGAGAGCGCGTGGTGTGCCAGGCCTCGGGCTGCACGGTGTGCACGGCGACCTTGATCCGCGCCACGCACAACGCGGGGGAGGGCGAGGGAGCTCGCCTCGCGATGGTCGGCGAGCTCAACAGCCCGACCTGGGGCCCCGGCTACACGTTCAACGTCCGCGTGATCGGCACCATCGCCTATCTGATCCGGCAGGACGGACTCCACATGATCGAGACCGCGGATCCCGCACACCCGGCGGAGCTCGGGTCGTGGTCGCGCGCCGGTGATGGCTACTCGAACGACGTCAAGCTCGTCGAGGCCAACGGCAAGCGCTACGCGATCATCGCCGACTATCCGTCGGATGTCGTCGATGTCACCGATCCCCGGATGCCGCGGCTCGTCGCACAGGTCCCCGTCGAGGCGCACACGTTGTTCACCGAGTCTCGCGGCGGAAAGCTCTACGCGTACTTCGGCGCGTACGACGGCAAGTGCCCGGTGTTCGACATCAGCAACCCCGAGGCGCCCGTGCGGCTCGGCACCTACGACTCGCTCGGTTCGATCGTGCACGATCTGATGATCGACAACGGCATCGCCTACCTCAACGCCTGGGAGGAAGGCTTTCACGTCGTCGACTACACCAATCCCAGCGCGCCCATGTTGATCGGCAAGTGGCCTCAGACACCCACCCGCACCAGTCACTCGAGCTGGGCGTTCACGTCTGGCGGCAAGAAGCTCGCGCTGCACGGCGAGGAGGCCTACGGCGCGCATCTCGACATCGTCGATGTCCAGCCCGGGTCACCGACGTTCATGACCTCGATCGGCACGTTCAAGACCCGCGACTGGGTCTCGATCCACAACGTGATGGTGGTCGGGGGCCGCGCGTACATGAGCTACTACCAGGACGGCGTGCGCGTGCTCGATCTCTCGGATCCGATCAAGCCGAAGCAGCTCGGCTACTACAACACGTGGGATCCGCAGGCCGACACCACCTCGAGCGGGTTCTTCGAGGGCGCGGTGGGCATCGACGTCGATCCCGCGCGCAAGCTCGTGTTCATCGCCGACTCGCCGCGCGGCCTGATCATCCTGCGCGACGAGACGTTCTAGAGGCCGTGCTCATCGGGGTGGTTCAGGCGTCGTCAGGCTCGCGGTCGTCGTCGATCACGAGGCGCAGGCCAGCGGGCAGGGTATCGCCGAGCGCCACGCGCTCCTCGCGCGCCTCGAGGGCGACCACCTGCTCGACGAGGATGGCCGCGCGATCGCCGCCCGGCATCGTGCGCACGAACGCGGCGAGCTTGTCGCGGCTCGCGTCGTCGAGATCGCGCGTACGATCGCCGGTGCGGCGGCCGAGCTGCGCGAGCGGGAACGCGGCCTTGTCGGGCTCCGGCCAGTCCCACGCGATCAGCTGCGCGACCCAGCTCTTGACCTTCGACGGCGGCACCACGAGGTTCAGCGGGCCGTAGAGCGGCGCACGCGCTCCGAGCCGCGATAGCGCCCACAGATGCACGCTGTCCTCGCGACCCTTGCGGGTCTCCATGCGATGCACGAGCTCGTCGCCGAGCTTCAGCTTGTGCTGCACGGCCAGCCGCTCGAGGCTCGCGACCACGCGCCAGATCTCGGCGAGCTCCTGCTTGCTGGCCTTTGCATCCGCGAGCTTCTTCGCCTGCAGTGGATTGGGCAGCAGCAGCTTGGCGAGCCGATCGTAGAACTGATCCTGCTGGCCCTTCGCGAGGCCACCGGCGATCCGCCGCCAGGTGATCCACCACGCGAGCTTGCCCGGTTCGCTCTTCGGATGCGCGAGGCCCTCGTTGAACACCCCCCACATCATCCGCGCGCGCCAGGTATCGAGCGGAGCACCGGTGCCGGGACGCAGCAGGAAGCCGGCGAGGTTCAGCCAGCGCTGCTCGTGATCCGGCGTCTTCTTGCGCGCAGCGGCCACCTCGAGCAGCGCATCGAACAACGCACGTGCGGTCATCATCGACCACTCGTCGCGGCGAGTCTCGAACAGGGTCTCGAGGTCTCGCGTGAGCGTGCCGAGACCCTCGCCGGTCCGGAACGCCCTGGTCAGCCGCGCCTTGGCGACATCGATCGCGGGATGCGGTGCGGCATCGGCAACGTCCTCCTGTGCGGGTGCGGCACCGCCCGAGCGCATGTCGAACGCGAGCTTCCAGGTCTCCCCGGGCGGCTCGACATCGACGCAGTAGATCTCGAGTGCGCCGAGCTCGGTGATGTGGATCTCGAGCCGCACCGTCACCTCGCCGCGGCCGCGCGCACGCAGCACCGTGACGATCGGCGGGAGCTCGAGCAGATCGGAGCCGTCGTCGATGGTCTCGGCCTTGCCGTCACCGATCGGGACCAGGGCGCCAGGCTGATCCTGCCGCGTGCTCGACGAGTACAGCCGGAAGCTGACCGGGCGATTGGTGACGAGCTTGAAGTCGCGCTCGAGCCGCACGCGCGCGCCGTCGTCAAGGCCCGGCGGGGCGAGGCACACTGCGTAGCGCGCGGGTTCCGCTGCGAGTCCGGTCGAGGTTGCCTCGGTGGTCGGCACCCGTCGGCGAGATCCGCTCGCATCGACGCCGACATAGTACGCGCGAGGCGTACCGCCCTTGATCCGCGTTGCGAGGCCGCGGCGCACGAGGCCGTAGTACGCGGCGCCCTGCGCCACCGCCAGCTCGGGCATCGCCGAGGGCAGCTCGCGCGGGGGTTCTGCTTGCCAGGCTCCGAGCTGCTCGAGCACGCGCGCGCGCAGTGAGGTCGGCGTCATCGCGCCGCCGTTGAACAGCACCGCGTGGACGTGCAGCGCCTCGTGGCGGTGGAGGAACGTCGCGAGGTGGCGAGTGACCGCGGGATCGGCGGCATACGGCAGGCCGAACTCCTGGAGCCCACCGCGGCCTCGTGCGAGCGGTGCATCGCGCGCGACCAGCGGGAAGAACCCGTCGAACAGCACCTTGTGCAGCTCGGCGCGGCTGACCTCGTCACGCAGCGTTCCGCCGATCAGCTTGGCGCCGCGGCTCTGCACCACGATCGGGGCGACCTCGGGCGGGTTGTCCCCGAGCAGCGTCTCCTTGGCAAGCCGACACGCATGAACGAGGCCGTGCCACTGCAGTGCATCGAGCTTCTTGCCATCCTTCAACCGGCCGACCACGCGCTGCTCGACGATCTTCGCGAGCGTCAGATCCAGGTTATCGCCGCCGAGCAGCAAGTGATCGCCGACGGCGGTCCGCGTGAAGCCCTCGCCGGATGGATCGACCTCGATCAGCGTGAAGTCGGTGGTGCCGCCGCCGACGTCGAACACCAGCACGCGCTCGCCGGGCGCGAGCCCCTTGCCGCCCTTCATCCCGTCGATCCATGCGTAGAACGCCGCCTGCGGCTCCTCGAGCAGCACCACCGGCGGATAGCCCGCCTTCGCGGCGGCCTGCAACGTGAGCTCGCGCGCGGCCTCGTCGAACGACGCCGGGACCGTGACGAGGACCTCCTGATCCGCGAACGGCGCATCACCGTGGACGAAGTCCCACGCCTCGCGGATGTGCGCGAGCACGAGCGATTGCGCGGCCACCGGCGACAGCTTCGGCCCATCGCTCTCGCCCCACGGCAGGATCGGCGCGTGGCGATCGACGCCCGGATGACACAGCCACGACTTCGCGCTCGCGACCATGCGCGAGGCCATGCGCGCACCCTGGTTGCGTGCGAGCTCGCCAACCACGGGCCGCACCACCGTCGAGGTCGCCGCCTGCGGATCGCGGTCGACCGCGGCGACCGGCCTCCACGGCAGCGCCGTCTCGTGCGGAGCGAGATCGATGTCACCGGCGAGATAGACGAAGCTCGGCAGCTGCCGGCGTGGCGTGACCTCGCCGGGTGCGACGAGCTGCTCGATCTCGAACACGCGGACCCGCGGATCGGCGGCCGCCGTGTCGACGTACGCGACCGCGGAGTTGGTCGTTCCGAGATCGATGCCGATCAGGTAGCGCGCGGGCACGGACGCACGTTCGTACCGCATCCCCCGGCGGGCCGCATCAGCCGTGCAGCCGCGAACCCGCGATTACCGCGCTCACGACGACTGCGCGCGGACCAGCGCGGACCTGATAGATCACGAAGAATCCACACCCGAGGCGGAGCTTGCGCACCAGTCGCCCTCGTCACCATCCGCCGTAGCCGAGCTCTGGATTGAGCGCGAGCGGTGCGTACGCGTCAGCGAGCTCGGCCTCGAGCCGGCTTGGCGCGAGCGGGCCGTGGTTTTCGACCCACGACGCGTTTGCCTGGAGGGGCTGGCGCTGTGCTCGCGTGCTGAGCACGACCTTGCACCTCGCGGGCTCTGCCGAGCTGGGCGAGCGACTCTTCAGCACTGATCGTCTCGTCACGATCGATCGCCTGGAAGCCTGCTTCGAGCTCCGCCTCGACGTCCGGCGTGAACTCCCAGACCGGAAGACCGCCGCGCGTCACGTGAACCTGCACCTCCGTACCGTCCGGGAGGTTCAGGTCGCGCACGACGATCTGACCGCGACGAACCGTTGCCGAGTGATGCGTCGTCACCATGCCTCCAGCGTCGCCGAGTCGTTGCGGCCATCCAACGGGCGAAATCAAGCGGCGCACCACGCGCAAGCGTTCGAGATCACGCGACCGGCTGTCCGTGGCGTCCGCCCGCAGGACGACGTCCGGCCGGAATCCGGCGCAGCGGGCTCAGTCCCGGGCAAACGTGCCGTGAAACGTGATCGGCACGTGGTGCTCGAGCCAGATCTTCGCGACCGGGCCCGCTGGAATCCTCGCCGCATCGTAGACCGCGACGTACGCCGCATCGCGCGCATGGCACAGCGCGAGCAGGTGCCCATCGACGTACACGGGCTCGGTGATCCGCTCGTTCGCCGGCAGCTCGTGCGAGACGATCGTCCCGTGCGCATCGATCGACCCGACCGCGCGCAGATCATCGAACGTGCAGTACGTGATGCTGTGCTCGCGACCCTCCTCGCCGGGGACAAGCGTCGGAAACTCGCCGCTGCGATCGGAGATCTGCTCGGAGCGCAGCGTCCTCGCCGCCAGATCGATGGTCGCGCGGTGGAAGTGCCCGGCACCGAGCACCTGGCGCGTCGCGCCAGCGCCCACCGCGCCGATGTCGTAGAACGAATCGTAGTTGGCGTAGCGCACGTAATCGATCACGAGCTCGTTGGCGCGGTTGAACGCGTTCGCGAAGTGCCACTGGTAGAACGCGTCAGTGGTGAACCGGAGCACCTCGGTCGGGCGATCGATCGGCACGCAGATGATCTCGGTGCCGAGCTCCGGCTTCCACTTGAACAGCTGCGGGAACGTTCCGATACCGAGCAGCATGCGCGCAACGTCAACCCGGGTGGGCGACACGAAGAACACGAGGTGGGTGTCGGTGGCGATGAAGTCGTGGAGCGTCGTCGCGCCAGCGAGCGGCACGGTGCCGAGCTTGCGCGCGGGACCTTGATCGGGGAGCTCGTACAGCGCGAGCTTGGTGACGCGGCCGTACTCGAGGCCGAAGTTGTAGATCGCCTTGCGCGAGGCCACGCGGTGCGGATGCGCGCTGAACATCGCGCCGATCACCCCGAGGTCGGTCTCGCCGATCGTGGACAGGTCGCGCGGATCGATCTCGGTCGGCCGCGCGGCCTCGACGAGTGCGAACAGCCGGTCCTGCCATACGAAGATGTTGGTGTTCGCCGAGTTCTTGCGCTGGCCGCGCAGGTTGTTGAGCAGCCGGCGCGGCCACGAGACCGACAGGTTGTAGAGCAGCTTGCCCGCCGCGCGCTCCTTCACGAGGCCCGCGCTGGTGTGGACCCGCGACGCACCCTGCGCGGTTCCGCCGGCGATCCGGATCGCGGTGGCCGCGCCGTCGGCCTCGAACGGATGGCTGTAGCGCTTGCCGAACTGGGTGAACTGCCCGGGCCCGTTGCGATACAGCGTGCCGTGCAGCTGAGGCGGGAGCTTGCCCTCGACGCGCAGCGGCTCGAAGCCGTGCTCGCGAGTCAGGCTCTGAGTCCAGAGCAGGGAGGCGATCGAGGTGTCGACCGATGAGAGCTTGGTGGCTGCGACCATGTGAACGTTGTAAACATACGCGACTTGACGGGCAAGCAAATAAGTGAACAATGTAAACATTGGCGACCAAGGCCGCATACCACCATGGGAATCTCGCGCAGGCGTTGATCTCCGCGGCGATGAAGGAGATCGCGGCCGATGGGATCGAGGCGTTCTCGCTCCGCGGTGTCGCCCGCCGCGCGGGAGTCTCGGCTCCCGCGGTGTACCGCCACTTCGCCGACAAGGAGGCGCTGCTGGTCGCGGTGGCCACGCAGTGCGCGGAGCGGCTCGGCGCGATGATGGTCGACGCGGTCAAGACGGCGCTGCCCGAACCGCTCGAGCAGTTCCGCGCCACCGGCATCGCAACGGTGCGGTTCGCGGTCGCGCATCCCGAGCACTACCGGCTGGTGTGCATGCCCGGCGTGCTCGACGCGATTCCGGAGCCGATGCGCGCGAAGCAGAAGGCGTTCCAGGAGGCGCAGCGCGAGATGCTGCGCGAAGCGCAGTCCAAGGGACTGCTCGCGGATCTACCGCTCGAGGATCTGCTGCTCACCGCGACCGCGACGGTCTCCGGCCTGGCCCACGCGATCATCGAAGGCCGGCTCGGTGACATCGATGACGCTCGCGCCACCGAGCTCGCGATCGCGGTGACCGCGGTGCTCGGCGTGGGCCTGATCCCGCGCGGCGACGAGGTCCCCGATCCGTACCGGAAGATCGTGGTGAAGACCAAGCGACGGTAGCTACTCGCGCTCGCGCACCGAGTACTCGAGCTTCCAGCGGCCGCGACCGTCCCGCGCCACGCACCACAGCTCCAGCGTCCCGACCTCGGTGACGTGCGCCTCGAGCCGCACCGGCACCAGGTCTCCGGACTTGCGCTCGCCATCGGCCTCGACCAGCTTCTCCACCGGATCGAGCTCGGATAGCCCGGGAGCATCGGCCTCGATCAGCACGCCGGCCGGATCGTCCTTGCGCGTCGCCGCGGCGAAGAACCGGAAGTTAGAGGTCTCGCCGACGATCAGCCCGAGCTCGTCATCGGGGAGCTCGACGGTGGAGCCTTCCTCGAGGCCCTGCGGCGCGACGCATAGCGCCTTCACCGGCGGCGCGAAGCCCGGGATCGCCGGCATCGCGCTCTCGATGCCGATGTAGTACGCGCGCGCGGTGCCGCCGCGGATCCGCACGCCCTTGCCCTCGCGAACCTGACCGTAGTGCGCCGCGCCGAGCGCCACCGCGAGATCGAGGTCGGCGCCGGCGAGGACCTTCACGTCGCGGCCGCACCACGTGCGGAGCAGCTCGACGATCCGCGCCTGCAACTTCGCCGCCTTCATCACGCCGCCGTTGAACAGCACTGCCGTGGGCATCCGGCCGAACCGGCCGAGGAACTCGGCGAGGTGCCGCGTGATCGCCGGATCGTGCGCGTAGGGCAGGCCCATCTCGCGCAGGCCCGCGGCGCGCCGCTGCATCGTCTTGACGTCCTTCGCCACCACCGGGAAGAAGCCGTCCACCAGCATGGCTTCCGCCTGCTCGCGCGTGACCTCGGCCTTCATCGTGCCGCCGATCAGCTTGCTGCCGCGCCCGAGGATCGAGATCGGTACCGACGTCGGCGGCTTGTCACCGAGCAGCTGCTCCTTGGCGCGGCGCGCCGCGTGGACCAGAGCGCGCTGCTGCATCGCATCGAGCGCCTTGCCGGCATCGGTAATCTGCTTGCCCGCGATCGCCGCGAGCGCGAGATCCATGTTGTCGCCGCCGAGCAGGATGTGATCACCGACCGCGATCCGCTCGAGCGCGAGCGCGCCATCGTGCTGCGCCACCTCGATCAGCGAGAAGTCGGTGGTGCCGCCGCCGACATCGCAGACCAGCACGACGTCCCCGGGCGCGAGATCCTTTCGCCACGCATCCCCACGCGCGGCGAGGTACGCGTAGAACGCGGCCTGTGGCTCCTCGAGCAGCGTGACCTTGTCGAAGCCGGCCTCGCGCGCCGCGACCACGGTCAGCTCGCGAGCCACCGGATCGAAGCTCGCGGGGACCGTGACCAGCACCTCCTGCTCGGCGGCAGGATCGTCCTCGTTCGCATCGTCCCAGGCGGCGCGCAGGTGCGCGAGGTAGCGCGCGCTGGCGTTCACCGGTGACACGCGCTCGCCGCCCTCCATCTCCTTGTCGAGCTCGCGCTGCGCACCGCGGAACGGCAGCACCTGCGCGGTGCGATCGATCGACGAGCTCGAGAGCCATGACTTCGCCGATGACACCAGCCGGTGCGGCAGCTCGCCGCCGCGATCGCGCGCGAACGTACCGACCGCGTACTTCATCGGTCCCGACCACGGTAGCTGCAGCTGCGCGGGCGACACCTCGAGCTCGCTCGGCAGCAGGAGGAACGAGGGCAAGGTGGAGCGTTCGGCGATCTCTCCGGGGCCGACCACCTGGCTGATGCTCACGGGACGCGCGGGTGCGTCATCCGCCACGGCCATCGCCGAGTTCGTGGTTCCGAGATCGATACCGAGGATCTTCATGCGCCGAGCTCGACTTCCGCGGGAGCGATCACCGAGCGATCGATACCGTCCGCGAGGGTCGGAAGCTTGGCCTCTACCACGCGCCAGCCGTGATGGCGAAGCGTGCCGCGAAACGGCGGCTCGCCCTTGGCCTCGCCGATCAGCCGGATCTCGGCCGGATCGAAGCCCTTGGGCACCGAGACCTTCGCCTCCTCTTCACCCGGCATCACCGGCTCGAACGACAGGTGCTGCTCGAGCACCTTCTTGCAACCGCGATGCACGTCGCGCGCGGCGGCTCCGATGTCGGCATCCGCGAACCCCTCGAGCGGCTCGCGCAGAAAATCGACGAGCCGTCCTTCGCGCTGCAGCAGTGCGAGCAGTGCGAGCGCGCCGTCCTGGTGATGCTGGACGATCGCCACGCGCGGCTTGTCATCCGCCCTCGGCCTGGGCTTTTCGATCTGGTTCTCTCGCTCGTGCGGCCTCTCGGTGGTCTCTGGCAGCGCCTTGGGAATCGCGCCCTCGGGCAAGAACTGCACGGCGTCCGCGGGGAGCTTCCGGCCGAACAGCATCCGGAAGAAGTAGAGGAACGCGAGGAGCGGGTGCATGGAGGGCGGATCTAATGAGGCGTGCGGTTGATGCACAAGCCGGCGATCGCGAAAACCACCTGGATGTCCTGGGGATCCCACGAAAAACTGACGTCACAAGCCCCGCAAGTCCGCGCAGCCCCACGGGCTCCCGTGTGGCTCACCCCTTGCTCGAGGCCCCCGCATGCGTCGTCTCATCGCGGTCCTCCTCGTCCTCTCCGGCTGCGAGCTGTACTGGAACCAGGGGGATGACAACCCCTGCAACTACGACTACGGCGCCACTGGCGGTGCCGCGCAGTCCGCGTTCGAGCTCCGCAACCCGGTGACCGGGCTGTGCGAGTACGGGGGCGGGGGCGGGTATCCGTGCAACTCCCAGTGCGGTCCATGCGCCGAGGCGGGTGGTGATCGCGGCGCGGCGGTGCCGCAGGTCGACTGGGGCTCGTGCTACTCGCAGTGCGACGGCCTGACCGAGTCCGCGTGCCTCACCGCCGCCGGTTGTTACGCCGCGTACGACGAGGACAGGAGCCTTGCCGATGCACCGGCGAAGACCACGTTCAAGGGCTGCTGGGACACCGCGCCGTCGGGCCCGGTCTCTACGGGCACGTGCTGGAACCTCGACGCGCACGAGTGCTCGCGCCACGACAACTGTTCGGCGTACTACGACGCGAGCTCCAAGGCCAGCCGGTTCACTCGCTGCGCAACCGAGACCAGCGCGAACGGTTGCACCGGGATCGACTGCGGCCCTGGCTATCACTGCCAAGACGAGTGCAAGGACACCGGCGGTGGCGCCGGCACCCAGTGCGCCTCGATGTGTTTCCCCGATGGCAGCACGTGCACCACCGCGATGTGCGGTGCGGGCTACGAGTGCGTCGAGACCTGCATCGACATGACGCCCACCCACGTCGGTCAGTGCTATCCGAGCTGCGTTCCGAAGACGGCGTGCGCGGCGCTGCCGACCGAGGCCGCCTGCCTCTCGCGTACGGACTGCACCGGCGTCTATGACGGCCAGGACTGCACCTGCTACCCGAATTCGGGCTGCACCTGTGAGATCCTGACCTACGACCACTGCGCATCGCACTAACTCGCCATGCTCCGTCCGAGGGGGCTATGCTTTCGGTGTGGGTGACCGGGTCTACGACGACGACCGTCCAACGGTCGATCTGGGCCCCCTCCCGCTCGACGAGCCTCCGCCCAACGGCGGCGAGGACAGCGATGCCGATGACAGCGACGTTGATCCGACGCACTCGCATCACGGCAACGGCGGCGTCACCCACGGCGAGCTGATCACGCCGCACATCCAGTGTCCGAACCGCCCGGCGGATCCCATCCACGCGCTGCCGACCCAGCAGCTTGCGCGCAAGCGGCGCCCGTCCTCGTCCTCGCTCGCGCGACTGTCCGACTCGCGGACCACGACGTCGCCGATCGATGCGATGAAGCACGACGAGATCGAGCGCACGCGCGTGTTTCTCAAGGTCGCGCTGCTGCTGTCGATCGGTGGCGCGATGATCGCGCTCGTCACCCGGGGCAACCTCATCGCGCAGCAGGTCGTCACCATCGGCTCTGTGTTCGGTGTGGCGGGCGCGCTGTGGGTCCTGCGAACGCTCCGCATCCACGCGAAGTACGCCCAGCGCCAGATGGTCGTCCCGGGGACATTCCTCGTGATCGGCGCGATGTCGGGCGTCTATTACTGGGGCGCCGGGTCACCGGTCGCCGCGCTGCTGGTCTACGGCATCTACTTCTTCAGCCTAGGCTCGAGCCGCCGCGTCACGCTCGGGATGTACCTGCTGGTCGCGATCCTCCACGGCGCGCTCGGCTTCTCGATCGTGCTCGGCTGGGTCACCGATCGCGGCCTCGTCCAGATGACGAGGATGCGCGTGGTCGATCAGATCGCGATCGTCGTGATCATCGAGGTGCTCTACTTCATCGCGTTCATCACGGCGCGGCTGTCCCAGAAGGTCACGCTCGACGCGATGCAGAAGCTCGAGACCGCCGTGCGCGGCATGGTCCAGCGCGATGCCCTGCTCGCCGAGGCGCGCGCCGAGCTCGATCGCGCGCTGAAGATCGGTGGTCCCGGCCGGTTCACCGAGCAGGTGATCGGCTCGTTCCGGCTCGGCGTGCTGATCGGCCGTGGCGGGATGGGCGAGGTCTACGAGGCGCACGGTGTCTCGGACCAGTGCGAGGCCGCGGTCAAGCTGCTCCACGTGGGCACGCTCGCGGATCCGACCTCGGTGCAGCGGTTCCTGCGCGAGGCCGAGATCACGGCGCGGCTCGCCACGCCCCACATCGTGCGAGTCCTCGAGGTCGGTACCACCGCGGGCGGGATCCCGTTCCTCGCGATGGAGCGGCTGCGCGGCAACGATCTCGCGCATCAGCTCCGCCGCCAGCGCCGGCTGCAGCTGACGGCGGCCCGCAGCATCGCCGAACAGGTCGCACTCGGCCTCGAGGCCGCCCGCACCGCCGGGATCGTTCACCGTGACCTCAAGCCCCACAACATCTTCCTCGCGGAGGCCGAGGGAGCCCGCCGCTGGAAGATCCTCGACTTCGGCGTCAGCAAGTCGGGCAGCCACGGGACGCTCACCCAGGGCCACGTGGTCGGCACGCCGGCGTACATGTCCCCGGAGCAGGCGCGCGGTGAGGACGTCGATCATCGTGCGGACCTCTACTCGCTCGCCGCGATCCTGTATCGCGCGATCACCGGCCACCCGGCGTTCACGGGCAAGGATGTTCCGACGACGCTCTACGACGTGGTCTACCGGATCCCGACGCAGCCATCGATCCTCACGTCGCTACCGGCCGACATCGATCGCGTGCTCGCGATCGGCCTCGCGAAGGATC
>JAYUVX010000324.1:0-3937 GCA_043753855.1 Myxococcales bacterium | reverse complement strand
CCGCCGCCATCATGTCCGCGAGCTGGAACGCCGTGCGTGGATCGAGGAGCTGGCCGCCGGTCGCGCTGATCCGCGCGTCGGGTTTTTCGCCCGCGAGTGCGGCGAACCGATCGAGCCGGCGCGCCGGATCGATCCACGGATCTTCGGGCACCGCCGCATCGAACAGCACGTCATCGCCGCGGCGGATCCGGACCGCAAACCGCGGCGCGATCGCCCAGCCGCGACGCGCGATCACCGCGTACACGCGCGCGAGCTCGATCGGCTTCAGGCACGAGGCACCCAGCGCCATCGGGCGTACCTCGGCCAGGGCGGCGGTGACCCCGAGCCTGCGCGCGAGCCGGATCACTGGACCTGCGCCGATGCGATCGAACACGTCGATCGCCGGAGCATTGAGCGATGCGGCGAACGCATCCTGCGCGAGCACCACGCCACGGAAGCGGTTGCCCGACCTCGGCTTCCAGTGGACGCCGGTGACCTCGTCGTACTCGGAGATCGGAGCATCTCGCAGCGCCGTACCGGGCGTGATCGCGCCGGCGTCGAGCGCGGCACCGTAGACCAGCGGCTTCCACGCCGAGCCCGGCTGCCGGCAGCTCCCGAGCATGCGGTCGAACCGGTCCGCCCCCCAGCGGCGCCCACCGACGAGCGCCTCGATGTAACCGGTGTGGTGATCCCAGATCATCGTCGCGACCTGGGCCGTGCGCCAGCGATCGCCCTGCGCGACTGCATCGATCTGCAGCTGAGTGCCGAGCGCCGGCAGCGCCGCGGTCTCGATCACCAGACCGCCGCGCGCTAGCTCGTCGGGCAGCGCCTCCGCGAGGAAGCCGCGCACCTGCTCGGTGTACCAGGGGACACGCGTGCCGTAGCTCGGATGCGGACGCGAGAGCGCGACCGGTGCGGCGATCGTCTGCACGAAGACGTCCGCGGAGATCAGGTGCGCGCGTTCCATCCGCGCGAGCACCTCGTCGCGGCGCTTCTTCGCCTCGGTCGGATGACGATACGGATCGAGGCGGCCCGGTGCCTGGATCAGCCCGGCGAGCAGCGCGGACTGCGCGAGATCGAGATCGCCGACATCGCGATCGAAGTACGCGCGCGAGGCGGCGACCATGCCGTACGCGCCCTGGCCGAGGTAGACGAAGTCGAGGTAGGTCTCGAGGATCTCGCGTTTGGACCACCGCCGCTCGATCGCACGGGCGAGCAGCGCCTCGCGCGCCTTCCGCCTCATGCTGCGCTCGTTGCCGATCTCGGTGGGCAGCAGATTGCGCGCGACCTGCTGGGTGATCGTCGAGGCACCCTCGACGACCCGCCCGACGCGATAGTTGATCCACGCCGCGCGGACCACCGCCTGGTAGTCGACGCCGCGGTGCGCGTAGAACCGCACGTCCTCCGCAGCGAGGACCGCCTGGACCAGCTGCACGGGCATTCGGTCGAGGGTGGCCAGTGTGCGATGCCCGACCACGACGCCGTCCTTGAACGGCTGCTCGGCGAGGTGCGATCCATCGGCGGCGAGGATCAGCGAGCTCTGCGTGGCACCCGCGCGCCAGTGATCCAGATCCGGAATCTCGGGCAGGTCGACGGCCCACCGGCGCAGCGTGATCGAGAGCGCAGCTCCGGCGATCAGCGGCAGCGCGATCACGAGCCAGATCACCGCGAGCACCGGGAGCCGCCACCACCACCCGCTGTCGCGGCGATTCGCGACCTCGACGCGGATCATGGAGCGAACAGCGCCATCTGTCGCGGCGGACCGACGACGCGGGCGCGCGCACCGAGCGCCAGCACGATCGCATCCGCGCACGGCCCGGTGACGAACACCTCGCGTGCACCGGTGGATTCGATCCAGCCGAGCAGCTGCTTGCGATCCGCGGCGTTCGCCCACGGAAACGCGGTGTCGTAGCCGGCTGCGCCGTCGAGCACACGTCCCGAGACCAGCGCCGTGCCGAACCGCTTGCCGCCGATCGATTTGACCAGGGCGCCGTGATCGCCATCGAGCCAGATCACGACGCGCGGTTCCTTGCCCGGCGTGCTGATCGGAGGCAGCTGGACGCCGCCGTTCACGCGCAGGGCGGCATCGCGGATCGGCTTGCCCGCGGAGATCGGGAGGCCGCGCGCTGAAAGTGCGATCGCGATCTCGAGACCATCGAGCGCGCTGTCGCAGAACACGACCGGTCGCCGCTCGGTGGCGAGCTCGGCGGCGGCCCACGCGGCGGTCTGCTCGATCACGTCGGTCAGCTTCGGGAACACGTGATGCGGCTCGCCGAACGACGCCGTCACGACGAGCGCATCGCACGAGCGCACCTCCGCGGCATCACCCGCGCCTCCACGCGTGGTTCGCACCGCGCCGGCGTACAGCGTGGTCCGCCCGCCATGATCCACGGACAACGCAGCGGCGCCGAGGCCGCGCCCGGACGGGATCAGCTCGAGCCGCAGCGTACCGAGCGTGAACCGCTGACGGATCGGCACCGCGAGATGGCCGTCTCCCTTGCCGGCCAGCAGCGCGAGGGTCAGCGGTGTGCCGATCAGCTGGCCATGACCCGAGCGCGCGAGCCGATCGGAGGCCGAGACGAAGCAGATGTCACGACGCCGGCGCGCATCGCACCAGATCGGTGTTCCCGTGAGGTGGACGCCATCGCGCCACGTCACGGGTGCGACGGGAGCTGCTCGAGCGGGGCGGCGTCCCACAGCTCACGGTGCCATCCGCCACGCGATCAGGCAATCCTTGGGCCGTCCCGCTGCGGAGATCGCGCAGCTATTCGACGCTGGTCGTGGGGAGCTTGCCTTCGAGTAGCATCGCCTCGAGCTCCTGGATCGATGCGATCAGCTGCGCCCGGCCGGCCTCGTCCAGGTCGAACACGATGCCCATCCCGGTCGGCTCCTCGTCGTCATGGGTGATCGTGTGCGAGACCTTCCCGACCAGCGACAGCGGCTGCGCCCTGCCGGGAACCGTGACCAGCATGTGGACCTGCGAGGTCTCGGGCAGCGGCTTGTCGGTGAACAGGAACAGCCCTTCCTCGTTGATGTCCTTGGTGAACGTGTTCGCCGGCCCCTCGACGGCGCCGTAGGTCACGGCGAGCCGGATCGGCAGCCGGCGCTTCTCGCGGAGGTTCAGCAGGCCGCCGCGGACGAACCCGTTGAGGTAGTTGATCTTGTCGCGCTCGGAGCCGCCGAGGGCCACGACGACACCGTGCGGGTCCTCCCGATGGCCGATCACGGTGCCGCGCAGGGTGACCATCCAGCCGCCGACATCGAGGTCGATCCGGATCGTGGTGCCCGGTTCGGCGAGCGGGTCGCTCGGCACCGGCACCGTCACCGTCCAGTCGCGCGGATCGAAGATCTTGATCCACTCGGACTGCGTTGTGAGCCGGAGCTCGAACCGTACACCGCTCACGCCCCCATCGTAGACCAGCCCGGGCGCCGGGGGGAATTCGCGGCCCGGCTACTGGATCAGCACGCGCAGCGCCATCGGCTCGCCGGCGCGGATCAGCTGGATGTTGGCGGCACGCGTCGCCGAGGCGCGGACGTAGAGCTCGGCCGCATCGTCGATCGAGCGCAGCGGCTTGCCATCGACGGCGGTGACGATGTCCCCGGGGCGGAGGCCGGCCTTCGCGAACACCGAGCCCTGCGCGACGATCTCGAGACGTGCGCCGTTCGGCGTGAACGAGCCGCGGATCATCCCCGCGAGCTTGTTGAAGTCACCGAGCGCGACGTTGAGCTCGCTGCGCGAGAGCACGGTCGGCGTCAGCACCGGGACCGCCGGAGCGTCGGCCACCGGCGGTTCGGCGGGCGCAACCGCAGGCGCGCGTGGGCCGGCCGGGGTGCCGGGCGGGTCGAAGCTGGCGACCGGGGCCGCCGCGCGGACTGGCTTCTTCGCGGGCTGCGCTACCCCGATCACCGGGCTCGCCGTCGGACCCGCAGGTGCGACCCAGGCCGGAGCGTTCGGGGG
>JAYUVX010000323.1:0-84195 GCA_043753855.1 Myxococcales bacterium | reverse complement strand
CTGCGCGAACGGCGCCTCACCTGCAAGGCTTGCAGCCGGAGACTCTGGCGCATCAGCTGCAGTGGTAGGGCTCCATGCCGCGCGCATGCTCGGGACCTGCCCCGAGACTGCTCATCTCGAAGTGCTGCACTACGTCGACGATCCACTGGGGATGTTGATCGCCGGCTGCTGGAACCTGATCGGTACTGGAGAGGACGCGGCCTGTGCGCGCCCGCTCGCCGTGACCTGACGCTCACAGGCGATCGGCGTCGTGATGGAAGCGACGCATCAGGCGCTCGGCGGTCGGATCGCCCCACCGAGCAAGCAGCTCGGTGGCGAGGATGTCGTCATCGTCGCGCATCCACTGCCGGAGCAGTGGTTCGAGGCGCGCGATCTTCGTGCCGGCGGCGCGAAGGCACTCGAGGGCACCCATGCGAGCGGCGGGCTGCTCGATCCGCTCGACGAGCGCCGCGACGACGCGAGGCTTGGCATGCGAGTAGGACAGCAACCGGGCCGCAACCGGCGTGCCGCGATCGAGCTCGGCGATGAGGTGATCGATCACCTCATCCGGGAGCGGGGCGAGTGCCTCGAACATGCTCCAGAGTACGGCGAGGAACGTGTCGGCGTGGGGCGCGCTCGAGCTCACGACGAGCTCGAGCGTGGGCGCGTACGCGGGCGATGCGATCACCTCGGCGATCGTCTGGGTGAGCTCGGCTTCCGGGCCGCACAGCCCGAACGCGACGAACGGGAGCGAGTCGGGTAACAGGTCCCGAAGGTGGCGCACGACCGTGTGATCGCCGGTCCGCAGCTTCGCGAGCAGCGAGGCGAGCAGTTGCTGACGTTCTCCGGGGAGCGCGCGTGCGCGGGTGATCCACGAGGCGCCATCGAAGTGGCGGCGGAGCGCCATCGACGCGCGCTGTGCGGCATAGAATGCGTCGAGATCGATCGGCGGTTGATCGCGGACCGCCATTTCGGGCGTCGGGCGGACGATGCGTCGGGCCATGTCAGGGAGCGCCCGCGCAGGAGAACCGGCGCAGCGTCGGCACCACCATGCCATCGGCGTCGAGCGTTGCGACATACAGATGCTCGCCGGCCCACAGCGTCGCCGCGTGCATGTGGGACGCGAAGCGGTACTCGTCCTCCTCGAGCGGCACGTCCGGCAGCGAGCCGTACGGCGAGCACGTGCGCGGCGCGAGCGAGGCGCCGGCCGCACTCCAGCGCGACACGCAGATCGCGTGGTTCGCCTCGTCGACGGCGAGCAGCGTCACGCCCGACGCGTGCGCGTTCGCGGCGAAGAAGGGCTGATCGGGGATCGCGACCTCGGGGCGTCGATCGCCGGCGAGGCTGACGTGCACGAGGTACGTCGCGGGCAGGCACGCGTCGCGTGGGTGGCCGAGCACGGGGGCGACGACCTCGTCTCCGACGATGCCCGGCTCGCCGAGCTCGCCGAGCTCGAGCAGGCGATCCGCGAACGGGACGGACGTGCGCCAGACGGGCTGGAGTGCGCCCGCCTGGTCGGCGCGCAGGCGCGCGACCTCGATCGAGTCGGCTAACGTCCACACGACGACGAAGCCGCCCTCCACTGCCAGCGCACGGACGCGATCCGCGGGCGGATCGGACGCGCGCGACAGGGTCAGCGATGCGCGCGACGCCGCCATGCGCATCGTGCGTGCGCGCAGCACGCCGTGATCGCCGGACGCCCACACCACGAGTCCACCCGCAGCGCCGCCCGTGACGACGGGGAGCCGGGCCTGCGACCGCTCGCCAAAGGGCTGCGATCGCTCGGGACCGTTCCTGCCGATCCTCGACCGCGCGAGGCCGGCGCTGTCGTTGCCGTCGTCGAAGACGATCCATGGCGCGCCGTCCCACCACGCGACGCCGCCCTGCACACCGCGGTCGGCCGCGAGGAAGTCGGCGCCTTGCGGTGCGCCGGTGCGCGCGTCGTAACGACGCACGAACAGATCCGGCGCGTCGCCATACCGCGTGGCGTTGCGGTGGTCGGCAAACGCGACCCAGAGATCGTTCCCCGCGAGCGACAAGGTGGGCGTCCACGCGCCCGCGGCCGGGATTGCCGCGATCGGCCGTTCCCCGTCCATGACGAGCGCGCACGCGTCGCTCGTGCGCGCGGCGGCGCGGTCGCGCGCCGGCACCGCGCTGGCCGCAAGCATGAATGCGATCGTGACAACGGAACCCACCAGGTACGCGCGCGTTGCGAACATCCACCACGGAGATGTTGGTCGGGGACCGAAGTCGCAGGGCAGGGGCCGTGATCTCGCGCACGTGCGATATGCTCGGACATGCATGCGGCCAGCGCCCCAAGTCGGCTACGACCGGTTCTTGGTCGAGCTTGCGCCGGGGCGCTCGGTGGCACGCAAGCTCGGGCTGGCGACCGAGCCCGAGCGGGTCGCGCGGCTCGTGCGCGACGACTGACAAGAAGATCGTCGTGCCGGGGCGATGATCCTCGAGGCCGTGGTCGCGTTGATCACCGACTGAACGCGGCCGCCTGAGCCGACGCGCAGCGACGACCATGGCGCACGCGTGAAGCTCGATCGCGGTTCTCGTAGTGCGTCATCGCGTCGGTGACCGTCACCGCAGGCGAAGTCGAGTTCAAGGTGCGGATCGCCGGGCTGGGCTCGGGCGGGGGCAATCGGCACGGGGTCGGAGGTGAGGCCGAGTGGAGGAGAAGCCGTTCGGTGAGGAGCGGATCGGTGCTCCATGCGGAGCCGGTGAGACGGGCGTAAGAGCCCGATCGCCAGCCCGCGGACCGGTGCTCCTGCCGCTAGATTCCAGGCGATGCAATATCCCGGCTCCTCGCGGCTTCGGCGTCAGGCCGACGCGGGGCGACGGCGCGCGGTCGTGCTGGCGGTGTCCCCCGAGGTCGACGGTGGGCGATCCGATCAAGCGCGTGGTCGCTGAAGTGGGACACGGCCACGATGTGCTGCGCGCCCTGTTGCGCGATCGTGCGCCCAGCTCCGAGCTCTGGCGAGCGATCGGGCTCGAGCGCGCCGGCAACGAGTTCTGGCGCGCGAGGTTCTCGCTGGGTGCGCTCGGGCTGCATCATCATCCGGTGATCTCGTGGATCGACGCGCTCACGACCTGGCGCGACGAAGGCCACGGCCGACTCGGCTTCGAGTACTTCCTATGACGGACAAGCCCACGCCCGAGCTCGCCGACGATCCCCTGTGGTTCAAGGATGCGATCATCTACGAGATCCACATCCGCGCGTTCCAGGACTCCACCAACGACGGCATCGGTGACATCAACGGGCTGATCGACCGCCTCGACTACCTGTTCGATCTCGGCATCACCGCGATCTGGCTGCTGCCGTTCTATCCGTCGCCGCTCAAGGATGGCGGCTACGACATCGCGGACTACACCGATGTCCACGATCACTACGGCACGCGCGCCGACGTCGCGCGGCTGCTCGTCGAGGCGCATCGCCGCGGCATCCGGGTGATCACCGAGCTGGTGCTCAATCACACCTCGTCCGAGCACCCGTGGTTCCAGGCCGCCCGCCGGGCTCCCGCCGGGAGCCCCGAGCGCGAGATGTACGTGTGGAGCGACACGCCCGCGCGCTACGAGGACACCCGGATCATCTTCAAGGACTACGAGACGTCGAACTGGGCGTGGGATCCGATCGCGAAGGCGTACTACTGGCATCGGTTCTACTCGCACCAGCCCGACCTCAACTTCGACAACCCGGCGGTCCACGAGGCGCTGTTCCGGGTGATCGACTTCTGGATGGAAATGGGGATCGACGGCGTGCGGCTCGATGCGGTGCCGTACCTCTACGAACGCGAGGGTACGAGCTGCGAGAACCTGCCGGAGACCCACGAGTTCCTCAAGCGGCTACGCGCGCACGTCGACGGCAAGTACCAGAACCGGATGCTGCTCGCCGAGGCCAACCAGTGGCCCGCGGACTCCGCGGCGTACTTCGGCGAGGGCGACGAGTGCCACATGAACTTTCACTTTCCGCTGATGCCGCGGATGTTCATGGCGCTCGAGACCGAAGACTCGTTCCCGATCATCAACATCCTCAAGCGCACGCCGCGGATCCCGGACACCTGCCAGTGGGCCACGTTCCTGCGCAACCACGACGAGCTGACGCTCGAGATGGTCACCGACGAGGACCGCGACACGATGTACCGCGGCTATGCGGCGGAGCGCGCGGCGCGCATCAACCTCGGGATCCGCCGGCGGCTGGCGCCACTGCTCGGAGTGCGCCGCAAGATCGAGCTGATGACCGCGCTGCTGCTGTCACTGCCCGGTACCCCCGTCCTCTACTACGGCGACGAGATCGGGATGGGCGACAACATCTATCTGGGCGATCGCGATGGCGTGCGTACGCCGATGCAGTGGAGCTCCGATCGCAACGGCGGGTTCTCTCGCGCGAATCCGCAGAAGCTCTACCTCCCGACGATCATCGACCCCGAATATCACTACGAAGCGGTGAACGTCGAGGCGCAGCAGAGCAACCCGGCGTCCCTGTTGTGGTGGATGAAGCGGCTGCTCGCGAAGCGCAAGGAGCACAAGCTGTTCGGGCGCGGATCGATCGAATTTCTGACCTCCGACAATCCGCGTGTGCTCGCGTTCATCCGCGAGTACGAGGGCGAGTCGCTGCTCGTGGTGGCGAACCTGTCGCGGTTCGTCCAGTGCGTGCGGCTCAACGCCGAACGCGTGAAGGGCACGAGCCCCGTCGAGCTGTTCGGGCGGATGAAGTTCCCCGAGATCGGAGATTCGCCCTACTTTCTGTCGCTCGGACCGCATGACTTCTACTGGCTCGCGCTCGATAGGCCGCAGCCCACCGAGTCGGTGGCCGAGCGCCCACCGCTCGTGGCCAAGGCGGCGTGGACCGAGCTGCTCCAGTACGCGCGGCGCGCGGAGCTCGCGCGGAGGCTGCTCGCCTATGCAACCCAGCGGCGCTGGTTCCGCAGCAAGGCACGGGTGCGCAAGCAGGTGGCGGTCAGCGACCTCGTGGCCTTCGGCCCCGACCATCGCTACACGATCGCGCTCCTCCAGATCGAGTACGATCAGGGCCCGCCGGAAACCTACGTGATCCCGCTCGCGTTCGCCGAGGATGCGGGTGCAGTCGATCCAGCGCGCACGCCGGGGTTCGCGATCGCGCGCGTCGAGCTGACCGCGGTCCCCGGCCGCGGCATGGTGCAGGGAACGCTCTACGACGCATTGTGCGCGGACGGCTTCAACGCCGCGCTCATGGGAATGATGGTGGGAGAGACCGGGTCGGCGGAGCTGCGCGGTCATGCGTTCGCCGGCCTGCGCGAGCACGCGGATGCCACTGCGCTGACCCCGCGCGTGACCTCCGCGGATCAGAGCAACAGCGGCGTGGTGTTCGGGGACCGGTTCCTCCTCAAGCTGTTCCGCGTGATCGAGGAGGGGCCGAACTCCGAGCTCGAGATCGGCCGGTTCCTCGAGACCAAGAGCTTTGCCGGAGTACCGCGGCTCGTGGGCGCGATCGAGTACCAGCCCGCCGGCCGTGACCCGAGCACGCTCGGAACCCTGTTCGAGCTCGTGCCGAATCAGGGGGACGCCTGGCAGCTGGCGCAGGATGCGCTGGGCCGGTTCTTCGATCGCGTGCTCGCCGACGAGAAGCGGCCGGACGTTCCGCCGCTCGAGTCCGGCACGCTGGTGGAACGTTCGCGGCTCACGCTGCCCGACCGCGTGGTCGACTGGATCGGACCGTTCCTCGATCGGATCCGGCTGCTCGGTCGTCGCACTGCCGAGCTCCATCTCGCGTTCGCGGGCGTCTCCGCCGATCCGATGTTCACGCCCGAGCCGTACGACATCATGCATCAGCAATCGATCTACGGCTCGGTGGTGTCGCATGTGGCGCGCACGTTCGAGTTGCTTCGCAGCCGGCTGGCCACGCTGACCGCCGAGCAGCGCAGCCTGGCCGAGCAGGTGCTCGCGCACGAGGCGCAGCTCGACCGCGTGCTGGCGGAGGTGACGCGCAAGCGGATCGATGTCGTGCGCACGCGGCTGCACGGCGACTACCACCTCGGTCAGGTGCTGTGGACCGGCGATGACTTCCGGATCATCGACTTCGAGGGCGAGCCGGGCCGTCCGCTCTCGCAGCGCCGGTTCAAACGCAGTCCGCTCCGGGATGTTGCTGGCATGCTGAGATCGTTGCGCTACGCCAGCGTCGCAGCCCTGCGCGATGGAAGGCATCGACCCGAGGATGCGGCGAAGCTGGATGTCTGGGCTCGCTCGTGGACCGCATGGACCTCGGAGGCGTTCCTCGGCGGGTACCTCGAGCGCGCTGAGGGCTCGAAGATTATCCCGCGCAGCGACGCGGACCTCGTGCGCCTCGTCGAGTTCTTCTTGCTCGAGAAGTGCGTGTACGAGATCGGCTACGAGCTCAACAATCGCCCCGAGTGGCTCGAGATCCCGCTGCGCGCACTGGTCGAGCTGCTCGGTGTGACAGCGTGAAGCCGACGGATCCCGTCGCATTCGGGCAGCTCGATGCGCACCTCATGCGTGAGGGACGGCATCCCCGGCTGCATGACAAGCTCGGCGCACACCCGGTCGCGGGGGGCACGCGGTTCACCACCTGGGCGCCGCATGCCGGGGAGGTTAGCGTGCTCGGCGACTTCAACGACTGGGTGCCCGGTGCGACGCCACTGGTGCAGCTGCCGAACACCGGCGGGGTGTGGAGCACGATGGTCCCGAGCGTGGGTCACGGTGCGCTGTACAAGTACCACCTGCGTCCGCAGCACGGCGTGGGCTCGATCTTCAAGGCCGATCCGTTCGCCCGGCGCAGCGAGCGCGAGCCGCAGACCGCATCGATCGTGTGGAGCGCCAAGTACACCTGGAACGATGCGAGCTGGATGGCGACGCGGGCGGCTCGGTCGACGCGATCGGCGCCGATGTCGATCTACGAGGTGCACCTCGGATCCTGGCGGCGGGTCCCCGAGGAGGGCAATCGCTCGCTCGGCTACTCCGAGATCGCGCCGCTGCTCGTCGATCACGTCACGCGCCTCGGCTTCACGCATGTCGAGCTGATGCCGCTGACCGAGCATCCGTTCTATGGATCGTGGGGCTACGAGACCACGGGCTACTTCGCGGCGACCGCCCGGTACGGCACGCCCGAGGAGCTGATGGGCCTCATTGATACGCTGCACGGCGCGGGCATCGCCGTCGTGCTCGACTGGGTGCCGGCGCACTTCCCGACCGATGCGCACGGCCTCGCGCACTTCGATGGCTCCGCGCTGTTCGAGCATCCTGACCGGCGGCTCGGATTTCACCCGGAGTGGAATACCGCGATCTTTGATTTCACCCGCCCGGAGGTCCGCAGCTTCCTGCTCTCGAGCGCCGTGTTCTGGCTCGAGCAGTTTCATGTCGATGGGCTGCGCGTCGACGGTGTCGCGTCGATGCTGTATCGCGACTATGGCCGCCCTCCCGGAGACTGGGTACCCAACGCGCAAGGTGGCAACCAGTACTTCGAGGCCGTGGAGCTGCTGCAGCGGCTCAACGAAGCGATCGCACGCGAGCAGCCGGGCACCGTGACGATCGCCGAGGAGTCGACCGCGTGGCCGCACGTCACCGGCGGCGTGGACGTCAACGGGCTCGGCTTCTCGTACAAGTGGGACCTGGGCTGGATGCACGACACGCTCGCGTACTTCGCGAACGAGCCGGTGCATCGCAAGCACCACCATGACCTGCTCACGATGCGTGGCCTCTACGCGTTTGACGAGAGCTTCGTGCTGCCGCTGTCGCACGACGAGGTGGTGCACGGAAAGGGTTCGCTGCTGCGCAAGATGCCGGGCGACCGCTGGCAGCAGCTCGCGAACCTCCGCCTGCTCCTCGCGTACATGTACAGCCAGCCCGGCAAGAAGCTGCTGTTCATGGGGAGCGAATTCGCGCCGGAGCGCGAGTGGAACCACGATGCGAGCCTCGACTGGCACCTGCTCGAGGTGCCCGCGCACGCCAGGATGCAGCTGCTCGTGGGCGAGCTCAACCGGATGTACCGGGACCACGCGCCGCTCCACGAGCTCGATTGCGACCCCGCGGGCTTCCAGTGGATCGATGCCGATGACGCCGAGCGCTCGGTGCTGGTCTATGAGCGGCGCGCGCGGGATCGGTCGGCGATCCTGGTCGCGCTCAACTTCACGCCGGTGGTCCGGTTCAACTACCGGATCGGCGTCCCGGCGCTCGGCCACTATCGCGAGCTGCTCAACACCGATGCGGTCGAGCTCGGCGGAAGCGGGCAGGGCAACCTCGGCCGGGTGGACGCGATGCCGGTGGGCGCACACCGCCGCCCATTTTCGATCAACGTGACGTTACCGCCGCTCGGCGCCGTGTTCCTGAGCACGTAGCGCGAGCTCCACCGCGAGCGGCAGGTCGAGCGCGGCCCCCTGGGCGAGCCGGCGCTGATGCAGGGCCTCGAAGTCGGCCGGCAGACGCAGCGTCCAGTTCACGGCATCGACGTGGCCCGGCACGTTGAACCGCTCCTCGTAGCCGAACAGATCCGCGAAGAAGATCTGCACGTTCTCGGCGCGCGAGACGAACAACTCGGCGAGCATCGCGGTCGCGAGGAAGCCCGGCTGGTCGAGCCGCTCCGGGTGCGCGAGGTGCAACCGGGCCGCGAGGTGGCGCGCCCAGGTCTCGCGGTGCTCGGCCGTCCAGGTCCGGATCAGCGCGAAGATCGGCGCGGTGTCGTGATTGCCGATCATCACCCAGTCACGCACGGCGACGTTCTCGGTCCGGTAGACATCGAGCGGATCGGCGAGGTTCGCCTTCTGGGTGATCCGCCAGCGGCCGAGGCCGTAGCGCCGCAGCACCTCCGCGAGCGGGCGCGGCATCGTGCTCAGCACCTCGCAGCTGAGATCCTCGGGCGACCGACCGTGGCGCCGGGCACTGGCGACCAGCGCATCGAACACGATCGCGTAGCGGTCGACTTGATCCGCGTCGAGCTCGCGCACCCAGCCGTCCGCATAGCGCTGCTTCGTGCGATCGAGCTGCGCGGCACGCGCGATCGCGAACCGTGCGAGGGCGGGATGATCCGGAAGATCGGGAGATTCGAACAGCCGCGCGCCGTCACGCACCGCGCGGCGTTGGTCACTGGGTTCCGCGCGGTAGACCCACGGGCAGATCAGGCCGTGCGGATGATCGATCCGCAGGCTGTCGTACTCGGCGAACGCCTTGTGTGCGCGGGCCAGCACCAGCGCGCGAGCTCGGCCATCGAGCTGATCCGGATCGAGCACCGGATAGCCCCACGGCTGTCCCTCGGGGTTGGTGCGGCTCGGCGGCGCGCCCATCCGGTAGCCGGGGAGGAACACCGAGGCATACGCCCAGGCATCGCGATCCGAGGTGCCGACCTGCAGGTCGCCATACAGCGACAGCCCGAGCTGGGCGAGGTCGCCGCGGATCCGGCGGTGCTCCTCGTGGACGAGCAGCTGGCCGAGCGCGAACCGCTCGATCGCGGGCGCATGCGCGGCGATCAGGGCCTGCGGATCGGTATCCCTACCGGTCGCCCACAGGTCGCGCTCGGAGGCCGGCCAGTCGAGATACCCCGCGCCGCCGTGAGCGCCAGATAGCGCCTCGTAGAGTCCATCGCGGTCGAGCCACGGCTCGTGCTCCGCGCGAAACGCAGCGAGCCGCGACCGCAGCTCCGGAAGCTGCGCGAGCCTCGCATGGGCTCCGCGCAGCAGGTGCTGCATCGCATCGTGCGCGTGAGCGTGCTGCGCAGGCCCTCCAGGATCGCGAACCAGCGCGGCGGCGAGCTCGTCCTCGCTGGCGAGCCCGTTGTCGCGCAGTGCACCGACGGAGAGGTTGCCCACGTGCCGCGAGAAGATCGCTCCGTCATACGGCGATGGATTGTCGCGCGAAGTCTGGCCCTGGGGTCCAAGCTGGATCCCGGTGAACCCGAGCGATCTCGCGTAACCGAACAGCCGGGTCGCGGCGCGCGTGGCCGGTGAACCGCGGCCGAGGTCCTCGTCGGGATCGCTGGGGAAGCTCGGATCATGGATCGCGAGCAGCATGCGACGAACTCCGAGGCGCCGAAGTCCTGCATCGAGCGCCCCGAGCTTCACCCGACCTCGTTAGCACGAGACCCGACACCGGCGCACGCCGCGTCTCGCAGGCCGCTTGCTGGCGTTGCGCATATGCGGATCCATCACCTCAACGGACCTGCCCGGTCGGCAGTCGCTAGTGCTTCTCGGTGCCGGAGCCGGGCTTGGTCCACGAACGCACCGCCCACGCCGACCCCGGCGTTGAGCAGCAGCGCATCGACCGGGCGCGCGATCACGCCGACGAGCCTCTCGACGACGTCCCGGCTCGCCAAGGTCGGCGTGGACCACCTGGATCGATCCCTTGCCAGTGCGGAGGGTGACGCCGGCCGAGTTGATGCCCTCGGCGTTCTCGGCGCAGATCAGGACGTCGTAGTCGTGCTCGAGGCACTGCTTCGCGAGCTCGTAGCCGATGCCCGCGAAGGCGCCCGTGATGACCGCAAACTTTCGAGTGTTCTGTGTAGCCATCGCAGCCTGGTTCACGAGCGCAAGATGATCTTCATGACGTCGTCCTGCTTGTGCATGAACATGTCGTAGCCCTTGGCGGCATCATCGAGGTTCATCTGGTGCGAGACGACGAAGCTCGGGTCGATCTCACCGCGCTCGATCCGCTCGAGCAACGGCTTCATGTAGCGCTGGACGTGGCATTGACCGCTCTTGATGGTCAGCCCGCGGTTCATCAGCGCGCCGATCGGGAACTTGTCCATGAGGCCGGCGTACACGCCCATGATCGAGATGATGCCGCCGCTCCGGCAGGCCATGATCGCCTCGCGGACCGCGAGCGGGCGATCCAGCTGGAGCTTCATCTTCTGCTTCAGGTTGTCGTGCGCGAACTGCAAGCCGTGGCCGTGGGCCTCCATACCGACGCAATCGATGCACGCGTCGGGGCCACGTCCTGCCGTCAGATCGCGGAGCACCTCCTGGACGTCCTGCTCCTCGTAGTTGATGACATCTGTCGCGCCAGCCTTTTCCGCGGCCATCTTGAGCCGGTACGGGAACCGGTCGATCGCGATGATCCGCTCGGCGCCGAGCAGCCGTGCACTGGCGATCGCGAACTGACCCACCGGACCTGCGCCCCACACTGCGACAACCTTGCGCGGCGTGATCTCGCACGCTTCGGCGCCCATGAAGCCGGTCGGGAAGATGTCCGACAGGAACAGCACCTGCTCGTCGCTGAGGTGCGACGGGACCTTGATCGGGCCGAAGTCGGCGTACGGCACCCGCACGTACTCGGCCTGGCCGCCGGCGAACCCGCCGGTCAGGTGCGAGTAGCCGAACGCGCCGCAGGTGGCGTGCCCCATCAGCTTCTCGGGCATCCAGCCATTCGGGTTGGAGTTCTCGCAGCACGAGAAGTTCGTCAGCTCGCACGACTCGCAGTTCCCACACGCAATATCGAATGGGACGACGACGCGGTCGCCGACCTTGAGGTTCTTGACGCCGCGACCGACCTCCATCACCTCGCCCATGAACTCGTGGCCGAGGATGTCGCCCTTCTGCATCGACGGCATGAAGCCGCTGTAGAGGTGAAGATCCGATCCGCAGATCGTGGTGGCGGTGACGCGGATGATCGCATCACGCGCGTTGAGGAGCTGCGGATCGGGCACGCGCTCGACGCTGACCTTCTTCTTGCCCATCCAGCAGGTTGCCCTCATCGCGTGACTCCCTTCTCCGCGGTCGGTGTGGTCGGAATGAACACCATCGGCTTCTTCTCGATGTCGATGGTGGCGGACGGCTGCGCCGGATGCGGCCGGGTGTGAGCGCTGGCATCGGAGAGCAACACCTCGCCGGTCTCCATCACCTGCTTGAACCGCCGGAGGTCGCCCTTGACCTGCGGCTTCGCGAAGAACTTCGCCAGCGCTGTGGTCGGGTGCACGCCGGTGAAGCCGAGCTTCATCTCGACGCGGACCTCGGTCATATCGCGACCCGGTGTGCGCGTGAACGTCACGCGGCCGGAGGTCTTGAGCGGCGAGCCCTCGACCGACTCCCACGCGATCAGCTCGCCCGGGCGATCCTCGACCAGCCGCGCCTCCCACTCAACCTTGCCAGCGAGCGGCAGCTTCGCGACCCAGCGGGAGCGGCTTCCACCGAGCTCCGTCACCGATTCGAGGTAGTCCATGAACAGCGGCAGCTGCTGCAGCCTCCGGTAGAAGGCGTAAACCTGCTGCCGTGGCTTGTTGATGGTCACCGAGAAGATCACGGGTTCGTTCGCAGCTGCGAACGCCTTCTGGTTCCTGGCGGCTGCGAATACGTCGAGCGCGGTCACGCCGAGGACCGAGATGATCGCACCGGCTAGCCGCGCCGAGCTGGTGCGCTTCGATGTGTGCGCGTACCCGAGGAGACCGAGGTCGATCATGTCCCCGAACACGCGCGACCATAGCGCCATCGGTTTGCGCGGCTGCAGCAGCACGCCGACGCCCGCCACGAGCCCGCGAACGCCCATCATCCGGATCACCGCGGGTGTCCGCCCGTCGTCCTCGATGCCGATCGCGCTCGCCAGTCCGCGCGGCATCAGCAATTCGCCCGCACCGAGCGCGATGCTGAACCACCCGAGACCTTGCGAGAGCATTGCTGGCGCGCCGCCACCGGTCGCCTGGTTGTTGTGCTCCGAACTCGACTTCATGCTGCCCTGCTCATGGTTGCTGTACGGGCAGCAATGTGCGTTCCAGCGCGCTGCGAAATCTACGCGGCGTGATCACACCGTCGGCGGGCGACGGCGTGCTCGCAAGTGGCATGTACGCGAGATCGCGCGCCGTGGGTGCGCGTCGCCGTGCTCGTGTGACCTCGGCGCTCGTGGCCCGGAACCGGAGCAGAAGCCTGCGCCGCGTCGAGGCGCGGCTCTTGCTTTCAGGATGGTGATGCCGAACAACAACCCACCGG
This sequence comes from Myxococcales bacterium, assembly GCA_043753855.1. GTDB lineage: Bacteria > Myxococcota_A > Polyangia > Haliangiales > Haliangiaceae > JABFXX01. Next base: position 71,314 of record JAYUVX010000323.1, on the reverse strand, counting down.
ACGACACTTCTGTCGAGCGTTCCGCGCGCGAGCACTACCTGGCGGCGCGTGGTGGCTACGACGATCGCAGCGTGGGTCGCGATGGCGAGCGCCTCGCGCCCGCCCCGACCGCCGATCAGCCGGCGGGAGGTGGGGGAGACGATCGCGATCGCTACGCTTCGGCAGATCGCGGCGAACAGGAACGTCACGGCAGCACGGGTCTTGGCGGTGAAGACCCGGAGCTCCCAGCGCCGAGCTGGTCTGGCGAGGAAGCATCGCCGGGGATCACCACCGACCGCGAACCAGATCCCGTGGATCCGGACTGGCTCGGTCGCTACGCCCACGCCTCCGATCGCAATGGCTCCGGAGGCCTCGGGCATCGCGGCTTCGATCGTCATCACGATGGCGGGCGCGAGACGCACGAGATCGACCGCATCGCATGGGTGAGTGGACACGCCGACACCGGCGACCCCGATGCCTGAGGCACATCGAATCTGCGGGAGCACCGCTATCGCTGATCAGTGAACGGCGCACGCGCGCCCACGCCCGTCTGCGCGTTGCGGCTCGCTCCCGCCATGGGCCCAGAGACCACGGGCCTCGCCTGAACCGCGTCGACAGCGTCACGACCGCTCCTACAAGACTCGCGCCGTACATGCGGGCACGGAGTTCGCATCTCGTCAGCGCGATGACACTGCGCATGTCCGCCACGCCCCCGGTCGAGGATGAGCGTCCTGACCTTCACTGGACGCTCGCGCTCGCCGGCGGCGACGGCACTCGATTGACCGAGTACGTGCAACGACGTTTCGGCCAGCGAAAGCCGAAGCAGTACTGCCGGCTTCTCGGTGATCGATCGATGTTGCAGCACACGCTCGAGCGCCTCAACAAGCTCACGCCTGCGAATCGGACGCTCACCGTGATCGGCACGCACCACGGCGAGCTGGCGCATCCGCAGCTCGAAGGCGCGTCGGACCACGTGTTCTGCCAGCCGAGCTCCCGGGACACCGGCCTCGCCCTCTACGTGGCGATCTCGATGATCAAGCGGTGGACGCCCAACGCGATCATCACGATCACGCCCACGGATCACTACGTCGCGCCGAGCGCGAAGTACGTCGAGCAGGTGCGCACTGCTCAGACCATGGCCTCCCGGTTGCGCGATACCGTCATCATCCTCGGTGCGCGCCCGACCGAGCCCGATCCGGAGCTGGGCTACCTGACGCTCGGCGAGCAGCTCACCGAGGTGCCGCAGGTTCGGCGCCTGGTCGGGTTCCTCGAGAAGCCGTCGGTCAGCACCGCGCTGGCGCTCATTGCGAACGGCGCGCTGTGGAACACCATGGTGACCTGCGCCAGCGTCGATGCCCTCTGGGAGCTCGGCCGCGCGACCGAGCCCCAGCTCCTCGACATCCTCGATTCGCTGGTCCCGCTGATCGGTAGCGAGGACGAGGACGACGCGATCGAGCACATCTACCGCGCGTTCCTTCCGGTCAGCTTCTCGCGCGACATGCTGGAGCGCGCTCCTGCCCGACTCGCCGCGATGGAGCTCGAAGGCGTCGAGTGGAGTGACTGGGGGCGCCCGGAGCGCATCGAGACCGTCCTCGCGCTGCGCCGCTCGCGTGTACTCGCTCCCACCCGCGTCATCGCGCCGTGAGCACGACGCCCTCGCGAGCGACGCCGCGCGCGAGCGCCTGCGCGCGGCCGGCGCGTGATGCAAGTGACCGCAATCGATGGGGGGCTGGGAGGGGTGCGGGGAGGTGGGCTTGGCACCATGCGTGAACAACCAAGGACATGCTGACGCCCACGGAAACGATCTCACACTCCTTGGAGACCGATCAGGATCTCCGACCGCGTGCTCGTACGCTCTCGTGGATGGCGTCGCTCTCCGTCGCCGCGGGAGAGATCCGTGCCGCCGAAGGGTACCTGCTTGAGCTGCTGGCGTGGTGTGCGTTTGCCGATCGCGATCCCGAGGCAACGACGACCACGGTTGACGACGACGGTATCTGAATCGTCGTGTCCGGTCGTCCGCGGGCTGACTTCAGCCCGCGGCTGACCCTGCGTCCGCGAACCTGAGGGGCGATCGCGGTGCACGTGATCTTGTTCCTGTAGGATCCGGAGCGATGTCGACAAACCCCGCACCATGCCGATCGTGACGATCGTGCGGGACGAAGGTCCCATCCTCGTCGAGGTGCTCGCGGGATCCACGCTGTTCGAGGCCGGCGCCAAGGTCATGGCGGGCATCGATACCGCATGCGTCGGCAAAGGGACGTGCGGACTGTGTCGCGTGCAGATCCTCGCCGGCGCCGATCAGCTCAACGCGTTCACCGATGAGGAGCGCAAGCACCTCGGCAACGTGTACCACCTGACGAAGGTGCGTCTCGCCTGTCGCTCGCGGCTCAACGGTGACGTGACGATCCAGCTCGTTCGCAAGCGCAAGTGACCGCACTACGGCCGCGGGCAGGTGCCCCACAACGCTGCCAGCGCGTCGTTGTCGGCGGCCGTCGGGGTGACCTCGATGTTACCGGCGAGCATCACCGAGCGATGACCGGCGACGTGGGGCAACCCGAGGGCGTGACCGATCTCGTGCGCGATCACGATCGAGAGCACGCCGGGGTCGGTCAGGTCCTCGTTGATGTAGATCGTCGAGGTCGCGGCGTCGTACAGACCGCGGAACGGTCCGCCGGCAGGCTGAAAGGCGAGCCGAATAGTCGCGACGGCCGCGACAGTTTCGTCACCATCGTCACCACCGGCGAGCCATGGCGCGCCGTGATCGCGCCACAAAGCGAACGCACCGCTCAGCGCCGTCTGTCGCGGGGAGGTTGGCTCTGCGAGACGAACAACGAGCGGCGCGCACGCGTCGTGGACGCGTTCGATCGTGGTTGATTCCTCACCCGTGCACGCAGCGAGCGTGACGAGCATGACGATGCAGCACGCGCGCAAGGTGATGATGATATCACCGTCACCTCACGCGGTTCGACGAGAACGACTGCGAGGTCCTCCTAGAACGCGTAGCCGACATTTGCGTTGACGCCCCAGCGATCCATGCGGTCGTTGGGAGCGGTCACGCTGAACATGTCGTTCTGTGCGGACAACCGATACTCGCCGCGAAGGTCGAGCATCAGCCCGGCGTACTTGCTGGCGACGCCGACGCCCAGCGGCACCTCCAGCACGTCGTCGTTGTTGACGAGATCCGACGTGGCCGTGGTCGTGTTCGACAGCGTGTAGCGCTTCCATGCAACGCCGCCGTACAGGAACGGCTGGACCAGCTTGTCGGTGAGGTTGATGCGCGCATCGGCCTGTGCACCGTTGCCGATCAGCAGCGCATTGCTCTGGAGGCCGAGCCCGTTGATCGCCTGCGCCGAGCCGATGTATGCGGCCTCGATCGCGAGCGGCGAGCGAGTGCCCACGGCGACGCGCAGATTCCACACGCCACCGTCGGTGGTGGCAGCGCGTTCCGAGCCCTGGACGAACCCTTCGACGCCGCCGCCGAGCGAGACCGCGATGCCGTTGCGCTCGTAGAGGCTGCGGTTGTCCGTGGCGGGGTAGGGGGTGGTGTCGGTGGGTGGCGGCGCGACCACGGTCGGCTGCACGTAGATCGTCGTCGCCGGAGCGGCCTGATGCGCCATCGCATCATCGTCCATCGAGGTCGGCATGGCGGTGTTCGTGCCGTCCGCCTTGGTGGTGGTACCGCCGGGTGTGGTTCCCGAAGTTCCCGTCGTTCCTGTCGTTCCCGGTGTGGCTCCGGGGTACGCGCCGTGGGTCATTCCAGAATGACCAGCGTGATCATCCGTCCTCGGAGTGGTGGTGGGGGTCGGAGTGTTGGGGGTTGTGTTGTTGGGTTGAGCGGTAGCGGTACCGCCGAGCGCGAGCAGTGCCACTCCGAGCACCGTACGCAGCGTGTTCGCAGTCGTCGTCATGAAACTTCCTCCTGACTCGCCTACACGCATCGCGTGTGCCACGCGGGTTTCGCGACGCGCGTGCATGACGCCGCTCCCATTGCCGCCCGGGAAGCCTCGCTGTGCCTAGGCGCGCGCGCCGGGGCGCTCGCGCGAGCAGTTCGCAGCGCTACGGTTGCTTCGTCACGCAGATGTTCGGCCCCGCCTCGGTGACGGTGCAGGTGAGATCCCATTTGACGTTCGCCTGCTTGTTCACGAGCTGCAGCCTCACCGCGCCGACCGGCAGCTTGAAATTCTTGTCGGGCGCTTGCCCGAGGAGCCGTCCGTTCAGGTAGACGTCCCCGAACCCGTTCGGGATCCGGATCTGAACGATGCCGAACTTCTGTGCTGCCTTCAGGATGCGGTCGAGCTCGAACGTCGCGCCGGCCTCGAGGTCGACCTTCTGCGAGTACGTCTCGTAGCCGGTCTTGGACAGCGTCAGCGTCGCACCCTTCGCGGCCGAGAGACCGCCGCGGGTGAGCGGGGTGACACCGAGTGCGCGCCCAGCGACGGTGACGGTGACGCCGATCGGATCGGTGGTCACGTGGAGCGTTGCAGGAGCCTCAGCAAACGTCTGGCGATCGAGTTGCTTGATGCCCGCCGTGATCTCGAGCTCGTAGTCGATCGGCAGATAGCCCAGGAGCTCCAGGTGGATCTTCACCTTGCCGGCGGGCACATGGGTCATCGACAGCGGCGTCGGCCGATCGAACGCCTTGCCGTTGATCGATCCGGTGGCGCCCGGGGGATTGGTGATCAGCTGCAGCGTGCCGGTGGTGTCGGGCTCGACCGCTGCGTCCTTCGCAGCAGGGTCGACGATCGGCCGGTCGTCGGGCGCCTTCGGCCGGGTCACTGCGTAGATCCCCGCGCTACCCGCACCGACGATCAGCACGCCGAGCACGACCCAGCGCGCGTTCGAGAGCTTCGCGGGTGGCTCGACCTCGGCCGTCATCGCCTTGCGAGCACCGCTGGTCCGGGTGCGAGCGACCGTAGGTGGCTCCGGCACCAGGGCGTCCTTCGGGACCTGACCGGTCGGCGGACCGCCGACCTCGGTGTGGCGATCGCGATCCATTGACGCCTCGAACAGCGCGTGGACATCGGTATCGCCCGGCATCACCGCGACCTGCTCGGACTGCCGGCGCGCGCGTGGTGCTGCGACCTTGGTGTTGTCGACCTCGAGCGTCGACAGGCCGTCGGCGCCGAGCTTGCGGAACAACCCGGTCGACGTCGGCGGATCGCTGCTGGTCTGCGTGGCGGAAGGCTTGCCGTCGGTGATTGCGGTGCGCCGCGCGGCGGTGGGCGGATCGTTCAGCTGCTTCCGGATCACGTCGTCGAGCGCACCGCGCCCGCTCTGCCGCTTCGCCGGGATCACGGTGGCGAGGGCCTCGGCGACATCGAGCGCGGTCGCCATGATCGACGACTCGTACGACAGTTCGATCAGCGAGCGCAGCACCGTGGCCGGGCGGCTCGGCCGATCGATCGGCTTGCGCGCCAGCGCACTCGCCAGCACGTCGTCGAGTCGCGAGGGCAGGCCGGGGCGCAGCGCCGCCATCCGCGGGATCGGCATCTCGTGGATGTTCTTCGCGATGTCCTCGGCCTCCTCGCCGGGGAACAGCTTGGTGCCGGTGAACAGCTCGTAGATCACGCTCGCGGCGCTGAACAGATCGCTGCGGGTATCGAGCGTGTCGCCGCGCGCCTGCTCCGGCGACATGTAGCGCCACTTGCCCATCACCTTGCGCGGACCGGGCCCACCGCCGCGATGCGGCTGCGCGGCCACCGCGATCCCGAAGTCGGCGATCTTCACCTCGCCCGCGCGCGAGATCAGGATGTTCGATGGCGAGACATCGCGGTGGACGACGTTATGACCGTGCGCGAAGTCGAGTGCGCGGATGATCTCGATCGCGATGTGGAATGCGGCCGGCAGCGGGACCGGGCGGCCCTCGTCCTTGAACTTGCGGAGCATCGCGGCCAGATCGAGGCCATCGACGAACTCCATCGCGATGAACAGAGACTCGCCGATCCGACCGAAGTCGAACACCTGGACGATGTTCGCGTGCGACAGCCGGACCGCCACCTTGGCCTCGGCGATGAACCGCGCGGCGAACTCGGGATCGCTGGCGAGCTCGGGCAAAATCCGCTTGATCGCGATGGTCTTTTCGAACCCGTGGGCGCCGTACGCCTTCGCCAGGAACACCTCCGCCATGCCGCCGACCGCGATGCGGTCGAGGACGTCATAGCGTTCGAGGGATTTCTGAAGCGGCTCTTCCATGGACCGAGGCGAGGGTGTGTCCCGTGCCACAATGCGGGGGCTGGACCGTGACGGGCATGGGACGGACCCGCAAGGTGCCCTATAGTAAGGGAATGTCGCCCGCCATGGCGGCCCGTTGGGCGCTCGTCTGCGCGCTGGTCGCCTCCCTGGTGGGGGCGGTTCCAGCGGTCGCGGAGCGCCGTCCGGTGGCGGTGGTGAACCTGGATCTGGCCGACGAGTCCCACGCCCGGACCCTCGCGGATCAGTTGATCACGGTGCTTGATGGACATCCCGAGCTGAAGTCGCTGCCCAACCCCACCGACTCCGCCGCGCTGAAGGACCGGATCAACGATCCCGACAAGAACGGCCTCGACGCCGCCCGCGCGGCCCGGGGGCGCGCCGAGGACAAGCTGATCGAGTTCAACTTCAGCCTCGCGGCGCAGTACGCGGCGGATGGCCAGAGCGAGCTGCTCACCGTGTCGCCGGTCGCCGCGCGCACTCTGTACGCCGACCTCGCGTTCCTCCAGGGCCAGGCGCTGCTCGCCGATGGGCGCGCGGACGAGGCGAAGGCCGCGTTCCTCCAGTGTGCGCGGCTCGATCCGGAGCGCAAGCTGGATACCGGGCGCATCTTGCCCCGCGTCGTCGAAGCCTACGCCAAGGCGCAGGGGAGCTCCAATCCACCGGGCTCGATCACCATCGAGGGCAACGGCCGCGCGTGGATCGATGGCATCGAGGTCGGCCAGGCTCCTGGCGGGTTCTCGGCCCGCCAGGGCCGCCACGTGGTGTGGCTCACTGGATCCGAGCGCAACGCCGGTGGTGCGCAGACCGTGGTGCGGGCGGGCGAGGCCTCGATGATCAAGATCGCGGACGAGACCGGCGGCCGGAGCATCACGGTGCAACGTGCACGCACCGCGCTCGCGAAGGCCGCCGATGCCACGGCGAAGGCGGCGGCGATGAATGCGCTCGCCAAGCTGGTCGGCGCGCAGGATGCGGTGCTGCTGCAGGTCGCCGGCGAGAAGATCATCGTGCAGACCTGGCGCGCCGGTAACGTCGACCGCTCGCCGGGATTCTCCGCGCTGCGCGAACGCAGCCGCGAGACGCCGGTCGAGCTGCTGTCTCCGCTCGCCGCGCCGAAGCAGACCGAGAAGCCGATCGAGGGCCCGATCGAGGGCCCGCGGCCGATCGTCGTGAAGAAGTGGTACCAGCGCCGCACGGTGCAGCTCGGCCTGGTCGCGGGCGTCGTGGCCGCGGTCGTCGGCGGCTACTTCCTGGCGCAGCTCGGGCCGGACGTGTTCGGATTCAACCAGAACGTCATGTGGGACGGAACCGCGACGGGGCGAAATTGAGAGCCCTCGTCGTCTCCGCCCTCGTTGTCTCCGCACTCGTTGTCTCCGCACTCGTGCTCGCGGCCTGCAGTCCACCGAGCCCCGAGCTGCACCTCCGACTGGACGACAGCACCGTCGGTCAGTGTCCCTCGCCGGACTGCATGGCGGTGCCGATCCGATGCAAGACCTTCATGGGGATCCGGATCGTGGACCCGGCCGAGCCGCTCGTCCCGTACCTGACCCAGTGCGAAGAGGTTCCGCCCAACAACAAGAAGAACCTGTGCTCGATCGGCGGCGTCAACCTCAAGGATCAGTCGTTGCCGCTGCGCGACCTCGAGGTCCAGGTCGCGCTGTTTCCCGAGAGCATGATCACCCGCGACGGGAACGGCGATCCGGTGTGCCCCGCCGATACCAGGTACGACGCTTCGAGCGGGTTTCCGGTCGCCAGCGAGGTCACGCCGGCCGTCGGCGGCCGCACGTTCTATCACCCCGGAGATGACAAGGTGGTGGTGCCGCTCGGCTGCACCAACCTCGAGCTGATCCAGGGCTGTGGTGGCGGAGGTGCGATCCCGGTGACCGCGCAGGTCAACGATTTCGACTCGGGTGTGACGTTCACCGGCGAGATCAGCGTCTCGGTCGGCGAGCCGGTGATCAACGATCCGTTCCACGTTCTCGGCTCGTCGCAGCTCCACGTGCTCGAGCCGATGCCGGGGCGGCGCTGGACCGGCAACATCGACCACGCGTTCCCCAACTTCGCGTGCCTCGCCGTGCTCGACGATGCGCCGCAGAGCACGACCTCGGTCGTCTGCCGGCGCGCGATGGCATCCGACATGGCCCTGAGCTGGCCGCGCGTCCCGTCCGATCTGGAGCTGGACGACGAGCTGCGTGTTGGCTCCGGCGTGCGGCTCTCGAAGGCAGCGCTCGACCAGTTGCTCGCCGCGCTGTCGCTGAGCTCGTTCCCGACCCACGGCCTCACGATCGGGATCGTGCTCGACAAGAACGGCAACCCGGTCGCGAACCAGATGGTCACATCGCTCGACGGCTCGATCGTGTACCTGTCGAGTAGCCGCACGTCGGTCGGCGGGACCAGGACGAGCGCGAGTGGTGTGTTTGCCTCCCTCGATGCACCGTTTGGCACGGTGTTCACCGCTGTCGGTGGAACTCCGATGCGCGCACATAGCCGGGTCGGTGGCAACATCGACGGCAAGATCACGATCGTCGTGCTGCAATTCACCACGGGCGGCGTCGGCGGCTAGATGCGGTACGGTGCGCCGGTGGCGAGCGATGCCGTGACAAAGACCTGGTACCGGATCGCCGTGGCGAAGCCCGGGCAGCCTGCGGTGCTGGTGGCCGCGCAGGGCGAGCACCTCGGGATCGCGATCGCGGATGCCGAGCACCACGTCGGCAACGGCGCGCGTGCGCTGGCGGTGGAGGTCGCGCCCGGCACCGAGGTCCCGCTCGGCGAGAGCGTGGGCAAGCATCACGTCGTCGAGCTCGGTGGCTCCGGCGAGGTGGCCGGGCTCGCGTGGCCACCCGGCGTGATCCCGCAGATCGGGCACACGCACGCGCTCGCCGCGGCGCGAGCCGGCTGGATGCAGCATGCGGATCCCCGGCGGTTCATCGTCGAGGCGCAGTGTGCGGACGACGAGCTCGTCGATGTGTTCCTCGGGATGATCGAGCGGCTGCCGTCAGCGGATAACCTCGAGGTCCGCGTGCTCGACCACTTCGAGGCTCGCGCGCAGACCGATGTCTGGCTGACGTCGCGGATCAATGCCCACAAGATCGTGTCGTTCCTCGACGATCACGACGACGAGCTGCTCGGCAACGGCCACGTCCAGCTCTCGATCTACATCCGCAAGCACAAGGCGACGCTGCGGCTCACCGAGCACAAGACAGTGGTGTGGATCGCAGACGATCACGGCTTCGAGGCCGAGGTCGCGCGCTGGATGAGCGAGCTGAAGCTCTCCCGCACGGGCAAGCTCCAGCGCGTCGTCGACGTGCCCCACTTTCACTTCCGTGGTCCCAAGAGCAAGGACCGCAACAGGCTCGGCGAGGAGCTCTACCGTCAGCGCTTGCGGCGCGTCGACACCGTGCGCACGGCCGAGACGGCCGGGTGATCGCGCCACCAGAACCGGTACGGCCGGTCGGCCCACGCCCCCGCGTAATCGACTCCGACGCGCGGCCCGGTCGCGATCTCCGGCGGTGACTCGGCGGCTGCCACGAACAGCGCACCGCGTGCGAGATCGCGCCGATCGTGCGACCGGTCGAGGAGCAGCGCGGTGGTCACCTTGCCGGGGCCGCGGCCGATCGCCGCATCGTCGGGGAGCCCGAGGTACGGGGCGATCGCGCGGATGAGCACCGCCTGGCCGGAGCCGGTGGCGCCGGTGACGATGTTGAACATCTGGTGGATGCCGTAGCAGAGGTAGACATACGCGATCCCGCCCGGGCCGAACATCACGCTGGTGCGGGCGGTGGGACCGAACCGGGCGTGGCTCGCGAGGTCCTCCGGGCCGAGATACGCCTCGGTCTCCACGATCAGCCCGGCGCGTTTGCGATGTACGAGGGCGCAGCCGATCAGCGCGCGTGCGACGCTGAGCGCATCGCGCTGGAACCACGCCGGTGACAGACGGACCGTGCGGACCGTGCGGACCGTGCGGAGCGAGCTCAGATCGGTGATGACGAAGATCCTAGCAGGTGCCGACGGTCCAGCCCGCCGAGCACCTCGTCGACGCGGCCATCGCTGGCGAGCGCGGCGAGCAGCTCGGAGGTGCGCGCCCGATAGTCCTCTGCGGACAGCTTGCCCTGGAGCAGGCGGAACCGCAGGAACAGCAGCGCGGTCTGCGCGACGTCCGTCAAGCAGTACTGCTGGATTCGAGCGAGCTCGCCGGCCTGATACAGGCCCTCGACCTGCGATCCGTCGACGCCGAGCTTGCCGGGCAGGCCGATGAGCCGGGCGATCGCATCGAGGCTGCTCGACCGGGTGGCGCCGTGATCGGCGAGCCAGTCACACAGATCGAGGTGACCCTGCTCGGAGTAGCGAGACCGCGTGGTGCCCTCGCGGTAGTACCAGGGCAGGGGCACGGCATGGCACAGCGCGCGCAGTGCGATCACCGGCAGGTCGAAGCTGCGCCCATTGTAGGTGACGAGCACCGGCCGCTGCCGGCCGACGAACCGCGACAGCTGTTCGAGCAGCGCCCGCTCGCGGTCATCCGGGGTGCCTGCGGCTTCCGCGGGATCGCTGATCACATCCAGGCGTTTCAGGCTGTAACCATGATCGAGCCACAGACATCCGATCACCACGATGCGATGCGCCCAGCTCGGTGGAAACGGGTCCCGGCTGCCCTCGGCACTCTCCGGGCGGTCCCATCTCTCGATATCGGGAACCGTCTCGATGTCGAGGACGAGGTATTGGGCGCTGGGCGTCCGTGCCACGGGCAGCACGTTAGGACGCGGGTGTGACATCGCATACGCCGCCGAGGCTCGCGTTGCCCGATCCGGGCCCTGGTGCGAATCGTAGTGAGGGGAAGGAAACCCTCGCCTCTCGGCCACGGGTTGGCAATAATGCTCGAGATGTCCGCCGTCCGCCGTGCTGCGGCCCTGCTCGCCGCCCTGGTCCTCATGGGGCCGCTTGCTGTCGTCCGCGCCGAGGACAAGCGGTGTGTCCACGTCGACTACCAGCCGGCGCCGCGGCCCGACCTCGCCCCCGGCCGAAATCCCGGCAACCAGATGGTCGCCTGGATCGAGGACGCCAGCGGCGTGTTCGTCGACACCATCTACATCACCGCGCAGACCGGCACCTACGGTCTAGGCAACCGGCCAGGCCGCGTCGACTTCAACTCGGGTCCGAACTGGCCGTATGGCCGCCGGATCACGACGTTCCCGGTGTGGGCGCACCGCAAGACGCTGTTCGGCGCCGCCTCGATCCTCGAGTTCCCCGAGGTCACGTTTCAGAACGGCGATGACAACAACCTGAGCCATCCGTTCAACGAGAGCTCGAAGGACACCCACTACTGCCGGCCGATGATGGCCACCGAGCCGGCGTGGGATGCGCTGTCGTGTGCGTCGCCGAACGGCGTCTACACCGACAAGGGCAAGCTCACGGCGAACGTCAGTCTGTATCCGCCACGCCAGGATGCGAAGAAGGTCACCGGCCAGGACTCGGATTCGGTCGACATGTATCCGGTGCTCAATCCATTCGACGCGGTCTCCCAGGCCACGCCGAAGAACGGTGACCTCGCACAGTTCAGCTGGCCGATCCCGGCAACGCTTCCGGCCGGCAGCTACAGACTGTGGCTCGAGGTCTCGCGCGAATTCGATCACAATGCGTCGTACAGCCCCGCGGCACGCCCTGGACCCGAGAACATTCCGTGGAGAGAGTATGGCGACGCTTACCGCGGCCAGCCCTCGGTGCTGTTCAAGGTGGCGTTCTCCGTCGGTGCGACGTCGTCAACCGGCACCACCATGGACTACGTCGGCTACGGCGATCCTGATGGTCTCGATGGCAGCGTCCGCGCGCCCGACGGTACGATCACGACCAACATCACCGGATCCGGTGCCTGGCGGCTCGCCCCGATCACGGAAGGCGGCGAGCCGTTCCGCGTGCGCGTGGTGGCCAGTCCGCAGACCGCATCGGTCGTCCCGGATATGGTCACCCACCTCGAGGCGGTCACGCCGTCGAGCCGGTCGGCGACGATCAAGTTCCTGTCGCCCAACGAGGACGAGGGCCACGGCAAGGTGAAGGGCTACGATATCCGGTTTCGCGCCGGCACCGAGCCGATCACCGAGGCCACGTTCGATGCGGCGGTCGATCCGCACCTGCTCGTCGAGATCGGCGGGCCGGAGACGATGACCAGCTTCGATCTGGATCGCCTGCTGCCCGACACCGAGTACACCGTTGCGATCCGCCCGTATGATGATTGCCGCAACACCGGTCCGCTGCGCGTGCTCACGTTCCGGACGCCGGAGCGCACGGTCGGCGAGGTCGATGCGTGCTTCATCGCCACCGCTGCGTATGGCTCGGTGTTGGCCAACGACGTCGACATGCTGCGCCACTTCCGCGATTCGGTCCTGAAGCGCACCGTGCTCGGCGAGCTGTTCGTCGAGACCTACTACACGTTCGGGCCGCCGGTCGCCGGCATGGTCGGCGAGTCCGAGCTCCTCCGGTGGACGGCGCGGACCGTGCTCGATCCAATCGTGACGTGGGCTCGCGCCCTGGCCTTCTAGACAACCTCTGCGACACTGCCTGGTCTCATGCGTCGTGCTCTCGTCCTGACATCGGTGGTCTGCCTGGGAGGGGGACCGCGCGTCGCGTCCGCGGGCCAGTGCCGGGTGCTCGATGTCGACTACCTGCCCGCTGAGAGCACCAACGCGGATAAGACGCTGCGGATGCCGCTGTCGATCGTCGGGTGGCTCGAGACGCCGGGTGGCCAGTTCGTCGAGACCATCTACATCACCCAGCAGGTCGGGACCTACGGGCTCGGCAACCGCCCCGGCCGCTACGACTTCAACAGCGGCCCTGACTGGCCATACGGTCGCCGGATCACCACGTTCCCGGTGTGGGCGCATCGCCACGGGCTCGAGTGGGCTCAGCTGGTGTTCCAGGACAACAACGACGACGGCCTCTCGCATGCCAGCTCGGTCAGCTCGCGCGAGCGCCACTACTTCCGGCCGATGATTCGCAACGAGCCGGCGTGGGACGCGGAGACCCACTCGTCACCGTTTGGTCCATATACCGACAAGGGCAAACTCGGCACGGGCAGGAGCCTGTACCCACCGCGGCAGGACGTCATGAAGTCGTCGGAGGATGCGATCTCCGTGACCATGTACGACCAGCTCAACCCGTTCGATTCGGTCTCGCAGGCCTCCGCGCCGAGCGGTAGCCCGGCGACGTTCAGCTGGGCCGCACCACCGGATCTGCCGACCGGCGACTACGTCCTGTGGCTGGAGGTCTCGCGCGAGTTCGATCACAACGCCATCTACTCCAAGGACGCGCGTCCCGGTCCGGCGGTCGCGTATGGCGACTACGGCCTCCCGTATCGAGGCCAGCCCTCGGTGCTCTACAAGGTGCCGTTTTCGATCGGCATCTCCGGAACGTCCGCCACCACCGCGGAGTACGTCGGCTACGGGGATCCGGACGGGCAGGACGGTAACGTGCGGGCGCCCGATGGGACGATCACCTCCGACACGCCCGGTTCCGGTGCGCAGCGGCTCGCGCTCGTCCCCGGGGGTAACTACCGCGTGAAGGTGACCGCGGGACCCGATCCCGACAGCATCGCACCGAGCGGCACCGGCGACATCGCGGTCTCGAGCACCAGCAGCGCCGCGGTGGTCTCGTTCGTCGCGCCCGGCGACGACCAGCGGATGGGCACGGTGAAAGGCTACGAGATCCGGTATCTGATCGCCGAGGACATCAGCGAGGCCAACTTCGACCGCGCGATCGAGCTGCGCCCGACGTTCACGACGGTGCCGGGCGGTGGGCTGCAGACCATGACGTTCGACAAGCTGCTGCCCGAAACGCGGTACTCGATCGGTATCCGCGCGTACGACAACTGCGCGAACACGAGCCCGCTCACGAGCATCCTGGTCACCACCAAGGCGCGTGCGGTGGGCGAGGTCGATGCCTGCTTCATCGCCACGGCGGCGTATGGCTCGCTGCTCGCGAACGACGTCGAGATGCTGCGCCGGTTCCGCGACCTCGCGCTCAAGCACAGCGTGCTCGGCGAGCTCGTCATCGAGACCTACTACACGTTCGGCCCGTCGGTCGCGGGCGTGATCGGCGAGTCCGAGCTGCTGCGCTGGACCGCGCGCGAGGTGCTCGCGCCGATCGTGCACCGCGTGCGCAGCTGGAGGTTCTAGCGCGACTACTCGGCGGCGACGGCCACGCGGCCGGTCAGCCGCACCGCGAGCGAATCGACCGTGGTGCCGCAGGTGCGGCGCAGCGAGACCGCGCCATCGAGCTCGATCGCGAAGCCGGCCTTGTCGGTGCCGTTGCCGCACACGCCGGTGCCGACGCCGGTGCCCGTGGGTGGGCGCGAGGTGTCGAGCGCGTAGGTGCAGGCAGCGGACGCGCCGCGCAGATCGATGATCCGGATGTCCGCGGTCGACACCGTCAGGCCGAGCGTGCGGCCGCCGTTCGCGAGCAGATCCGGGCGCGGGATGCACAGCGTGAAGAACCCGGTGCCTTCGGTCTGCGTGCCCTCGATGGTCAGCGCGACGACGCCGGAGGGCGCGGCGCTGTCGGGGCAGTCGTTGCCCGCGCGCGACGTCATGTTGCCGTAGGTCAGCGTGATGTTGCTGTCGCCCGCCACGATGCCGACCTTCGGCGCATCGCCGGGTCCGCACGCATCATCGCTGCAGCCACTGCCCGCCCCGAGGGCCGCCCCGAGGGCGACGAGCAGGCTAGTAATCCAGAGGGACCGTGAGTGCCACATGAGCGATGATCGCGTTGCCGAACCGGTTGTCCTGCACGACGTAGGATAGGATGCCCTCGAACCGGGCGGCTGACCAGCGACCACTCGCGCCGAACGTGTCGCCGAGCACACCGAGCTTGGCCTCGAACGTGTGGGTGCGGAACGCGTCGAGCTTGACGTCATCGGACAGGTACGGGAACGCCGCCGCATCGGTGGTCGGGTAGCGGTCGCGATAGAAGAACGCCTGGCTCTGCGTGTAGAACCGGTAGCGGATCGTCGCGTCGACGGTGTAGCCAACCTGCTGCACGATCCGGATCTCCGGGGTGTGGGCGTGCACCTTCCAGTTGTCGCGGTAGTAGCGATACGCCGCGATCAGCGTGGTCTGCGTACTCGGGATGAAGTAGCGGATCGATCCCGCGATCGCAGTGCGCCTGCGCAGCGTGGGGTGACGCTCGGGAGCGATACCATCATCGGCGAGCGCCATCCGGTACGGATTTGACTGATAGCCATCGGCTCTCGCGAAATCGTAGGTCAGGCCGCCGACCAGGTTCCTCGACAGGATCTGACTCGCGGAGCCATACACCGAGAGCACCGTCAACGGGCACTCGGTGGCGACCTTGCCGGGCTCACAGGTGAGCGTCGGCATCGAGGGGCCTTGCGCGGCGGCCGCGGAGACCTTGTCCTTCGAGAGGCCCCCGCCGAGACCGAGCGTGGTGTTCTTCTGCGCGAGGTCGAGCTCGGCGCGGACGCCGAGGTAGATCGATCGGTAGTCCGACTCGGTGGAGTACTTCGCCTCGCCGCCGACGCGCAGCGTGCCGAGCTCGTGGGTGTAGCCGACCGCGCCCTCGTAGCGCTTCTCGGTGAACGGCGTAGCGTTGTCGGCGCCCGACGATGACGACGCCGAGGTGATCGCATCGACGAGAAAGTGCCCGCTGACGATGCCGTGGGCGCCGACGTCGAACATCGCGTCGAGCATCGGCTGCATGACCCGGGTCGCGCGCTCCTTGTAGTAGACGCCGCGCGCGCTCAACGTTCCGTCGGCGTGCGCGGAGTTGCCGGCGAGCACCACCGCGCTCGCGGCGATCAGTTGCAGCCGCATCCGCCGCCTGGTTGCCCGGTGCCACCATCGGCACCCTCACGTGATCCGCGCTCGTGCTGGCCGAACCGTGCCTCGCCGGGATCGCGATCATTGGTCATCGCGCGCTTCGCCAGGTTGCCGCGCTGGTTGGCTTTCACCACCACGCAGCCCTGACTCGAGATCGCCGACAACACGACGACGAGCGTGGTGAGATACCGCACGGGCTCCGAAACCATATCACGCGATAGGAGGGTGCTACACCGCGCGGATCCGTTGTACACACGGCCCATGAAACGCTTGTCGTTCCTGCTTTGCGCGCTCGTCGCATGCGGTGGCACCCCCAAGGAGACGACCACGCCCACGGGTAGCGGCGCCGGCGGTGGTGATTCGACCAAGCCCGCCGCGGCAGGCGACGTCTCGTTCGACGTCGCGGGCATCGAGATCAAGGGCCTGGTGTTCGAGCCCGAGGCCCTCGGACGGCCAGGCATGCCGCTCGTCGAGGCCAAGAAGAAGGTCACGATCGAGAAGCAGCGCACCGTGTTCAGCGGGACCAAGGACCCGGTGCAAAAAGAAGCGCAGGCCGCGATCCTCGCCACGTTGCTCTATCAAAAGTCCAAGGACGACAAGGCGAACGAGAAGACGCTATGGACCGAGGCGCGCCAGGCGCTCCGCGATGCGGCGCAGATCTCGGGCGCCAAGGTCGACGAGATCACGCTTCGCCTGCTCGGCAGCTACGAGCTGCTGCTCGAAGATTACCCGGCCGCCGAGAAGGCGTGGTCGACGCTCGTCAACATGGCGCCCAAGGACAAGGAGGCGCCGTACAACCGGGCGTGGTGGGCGTACGCGCTGCTGAAGCAGTTCAAGAACGCGGACGCGCTCGCGGCGGTCAAGGACGAGACGCTCTCCGACAAGCAGCCCGAGCTGTCCTACGTCACCGCGTGGGCGAAGTGGCGTGGCAACGATGACGCCGGTGCGTGGACGGCGATCGTCGCCGCCGCCAAGGGCTGGGGTAGCAACGCCGGCCGCGAGGCGCTCGATCGCGATGTCTACCTGTTCGCGGGCCGGTCGAATGTCTCGCTCGCCGAGACCACGCCTGCGATGTTCGCCGTGTTCGGCGCCAAGCAGAAGGCGCAGCAGTACGAGGTGCTCGCCAAGCTCGGACTGCAGTCGTATGGCTTCGCCGGCCGCTGGGCCGACGGCATCGCAGCACTCGACAAGGCCGTCGAGGTCGCGGGTTCGACCGTCCCGGTCAACGATCTCCCGGTCGTTCGCTACACCCAGGCCGACTTCAACGTCCGCCTCGATGCTCCCGAGATCTCGGCGAAGTACGGCCAGCAGGCGATCGCCGCGCTGCCCGGCTGCGGCGCCAAGTGCACCGAGAAGGAGAAGCAGGATCTGATCGCCGGCCTCCAGGGTATGGGCCTGTTGTTCCACGTCCTCTACGCCACCGCGAACGACGTCCGCTACTACCAGCCCGCGCATGATCTGTACGCCGCGACGATCTCGCTGGTGATGGACAACGCGAAGCGCAACGAGGCGCAGAAGAACATGGCCGTGCTCGAGACCACGCTCAAGAACACCAAGGTCGGCACCGGCACGCACGACAAGGGCGCGATCGCCGCGCTGCTCAATCGCCACAACCAGGAAGTCCAGTCCTGCTACGAGGCCGTGCTCGCCGCGAACCCGAAGCTCGGCGGCAACCTGACGATCAACCTCGAGGTCGATCAGGGTGGCACCGTGAAGGGCGTGTCGTCGGAGCCCAAGGCCGGCCTCGCGGACCTGTCGGCCGTCGCCGGCTGCGTCAGCGAGCATGCGAAGACCTGGCACCTGCCGAAGCGCGGCATGGCGGGCTCGACGCGGATCAAGCTCGGCTACGCGCTCGCGCCGCGCAAGTAGCGCCGCTGCGCTCGCGAGCCGGACGCGTTGCGGACATCACGTGCCGATGACGTGTGTCTGGCCTCGTGGTGTGCCGGCGCGTTTGCCGGCGCTCTGCCGGTGATCGGAGCAGCCAAGAACCCAAGGTACCCAAGCGTGTTTTCTCGACGTGGTGGCCTGGTCCGAGGTGCTGCCCATGGAAGTGCCCGAGACGTTCTCGGCTTGGGTCTCTTGGGTTCTTGGCTGCTCGGAAACTTAGACGAGCGCCATCGGGAAATTGCAGCTGTGGTTGCATCCGACTCGCAGCACGGCAGCACGGCAGCACGGCAGCACGCGCGAAGCTGATCGCTCTGCGGTCGCTAGCGCGCTTTTTTTCGACGACGCCGCAGCGATGTACCGGTGAGCCGTGCCGCGCGCTCGAGCTCCGCCATCATCCGGTGCGCCGAACCGACGCGCGCGGGCTGATCGGGATCGCCGTAGAGGCCGGTGGGCGCGCTGCTGGTCGTCACGAACCGGCGCAGTGCGTGGAAGCATCCGCTCGGATCACCGAGGGCGTGCAGCGCCGCGGCGAGGTTCCAGTGATGGAGTGGCCACTCGGGCTCGGCGACGAGCGCGCGCTCGAGCGCTGCGACCGCATCGGCGGCGCGGGGCGGGCGCTTCGCGAGATGGAGCGTGGCGGTGGCCGCCGCGACATCGGGGTTCGCCGGATCGCACAGCGCGAGTAGCGCTTCGGCCTTGGCGTGATCGCCGTTCGAGAGCGACTCCACCGTCTGCTCGATCGCGCGCGCGACGAGCGGCGCTGGCGTGGCGGAGCGCTCGCCAACGTGCGCGTCGCCGAGATCGAGCAGGTCACGCCCGAGGTAGTAGGCGGACGGCAACCCGGTCGCGCGATCGATCGGGCGCGCGGTGAGACGCGCGGCGACGGCCACCACGGTGCGGGCGTGATCGACCTCGCTGCTCGCGACGCGATAGCCGTCGGCGATCAGGTTCGCGATCAGCGGTGCGGCATCGCTGCCCTCGGTGGCATCGTCCTCGTGCAGGCAGTCATCGATCCGGCCGTGCGGTCCGATCAGCACGGCCCACCGCCGCCAGCGTCGCTCGCCAGCGACCTTCTTGCTCGCGACGACGACGAGCCGAGCCGTGGCATCGACGAGCACGGCGACGTGCGCGGGACGCGCGGAGCGGCGGCGATCCGCGGAGGGGCGGGCGCCGGTTTTAGCGCGCTGCCCACGCTGGAGGAGCAGCGCGGCGAGCCGCTCCCGGAGCTCGTGCGCGAGGTCCATGCGGACGGTGAGCTCGGCGCCGAGACGCTGCGCGGCGACGGGTTCGGCCTCGCTCATCACCTCGAGCATCTGCGCGATGTCGTCGTCGCTCAGCGTGCCGACCATGAGATCCGCGGCGCTCGCGACATCGGCATCGCTCGACAGCTGCGCTGCGAGTGCGATCGCGGAGCGGCGCTGGATCGCCGTGGGGTCCGTGAAGATCGCGGCGGCCTGCTCGCCGAGCTCGCCGAGCAGGCCGAGCGCGGAGACCTTGATGTCATCGCCGACCGTGGTGTCGGTGGTCGTCGCGCGCAGCTTGGCGATCACCCGCGAGCGAGTGACGCGATCGTTCGCGAGCGCGGCGAGCGCAGCCCGCGCGGCCTCGCGGCGACGGCGATCGGGGCTCCGCAGCTCGCGTCCGAGCAGGGGGATGACGGTCGCCCCCAGCCGCTGGACCATCCGCTCGATGTGCAGCGAACCGCGCTGCGGGCTCGTTCCGAACCAGTCGGCCACCTTGCGCAGGTCGGCAAACACGCCATCGGCACCCATGAGTGGCCATACGTTATGTGTATGGTCACGTAACAGTCAATGAGGTTTCGCGTGGTTACGAGTATGGAGAGATCGTACCTGCACGTGCGTGCGGGTGGGGGATTTCGCTTTACGTTTTGAGCCATGTTCGCAATCCTCCCCGCGAATGGCGAAGAACGAGTCGACAGCGATCAACCAGCTGATCAACCTGGTCTCCACCGCGACCCCACGCAAGCCGGCGCCGGACGAGGACCTGATGTTCATGCCGCCGCAGAAACCCACCGCGAAGCCGAAGGCCGGTAATGCTCGCATGACCGACACGCTCAGCGGAGCGGGAGAGGTCCAGCCGCTGCCGCGCGGCCGCGGTGCGATGGGGACGCAGCAGGGCACGCTGACGCCGCCACCGCTGCCGCCGGTCCGGGTCACCACCGCGCCGCCGTCGCGCGCCACCACGATTCCGCCGCTCGCCAACGCCGGTGCGCTCCGAGCATCCTTCGAGCCATTGATCGACGGGGCGGTGACGTTCGAGGACACTCCGTTGCCGGCGATCGTGGTCGACGACAGCGCGCCGTTCGTCATTCCGGCCGGTCGGGTCACCCGCCCGTCTCTGCCGCTGCCGTCGCGCACCACGCCACCGCCGGCGTCGATGCCGGTGGTCGCGCCGTTCTCGAGCAACCCGAAGCCGCACGCGCCGGTCGACCTCACCGATCATTCTTGGTTCGAGGAGAGCCGCGCGGTCGAGCGCGTGGCTCCGGCGATCGCCGTCGAGAACACGTTTGGCACCGCCGAGGTAAAGAAGCGCGCCACCACGGCGCAGTGGCTGCTGAAGCTCGCGCTGCCGATGGGCGCGATGATCGTGGTCGGCGTGTTCGTCGGCGGCTACCTCGCGTTCGATGGTCAGGGTGGCCATAAGCGCAGCGCGAAGCCGTCGGCATCGAGCGCCGCTGTCGCAGCTCCGCTCGCGCAGGACACCGAGACCGCGGCTGCAGTCGAACCGCCGGTCGTCATGAAGGTCGAGCCAGCACCCGCGGAGCCGGTGAAACCCGCGAAGGTCGAGCCGGCACCTGCGGAGCCGGTGAAGTCCGAAGCCGCTCCAGTCATGGCCGCGCCGGTGCAGACCGCAGCCGCTCCGGCCGTGGCCGCGCCGGTGGTTGGCGGCAAGCACCCGGTGTTCGTCGACGTTCGCCTCGACTCCAACCCGTCGGGCGCAACGGTGATGCTCGTCGATCGCGGCAAGACCACGTTCCTCGGAACCACGCCGATCAGCACTGTGGTGGATCCGTCACGTCAGTACGACGTGGTGTTCAGCTATCACGATCGCCCGACGCGCCTCGAGCACCTCGACCCAAGCACCACCACGAAGCTCGCGATCAAGATCGAGCGCAAGCCAGGCAGCGAGAAGCTCGCCGTCACGCCGAAGCACGTGGAGCCGGCCGCGGCCCCGGTCGCGAAGCCCGCGGCAAAGATCGAGTCCAAACCCGAGCTGGTGAAGACCGAAGCTCCGGCGGTCGCCAAGGCCGAGCCAGTCGGCAATGGCGTGTTGATGATCGCGAGCAAGCCGCCGTGCGAGATCCTGATCGACGGCAAGCCCACGGGCCTGATGACGCCGCAGCGCGCGCTCCCGCTGAAGGTCGGCGCTCACAAGGTGACGCTGGTCAACACCGCCGAGAAGATCAAGAAGACGCTGTCGATCCAGATCACGGCGGACCAGCCGACCAAGGTGATTCAGGATCTGATGGAGCGCTGAGCTACGGGAGCACGCGGCAGACCTTGGGCGCGGCGGGCTTGCAGACACCGGCGGCCATGTCACACGCGACCGCGGTGCCGTCCTGGTCGGGGCACGGCACCGTCGCGCTGCACGGCTGCGTGCAGACATTGAAGCCTTCGACCGCATAGGTCCGGCAGTCGTTGGACATGCAGTCGTGCTCCGAGTCGCAGTTGTCGTACAAAGCTCCGGTACAGACCGTGCCGTTGCCGATGTCGGTGTCGGTCCCGGCACATCCTGCGAGCAACGCGACGACAACAAGGATCCGCATCCGCCGATCCTATAGGATCGCGAGATGCGTTGCCCGTGGATCGTCTTCGTCCTCTCGGTCGGGGCCTGCGAGACCGGCGGTGCGAGCAAGCCGCTCCCCGACGCCAACCTGAGCCTCCCGATGTGCACCGGAGTGGTCTACGACTCCTGCACGACCAGCACGCAGTGCATGTCGGCCAACTGCAAGCTCTACGATCTGGAGGGGATCCAGGTCTGCACCCAGCCGTGCGACGCGAACACGCCGTGCCCGATGCAGAACGGCAAGCCGGCTACCTGCAACAACCGGGGACTGTGCAAGCCCCCCGCGGCGAACAGCTGTCATCCGTAGGCCGGGCGGCGTTGCACGGGGCCACCCGCGGGCGTAGGTTCGCCGCTCAGGAGGGCTACGTGGCTCATATCGACGTCTTCAAGAGCTGGGCCGAGTCGATCCGTCAGGATATCGACGGCTTCAAGGCACTACTCGAGTCCGCCACCGCGGACGATCACTCGCGCAAGCTCGCGGGTGCCGCTCTCCTGTACATGGTCAGCAGGATGGACCTGATCCCAGACTGGAACGAGGGCATCGGCGTCATCGACGACATGATGGTGCTCCGCGTGTGCGCACAGCTCACGCATGCGCACGAGCGCGGCAGCCTGCCGATCACCGCCGACGTGGCGCTTGATCGGATGGCGAACGAGGCCGACAAGATCACCCAGTTCCTCGGGAGCGCGATCTACGACAAGCTCAAGGCGTACTGCTCCAAGCTCGCCGAGCAGGCCGTCCGCGGTCGCACACCGACGCAGCTCAAGGACGATCCCACGCTGCGTGCGGCGCTGTTCGTCGAGCTCGAGGACGAGCTCAAGAAGACGGTGCCGATCGTGATCCATGATCCCCAGGATGCGGAGCTCCGACTCAAGGCCTACCTGACGCACAAGCTCCAGTGATGCGGACGTTCACGCTCCTGCTCGTGGCGTGCCTGGCGCCCGGCGCCGCGCACGCGGACGATACCTTCGAGGCCAAGGCGACCGGCGCGCGCAAGCTCGCTCACGTCGATGACATCGTGTGGGCGCTGACGGCACCGTGCGATCGAGGCGACGATGCGCAGCAGCGGCAGTGCCGCGCCCTGCGTGATCGCAGCGCACGGGAGCTCGGCGGGCAGACCTTGCTCGTCGATGCAGACAACTCCGCGCTCGATCTCGGTGCCTGGGATCCCGCGCGCAAGTCGGTCGCCGTCGCGCTGTCCTCGTGCATCCGCTGCGAGGGGATCGCCAGCGAAGGCAAGACCTGGTTCATCACGGGAGGCGCGCCCAAGCTCGAGGCAGGAAAGCTGCGCGGTCCGCCGCTGTACGACACGGCCCGCCAGTTCGCCACGGCGGAGACCGCAGCCGCGTGGCGGAAGGCCGTGCAACACCACAAGGTGGAGCTCGTCGTGAAGGTCCCGGCGAAGCCTCGGTGGACGTTCAACGGCAAGGACGGCATCCAGCTCGACGTGGTCGGGTATCGCGTGCTGACACCGTGCAACGGCACCGTCGTGCTCGCGAATCCGCCGTCGCAGAACGCCGCGCCCGACAAGGCCGCGTGTGCCGCCGGTGGCGCCGCGGTGCTCGCGCTGACTCCCGAGCTGATCGAGGAGTCGATGCAGGCGCCGATGTCGGTGATCCGGACCTGCGCGAAGCGCGAGAAGGCCGCGGGCAAGGGAAAGCTCGACCTGACGATCGCCGATGACGGGACGCTCGCGGCGTACGAGCAGGTCGGAGACTTCGTCGGTCAGCCGATCGCAACCTGCATCGACGCGGCGATGAAGGGCGTGACGTTCCCGCGTTCCACCAAGCCGCGCACGAAGATCGGCTATCCGATCGTCCTGCCCTGAGGAATCCCCAAGGAATCGTAAGATGACGATCGCCGAGCTCCTCGACGCGTTGTGGCGCGACTACGTGGCATCGACCCCGCAGGCGGAGAGCATCCATCACCTGCTGTCGGCACGCGGCGAGCTGATCAAGAACGATCATGTCGCGCTGCGCACCTATGGCGCGCCCGGCATCGGGATCACCGCACTCGCGAGGCCGTTCGAGGCGCTCGGCTGGGAACCGAAGGACTCGTACCGGTTCATCGACAAGCACCTGGCGGCGCGCTACTGGCAGCATCCCGAGCCCGGGCTGCCCAAGGTGTTCATCAGCGAGCTCGTGCTCGCCGAGTTGTCGCCCGCGGCCCAGAGCATCATCGCGGGGCTGATCGGTCAACTGCCCGCCGAGCTCGGCGCGCGCGCGGATCTGCCGTGGGCCGGGCGGCCGTGGCGAGTCACCCATGCGCAGTACACCGAGCTGCTCGCCGAGAGCGAATACGCGGCGTGGGTCGCGGCGTTCGGATTCCGGGTCAACCACTTCACCGTCGACGTCAACGCGCTGTCGACGTTCCCCGACCTGACCGCGCTGGACGCGTTTCTCGTCGAGCACGGCTTCACGCTCAACGATGCGGGCGGCGTGATCAAGGGAACGCCGGCCGAGCACCTCGAGCAGCTTTCGACCCGTGCCGACTCGGTGGAGGTCGCGTTCGACGATGCCAGCGTGCGCATCCCGTCCTGCTACTACGAGTTCGCGCGGCGCTATCCGCTACCGTCCGGTGAGCTGTTCCACGGCTTCGTGCCGGCGTCGGCCGACAAGATCTTCGAGTCCACCGACGCGCGTCGCTAAAGATCCGGCGGTGTGGGCAGCGGATCCGGGTCCCGATAGACCAGGCAGGTCACGATCCGATCGGCGTCGTCTTGCGCGATCCCGCTCGCGGGCATCAACCGCATCCGGTTGACCTGCCAGGTCCACTCCGGCTCGGTGCGATGGATGCCGTTGGTGAGCCGCTCGAGGGTGTGGCAGCTCGAGCAGCGGACCTCGGCGAGCGCGCACGCCTGCTGGATCTCCACGGGAGCGTTGACCGGCTGGAGCAGCAGGACACGCGGGGACGAGTTGCCACACGCCACGAGCAACGCGACCGCGCATACGGCGAGTGAAGCATGCGCCCGCACCTAGTTATCCAGCGCTCCCTCGGCGATCCAGTCCCGCACCAGCACCAGCTCCGTCGTCGACAGGTACGGGGGACCGTTGTAGGGCATGCGCGCACCGAACGGAGGCGCGAGTCCGAGCTTGCCGACGATGATGCTCTCGCACGGCTTGCCAGGAACGATCACGCGCGTACCGGAGTTGTTGCCGCCCTTGCGCAGCGACTCGTACGAGCCGAGGTTGAACCCCGACGTCGTGTTCGACGCATGGCAGCCGCAGCCGCCGGGCGAGCGCGTGGTCAGCGGACGGATGTCACGCGCGAACGACACGCTGACCATCGGGTTGGAATCGGTGCACCGCGTGGTCACCGCTGGCGGTGCGCCCCCATCCGTCGTGGTGTCCGGATCGACGGGCTGCAGCGCACCGACCTCGGGATCGTACTGCAGATCCGCGCACGCCGGCACGAGCACGGTGAGCATCGCGAGCATGGACTTCATGGTTCACCGTCCACGAACTGGATCTGCTTGTTGCTGACGAGGGTGGTCGTCGTGAAGCTACCGACCGCATCGGTCAGATAGCCGCTCACCGCGCCGGTGGCGGTGCGCCGAAATAGCTGGGTATCCGAGAGGATCGTCGTCGGATCCACGTTGCTCGCGAGCCGCACGTCGAGCTCCGTCACGATCGGCGAGTAGTTCGGCGCGGTGGTCGGCGCTGCGATCGGGATTCCGAGCTGAAACACCGGTGCCGCGTCGAGCGTGGTCGGCAATGCCGGCGGGGTTCCACTCGCGACGCCCGAGAGCAACCGCGACTCCTGGCCCGCGATCGGCGAGCCGTTACGCAGCGGCTGGATCCCGAGCGCGCCGCCGAGCGGGAACACCTCGACGCGATGGCCGCGAGCGTAGACCTCGGTCGCGGCGACCGGCGGCAGCGTGGTGCTGACCTCGAGCTTGGTGCCACTCGGCACGACGGGAAGGTTGCGCCAGGTCCCGGCGGGGACCGGGTCGGACACGAGGCCGAGCTCGAGCGCTTCTT
Organism: Myxococcales bacterium; assembly: GCA_043753855.1. Taxonomy (GTDB): domain Bacteria; phylum Myxococcota_A; class Polyangia; order Haliangiales; family Haliangiaceae; genus JABFXX01. The sequence goes on along the minus strand of JAYUVX010000323.1, from coordinate 45,650 downwards.
GCAGCGCTGCCGTCGAGGTCAGCAGCTGGCCCTGGTAGATCGCAGTCACCGGCACGTAGATGACGCGGCGGATCGCGCTGTATCCGGCGTCGCCGGGGATCGAGTCGATCAGCCACGGATGGTTCGAGCGCGGAACGAAGCCGCCCGCACCATCGGGATTCGCCAGCACGTAGAGCGGCGACGATGCGACGAACCCATCGATGACGCGCGCCGCGCCGAAGTTCCAGTACTTCACCACGACGCCGGCGGCCTTGCCGGTCGCGCGGACGATCACGCCACCTGCCATCGCGAGCGCGTTGTCGGCCAGGCCATCGAAGATCTTGATCTGCGACACCAGCTCCGCGTCGTCGGAGATCGGAGGAACCGTGCTCCCGGGCGGCAGCAGCGACGTCGTGCCCTTCGCATCGGGGCCGCCATCGATGGTCGGTGGTGAAGCGTCGATCATGTGATCATCGACGCGCGGCTGGAGCCGATTGCATCCGGCGAGCGCGACGAGCGCGATCACCGGCCAGCGACGTGATGGGTGTGCGTACATCGAGCCCTCCATCAGAATGGTCCGACGATGCCGAGGTGGATCACCGACTCGTCCTCGTAGTCGGAGAAGTCGTAGTACTCGTAGCTCGCCTTGAGGCGAAGCGCTGACCACAGCTCGATCGCGACACCGGCGGTGTGCCGCAGGAGCGCGCTGTCGGAGCGCATCGTGCTGGTCTTCACCACGTTGCCTCGCCGTCGCAACCCGTCCTCGCGGACCAGCAGGGTCAGGCGGTTGGTGACCGGGACTTCGAGCTCGGCATAACCGCCATCCTTGACGACGAAGGGATCGAACGTGCCATCGGCCCGTGGCCCATAGCGGAATCGCTCCATCGGATCCTCGCCGAGCGACATCCGGGTTCGCCTCGACAGGTACTCGAGCCGGAGGAACACACTCTTGGCGCGCAGCACCATGTGTGCGCCGATCACCGAGAACGGGAGGTGGTGCTCGGGGTCATACGTGCCGCGCATCATCGAGACGCCCGCGGACCACGTGAGATCGGAGGTGACGACGCTCGCGACCAGCTGACCGCCCACGACCGGCCGCGAGTTGTTGTCGACGTAGTAGCTCTCGCCCGAGCGCGACAGCTTGAAGTCGAAGTCGACCGGATCGGCGCCGGCGCGCGGACCACCGATGGCGTAGGCGGCATAGTCGACCTGCAGGTGATCGCCAAAGAAGTGGGTCCCGTTGAGCTCGAGGCCATTGTCGACCCACGGCGACGGCAGCACGCCCTCGTTGAATTCGTTGATCCGCAACATGCGACCCATGTCGTAGGGCAGCGGCTTGTCGCTGGTGCGGTGATTTGCGGGATCGTGACGCACGGGGAACTCGCCGAATGCCGGCGTGAACCGGCCGACGCGGAAGTTGAGCTCGTCGGCGACCCGCAGGTCGAAGTACGCCATGCCGACCTCGAAGCCGTGGCACGCGACACATGCCTTCACGTTCGCCGAGATCTTGCCGTTGAAGTCGATCGCGATCTTCAGCGATGCCTCGGCGGTGGCTCCATCAAGTCCGAGCTTGCGACCGGTCTTCTCGGTCGGGATCGCCATGTAGTCGAGCTGCACGGAGCCCGCGAAGTTGCGGCGCACCTTCGAGCGTTGCTTGTCGGGGTCCGGCTCGGGCTCGGGCTCGGGCTCGGCGGGTGCGGTGGCGGGCACCGCGGCGGGTGCGGCGATCGGAGCGGGTGCGGGACCGACGATGGGAGCGGGTGCCGGAGCGACGACGGGCACGGGCACGGGGGTGGGCACGGGCGCAGGCGGCAGGTCCGGGGTTGGCTGCGCGGTTGCGGATCGCCCGAGGGCAACGATCAGCGCGACGAGCACGGTTCGGCGTAGGTTCACGATTCCTCCGGGGTGCTGGTCATCCGCCGACCGGCTTGAACTTGATGACCACGTTCACCGAGGCCGTCCCGACATCGGGCGCGACGCGGGTGCGGAGCTTCGACGCCGCGTCCTTCACGCACGAGCCGACGCCGAGCGTGTCGCCGGAGACCCGCAGATCCTGAGCGGAGCGGCCCTCGTCGATCGAGAATGCGATCTTCAGCTTCAGCGGCGGGGTCTTTCCCGCCTGCTTTGCCGCCGTGCGGTAGCACTCGCGGAATGTTGCGAGCGCGCGCTCGACGCCACTGCGGATCTCGGAGTCGGGGAGCGGACCATCGACGGTGATGCTGACCAGCGCGGGCACAGCATCGAGCGAGCCAGGGCCGAACGGAGCGGCGACGAGGGCCGGAGCAGCAGCCGGCGTCAGCGTCGGCGTCGGCGTCGGAACCGGCGTCGGAGTCGGAGTCGGCATCGGCGCAGCCGCAGCCGTAGCCGCCGGTGCCGTGGCAACGGCGGGCAGGGGCACGGGCACGGGAGATGACTCGATGCGGCTGGCGCGCGACGACATGCGGACCGCCGGATCGTGCACGCGCTTCGGCTTGAGCAGCGTGCGCTCGATCGGCGTCGCTTCCGGAGCGGGAACGACGCGATCGACGGGCGTCACCGGATCCGCGGGTGCCACGAGACCCATGGTTGCCACGGTCTTCTGTACCGGCGGCGCGGCGGCGGCGGCGGCGAGCGGCGGCGCAGCGTCTTCCGGCGCGGTCGTCGACGGCGCCGCAAGCATCCTCGAGGCGATCACAGCCGGCGCGACCAGCGCGACCAGCGCGGCGACCGTCACCCAGCCGCGCCGACGCGCCGCAGCAGGCGGATCCTCGGCGGCCGACACGCTGATCTCGACATCGGGCTCACCTGCCGGCGCGAACATCACGTGCGGCGAGGGCGTGTTGAGCGCGCTGCCGCTGAGTAGCTCGAGCTCCTCGAGTGACAGCGTGCTCTCGGGGACGCCCTTGATCGCGCGCGCGAGCCGCTCCTTGCGCTCCGCGAACGAGCTGTTCATGTGTTCGCGGATCACCTTGCCGCCCTCGTAGCCGGGAGCGATCACCGCGAGCTGCGCAGTCAACGCGGAGGCGAGGTCGCCCGCGGACGCGTAGCGATCACGGCGATCGGGAGCGAGCGCTTTCATCACGATCGCGTCGAGCTCCGGGCTCGCCGCGATGCAGCCTGCTGCGCTGGGCGACAGCAGCTGGGGATGCAGCACCTGGTACATCAGCGCGGCGTCGCTGTCGGCATCGAACGCCTGGCGTCCGACGAGCAGCTGCCACAGCAGGATGCCGAGCGCGTAGATGTCGGAGCGATGGTCGATCGTCTGTCCGCCCGCCTGCTCGGGCGACATGTAGGCGAACTTGCCCATGATGACGCCGTTCTGCGTGGAGCGCAGCTTGGTCGCGACCCGCGCGATCCCGAAGTCGAGCAGCTTCACACCACCGTCGAACGAGACCAGGACATTCGACGGGCTGATATCGCGGTGTACGAGCGCTAACGGTTCTCCATCGATGGTGGTCAGCGTGTGCGCGTAGTCGAGGGCCAGCGCGATGTCTCGCGCGACGAACAGCGCGAGCTCGATCGGAAAGGTTTCGGTAAGCCGCGTGACTTCGCGATGGAACCGAGACAGCGTCTCGCCGTGGACGAACTCCATCGCCATGTACATTCGCCCATCGATCTCACCCGCATCGAAGGTCTGGACGATCGACGGATGGCTCAGCAACGCAGCCGTCATCAGCTCCTGCTTGAACATGTCGCGCGCGCCTACATCGTCTCCATGGTCGCGGAGAAACTTCAGCGCGACGAGCTTATCGAAGCCGCCTGCGCCGCCCTGACGGGCTACGTAAACATCTGCCATGCCACCGCTGCCCCACTTGGCGAGCACGCGAAACCGGGATGCAGCTGATGTCACCGTGCGATGACTGTACGTACGTGCAACGTTCGTACAACGGCGCTTGCCGAAGTCGCATGACTAACGTCATCCTCATCGTCGGCGGCCTTACACGTTCATGTGCGCAGATTCATTTTCCGACGAGTGGGCCGATGACGACGGCGACGAGACGCCGGTCATCCCCGTCGAGAAGCTGTCGTCGACCGAACAGCTCGCGCTGCTCGTCGACAGTCTCGATGTCGGGTTGGTGCTCGTCACGCAAGCGGGGTGCATCCTCAAGCGGAATCACATCGCGTCGCGGATGCTCGCGGCGTTTGGCGCACAGACCGATGTCGTGCCGTCGGCGCTGTGGCGTCCGCTCGATGCCGTGATCGCCGCGGCGCTGTTCGTGCCGGGGAGGTTCACGCCGTCGTCACCGTTCACCTCGCCAGCGCGCGTTCGCTACTTCGTTCGTGCGCGCGCGCTGAACAGCGGCGGCCTCGTGCTGTCGATCGCGCCCGCAGCGCTGCGCGAGAATGATGTGTCGCGCGTGCTCGCGGAGAAGTTCGGTCTCAACGCGCAGGAGATCCGTATCGCGTTCTTCGCGGCGCATGGCTATCGCAACCGCGAGATCGCGGATCGGCTGGAGATCGTGGAAGGCACCGTGAAGAACTACCTGACCAACGTGTTCGCGGCGCTCTCGGTTCGCAGTCGTACCGAGCTCTCGACCGAGCTCGCGCAGCTGGTCGAGGAGCAGTCGGACGTCACGCGATCTGCGTCGTCGTAGAGAAGTACTCGTTGAGCTCGAGCAGGACATCGATGTCGAGCCCGACGAACTGGACGCCCATCCCGCCCTCCACGCCGGGTACCGCCCACCTCACGATCCCGGGCAGCGTGAACGTCTGATCCGTGGTCGGGAGGGTGATCTCCAGCATCAGCGGCGTGCCGATGGCCTGGACCATCGGGGTCAGGACGAACGCTCCGCCGACGCCGATGTCGCGGGTGCGCGCGGACACCCAGCCGGTGTCGTCGGCGCGAAACTTCACGGGCATGATCCGCCCCGGGCGTGCCTTGCTCCGGAAGTGCTGCCGTCGCTCGTGCTGATGCTCGGCCATGGAATCGCCCTCATAGTGTAGGGCAGTGGAGGCATCCTCGCAAAACTCCATCACAAAACCGCGTGCTGTTTCGCTTTACCCGCACGACCTGGGAGGGTAGCTTCCGCGCCGGTTGTGAAGGTTCATCTGATCGGAATCGGCGGCACCGGGATGGGTGCTGTCGCTGGGTTGCTCGCGGGATCGGGGCACGAGGTGCGCGGCTCCGACGCGGCCGTGTACCCGCCGATGTCCGAGCAGCTCGCAGCACTCGGAGTTCCGGTGATGATGCCGTACGACGGCTCGAACCTCGCATGGAACCCCGACCTCGTGGTGGTCGGCAACGTCCACAGCAAGGACCACGTCGAGGTTCGCGCGGCGCAGGATCAGGGCATCCGGCTCACCTCGTTCCCCGCCGTGCTCGGCGAGCGGCTGATCGATGGCAAGCATTCGATCGTCGTGACCGGGACGCACGGCAAGACCACGACCACCTCGCTGGTCGCGCACATCCTGTCGGAGGCAGGCCGAGACCCATCGCTGTTCGTCGGAGGCGTTCCGGTCGCGCTCGGCCAGGGCTACAAGCTCGGCGGCGGCGAGGACTTCGTCATCGAGGGCGACGAGTACGACACCGCGTTCTTCGACAAGGGCCCCAAGTTCCTGCACTACCGCCCGCGCACGGTGATCCTCACCAGCGTCGAGCTCGATCACGTCGACATCTTTCCCTCGTTCGACGCGGTGAAGGATGTGTTCAAGAAGCTGGTCGCGCTGATCCCCGAGGATGGCCTGCTCGTCGTGTGCGCCGATGCGCCCGAGGCGGTCGCGATCGCGAAGGCCGCGAGCTGCAAGGTCGAGAGCTATGCCGTCACCGGTGATGGTGAGGATGCTGCGCCTCCGGACGGCACCACCTGGTGGGCCACCAACGTCGAGGTCGGCAAGAGCGGCCGCAGCTCGTTCGACGTCCATCACAAGAACGGCAACGGCAGCGAGCAGCTCGAACGCTTCGAGACCCTGCTGGTCGGACGCCACAACGTCGAGAATTGCGTCGCGGCGATCGCGGTGTGCTTCGCGCGCGGGCTCGCGGTCCGCGACATCCAGCGCGGCGTCGCGAGCTTCGCGGGCGTCAAGCGCCGGCTCGAGCTTTGCGGCATCGCGGGCGGTGTCACCGTGCTCGACGACTACGCGCATCACCCCACGGCGGTGCGCGAGACGCTGAAGTCGCTCCGCAAGCGGTACCCGAAGCGCCGGATCATCGCGGTCTACGAGCCGCGCTCTGCGACCAGCCGGCGCAAGACGTTCCAGGCCGAGTTCGCCGATGCCTTCGCGCACGCGGACGAGGTGATCGTTGGCAGGTTGTTCGATCCGTCGAAGATCCCCGCCGCGGATCGGTTCGATCCCGAGCGGATGGCGCTCGATCTGCACCAGCGCGGCACCAAGGCGGCGTACATCCCCGAGGTCGAGGTCATCGTCAAGCAGCTCGCCGAGAGCGCCGCACCGGGCGACGTGGTGTGCGTGCTGTCCTCCGGCAGCTTCGATGGTCTGCACGACAAGCTGCTCGATGCGATCGGCGACCCGATGCGTCCCGCACATCTCTCCGACATGGCGCCGGTTCGCGAGCTGCTCGAAGGCGTGGGCCTCGAGCAGGATCTCGCGCGCGACGAGCACGTGGGCAGCTTCTTCGTCCTTCGTAACGAGACCGGGGTGGTCGGCGCGGTCGCGCTCGGGGTCCACGGCGACGATGCGATCCTGCGGTCGCTCGCGGTCAGCCCCGAGTTCCGCGGCGCCGGATACGGCTGGATGCTCGCCGACATGGCGGTCAGCCAAGCGCGGTGGCGCGGCGTGCGCCGGATCTATCTGCTCACCGAGAGCGCGAGCGATTTCTTCGCGGCGAAATTCGGGTTCCGCGTGGTCGATCGCTCCACCTTGTCGAAGCAGGTGGCGGCGAGCGAGACGTTCAGCCGACTGACCGGCGCGCAGCTCGTCGCGATGCGCCTGGATCTGTAACCATGGCGTCGGTGCCAGGTGATCTGGCAGAGCTCGCCAGGGCCGCTCGCGCCGCTGCTCGCGCCGCGCGAGAGCTGCTCCGCACCGCGCGTCCGTCAGACGTTCGCAGCAAGAGCAACCCGCGCGACCTCGTCACCGAATGGGACCTGCGCTCGGAGGAGACGATCCGCCGCGTGCTCGACGAGCAGCTGCCCGGGATCCCGGTACTCGGCGAGGAAGGCGGGCAGGGCGCGGGCGCGGGCGCCGCGGGCGGGCTGCGCTGGCTGGTCGATCCGATCGATGGCACGGTGAACTTCGCGCATGGCCTGCCGCTGTGGTGCGTCTCGATCGCGATCGAGGATTCCGGCCGACTGCTCGCCGGTGTCGTCGTCGCTCCGGCACTCGACTGGTGGTTCGAGGCAACGCTCGGCGGCGGTGCGCATGATGAAGCCGGCGCGCCGCTGCGGGTCAGTGCGGTGCCGCGGCTCGATCAGGCGCTGCTCGCGACCGGGTTCCCGTACGATCGCGCCACCAACCCGCAGAACAACTTTGCCACCTGGGAGCACATGAAGCGGGTCGCGACCGTGCGCAGGCTCGGCGCCGCCGCACTCGATCTTTGCCTGGTCGCGAAGGGTGCGCTCGATGGCTACTGGGAGACGCGCCTCTCTCCGTGGGATCTCGCCGCCGGAGGCCTGATCGTAGCCGAGGCAGGCGGCACCGTGACGGACACACGCGGCGGCCGGTTCGACCCTCACACGGGAGAAGCAGTCGCGACGAACGGTGCTATTCATGAGGCCCTGATCAACCAGCTGGGACAGGTCCGATGAAGCGCAGCCTCGCGATCGCTCTCCTACTGTTGTCCGCGGTCCCCGCAGCCGCGCAGCCCGCGTCAGAAGGCGCGAAGAAGCGACGACCGCTGCCTGTCGAGCAGCCCGTGAATCCCTACCCCGGAGCTCCCGACGATCCGTACGCGGATCCAGCCGCGGCGCCGGCGACGCCACCCGCGAAGACTCTGCCGGCGAACAAGCGGCCACCCGCGAAGCCGCCGAAGCTCCCCAAGGGTGCGAAGCGGCCTGCGCCGGCTCCCGTGGATCCCTACGCCGCGGATCTGATCGCGCGCCCGCCTGCGGGCCCCGGCACCACCACTCCGGTCGTGGTTCCTCCTGCGGGTGGTCCGCCTGCGATCGAGCCGTCGAGGACCGGCAAGCCCAAGCCACCGCCCGAGCTGATCCCGACGGCGATCCCGTCGCGCGTCAGCCTCAGCGATCTGACCGCGGTGCAGGGTCTGCTCGCCGTGCAGCGGCTCGATGGCTGGCTGATGTTCGATCGCGACGGCGAGAATCCGATCTCCGCGCGGCTGGTCGCGCCCGAGGGTCACCCATCGCGCCCGTGGTTCTATCTGATCCCCGCGAAGGGCGAGGCGATCGCGCTCGTGCACTCCGCCGAGGTTCGCAACTTCGATCACCTGCCGGGGAAGAAGCTGACCTATCAGGGCTATCGCGATCTCGGGCCGCAGCTGAAGGTTCTGCTGAGGGGCTCGCGCACCGTCGCCGTCGAGTACTCGCCGAAGGCCGCCGTGCCGAGCGTGTCGCGCGTCGATGCGGGCACGCTCGAGCTGATCCGCGGCGCCGGCGTCACCGTGCGGTCGTCAGATACGCTGGTGCAGTACACCAAGGCGATCTGGGGCGATGCGGGCCGCACCGCGCACTACGTGGCGGTTCATCACCTGGTCGAGCTGCGCAAGGATGCGCTCGCGTTCATCGCGAAGCAGATCGCCTCGGGCACGCCGGTCACCGAGTACGACGTGCAGCAGCGGCTCGTGCGTGGCATGACGATGCGAGGGCTGGTCAGCACGCCGCCGGTCGTGGCCGTGGGTGCGAACACTGCCGATCCGTTCTATGTGCCCACGGCGGCGCGGACGCAGCCGATCAAGCGCGGCGATTTGCTCGTGCTCTCGCTCGCGCTCAAGATCGACAAGCCCGACGGCGTGTGGGCGGCGCAGACCTGGATGGCGGTCGCGGATCTCGCGGTGCCCGAGTTCGCGCAGCGCGCGTTCGAGACGGTGGCGCTCGCCCGCGATCAGGCGATCACCTTGATCGCCGATCGCAGCCGCAAGCACCGGCCGCTCACCGGTGCCGAGGTCGATGACACCACGCGCGCATTCTTCAAGAAGGCGAAGGTCGTGGAGCGCGTCATGCATCGCACCGGTCACTCGATCGACAACGACCTGCTCGGCGGCGGCGCCGACCTCGACAACTTCGAGGTCAAGGACACCCGGATCCTGACGCCCGGCACCGGATTCACCGTCGGACCGGGCCTCTACTTCTCGGGGCAGTTCGGCGTGCGCACCGAGGTCTCGGTGTACCTCGCGCCTAGCGGTCCGGAGATTACGACGCCGGCGCAGGACGCGATCGAGCCGCTGCTGAAGCCGTGACTCCCGCCGAGGTCACCGCGCTGGTCCTCGGTGGTGGCCGAGCAACCCGGTTCGGCGGCGTCGACAAGCGAGCGCTGATCGTCGACGGCGAGCCGATCTTCGCGCGCCAGGTCCGCGTGCTCGCGCCGAGGGTGCGCGAGATCATCGTCTCCACCGCCGCCGAGGTTCCCGGCCATCGCACCGTCGTCGATGCGGTGACCGGCGCCGGCCCGCTCGCGGGGATCGCGGCAGGGCTGGCGGCCGTGGTCACGCCGTGGATGGTGGTGGTGGCAGGTGACATGCCGTACCTCACCGGGGCGCTGATCGATCGCATGCTGGACGCCGCGATCGCGGAGCTGGATGCGGTGGGGATCCGGGTCGATGGCGTGCCGGAGCCGTTGTGCTGCGTGCTCGGCGTCGCGGCGGTGCGACCAGTGATCGACGCGCGGCTCGCGGCGGGCTTGCGCAAGGCCTCCCAGCTGCTGACCAATGCGAGCCTGCGCGTGGCATGGCTCGATGACGTGGCGCGAGGGGACGTTACCAACATCAACACACCTGACGACCTCCGCTGAAACCCGAGCACCTCGGCGGGGTTACGAGAGGGGTCACAGATGCTCGATCGGGGTTTCCAGATCGATTCCGATCCTGTATCTACGGGGTCCGGTGGTGATGCGTATCGGTGATCTGACAGTGGAAACGCCGGTGCTGCTCGCACCGATGGCGGCGGTCACGGATCTGCCGTTCCGCACGGTGTGCGAGGAGTTCGGCGTCGGGCTCACGATCACCGAGTTTTTGTCGGCGCACGCTTTGTCGGCGGGCGATCCGAAGACCACCGGCAAGCTCACCGCGTCGCTCGATGGGCGGCGGTTCGGCGTCCAGATCTTCGGCCGCGAACCGGAGATGATGGACAAGGCCGCGAAGATGGCGGTCTCGATCGGCGCATCGCTGGTCGACATCAACATGGGCTGCCCGGCCAAGCGCGTGGTCGCCGGTGAGTGCGGTTCTGCGCTGATGCGCGAGCCGGAGATCGCCCAGGAGCTGGTGCGCGCGGTGGTCGCCGCCGTCCCCGCGAACGTCCCGGTCACCGTGAAGCACCGCGCGGGCTGGGATCAAGGCCACCGCAACGCTCCGGAGTTCGCGTGCGCCATGGTCGAGGCCGGCGCGAAGATGATCACCGTCCATGGCCGCACGCGGACCCAAGGGTTTTCGGGCAAGAGCGATCCTGACATCATCAAGCTCGTTCGCGACGCATTGCCCTCTCACATTCCGCTGATCGGCAACGGCGATGTCGTCGACGTCGAGGGCTACCTGCGGCTGCGCGAGCACACCGGCTGCGATGCCGTGATGATCGGCCGCGGCGCGCTCGGCAATCCGTGGCTGTTCTCGCGGCTGCGCGAGGTCACCTCGGGTCGTCCGGATCCGGGGCCGCCCGGTCTCGAGGAGCGGCTGAACGTGTTCCGCCGGCATGTCGATCTGATCGAGACGCTCAAGAAGGGTCCGCGCACGCTGCACGAGGTCCGCAAGGCGTGTGCGTGGTACGCGCGCGGCCTCTACGGCTGCAATGCGCTGCGCCTCCGCGTGTGGGAGACCACCGACCTGGCGACCTCGCGCGCGCTCGTCGAGGATTACTTCACCCAGCTGATCGAGCGGCAGTCGCGGCTCGGGCTGGCACCCGAGATGGGCGCAGGACGTGACGAGATCGATGGTGGCTTCCAGGGCGAGAGCTCGGGAGAGGCCGCCTAGGTCGATGCTGCGCGGTAACCTCAAGGCCAACGACTTCCTGGTCGCTCACAGTGCGTCGATGCGGGCGGTCGTCGCCCAGGTCGAGAGTTATGCTGATGGCGATGGCCCCGTCCTGATCTGCGGCGAGCACGGTACCGGACGCGAGCTCGTGGCCCGGGTCCTCCATCAGCGCGGCCCGCGCACCGGCGGCCGGTTCGTCGCGGTGCGGCCCTCGTTCGAGGACATTCCCGGCAAGTCGACGACCGATGATGCATGCGAGCGCGCTCGTCGGGCCCTGCGCTCGGCGTCGGGCGGTACGCTGCTGGTGAAGGACGTCAGCGACCTGTCGGCTCCGTCGCAGCGCACGCTGAGGCGCGCGATCCGCGATCGCAAGGCCTCGCGCGAGGGCGTCGAGGTGTTCGATGTCCACGTCGTCGCCACCGGCGATCTCGATGTCAGCCGCGCGGTCGACGCGGCGATCGTCTCGCGCGAGCTCTTCGAGCTGTTCAAGCCGCGTCAGATCGCGGTGCCGCCGCTGCGCGACCGGCTCGAGGATCTGCCGGCGCTGTTCGAGCGCTGGATCAAGCACTACGCGGCCGAGGTCGGGCGTAGCAAGCCGTCGGTGTCGAGCCGCGCGATCCAGCGCCTCACCGACTATCCGTGGCCCGGCAACGTCGCCGAGCTGAAGGCGATCGCGCGCCGCCTCGTGGTCCGCGTCACGCGCGCGAAGATCGAGGCCGGGGATGTCGACGAGATCCTGCCCGTGGTCGCGGCCCGCGTGCCACTCGAGGACCTGGCGTTCGAGGAGATGGTGAAGGCCAAGCTCGCCGGTCTGCTCGCGCGGATCGATGGCTACCCGGTGCACGATCTCTACGAGAAGGTCGTCGCGCGCGTCGAGCGGCCGCTGTTCGACCTCGTGCTCGTCCACACCGGCGGGAATCAGCTGAAGGCAGCGGAGATCCTCGGCCTCAACCGGAACACGCTGCGGAAGAAGCTCGCCGATCTCGGCATCGCTCAGAACAAGCGCCGCGCGGGGCGCGAGGACCGCGCTCTCGACGGCGACGACTGACGATCACGGAGATGTAGCGCAGGCCGTACCCGTTCGCCTCGCCGGTACCTGCGATGGCGCCGACCGCGGTGGCACTGGCCCCGAGCAGCGCGAGGTAGGGGCCGATCTCGCAGCTCCCGGCTTCGGCTCGCTCACGAGCGCAGCCTCGGATCGAGCCAGATCAGGGTCAGATCGACGAGCAGGTTGGCCACCGCGATCGCGATCGCGGTGACCAGCACGGTGCCGAGCACGAGCGGAAGATCCACCGCGAGGATCGCCTGCAGCACTTCGCGGCCGAGCCCCGGCCACGCGAAGATCACCTCGGTCACCACCGCTCCGCCGAGCAGCACGCCGAGGTCGAGCCCGACCAGCGTGACCAGCGGCCCGAGCGCGCTGCGCAGCGCGTGGCGCAGGATCACCGTGCGCTCCGGCAGCCCCTTCGCGCGCGCGGTGCGGATGAAGTCCTCCTCGAGAACCTCGCCGAGCTCGCTGCGCACCACCCGTGCATAGATCGCAATGCCGCCGACGGCGAGCGTCACAGCCGGCAAGACGAGGTGATGCAGGCGCCCGAGGAAGCCCTCACCATATCCGCTGATCGGAAACCAGCCGAACCTGTATGAGAGCAGGTAGAGGAGCAGCGTTCCGATCAGGAACGTCGGCGCACTCTGGGCGATCAGCGTGGCTGCATGGGACGCGTGGTCGTGCCAGCGGCGGCGCCGGATCGCGGCGAGGACCCCGAGTGGAATGCCGATCACGAGCTGCAGGACGATCGCGGCGAGCGCGAGCTGGACGGTGGGCCACACGCGGTCGCCGAGGATCTCGGTCACCGGCCGGTGGGTGCGATAGCTCTCGCCCAGATCGCCGCGCGCGAGCTTGCCCACCCAGCAGCCGTACTGGACGACGAGGCCTCGGTCCATGCAGTAGTGCGCCCGCACCCGGGTGATCGCGTCCGCGGTGGCGTGTGGGCCGAGCAGCGTGCGCGCAGGATCGCCGGGGATCGCCATCGTCATCACGAACGTGGTCGTCACCACGAACCACACGACGAGCAGCATCCACGCCACGCGCCGCAACACGCGCCTCATCGCGGCACCGGCGAGCCGTCGGGGCCGAGGTCGAGCCACGCATCGGTGTAGTCGCGGATCCACACCGGATGCGGGACGTAGTTCTGCACGTACGGCTGTGTCACCTCGGCCTCGGTGTAGTGATAGCCCCACAGCCACGGCGCGTCGTCGCGGAGGATGTGCTCGGCGCGCTGGTACATCCCCAAGCGGCCCGCAGGGGCCGGCTCACCGCGCGCGGCATCGAGCAGCGCGTCGAGCTCGGGGTTTGCATAGAACGATGCGTTGACCGAGTTGTCGGCCTTGATCGACCGCGAGTGGAACCGCGGGTCGAGGAAGTTGGACGGATCCGGGTAGTCCGCGACCCACGAGCAGTACATGAAGGGCGGGCCCATCGGGCTGCCGAGCGCCACCTCCGCCGCCTCGAACGTCAAGAACGCGAGCCGCACGCGAACCCCGACCGCCGCGAGGTCGGCCTGCAGTGACGTCGCGATCGCCTCGGCTTGCTCGTCCGAGGTCGTCGCGTATTCGACGTCGAGGCCGTTCGCATATCCGGCCTCGGCCAGGAGCGCCCGCGCGCGCGCCGGATCGTGCGGGTAGGGCGCGAGCGCATCGTCGCGGCCGGCCATGCCCGGCGGCAAGATTCCATGGGAGGCCACGGCGCGACCGTTGAGCAGCCGGTTGATATGGTCCTTGTCGAGCGCGTAGTTGAACGCCTGGCGCACGCGGCGATCGTCGAACGGTGGAACCCGCACGTTGAACCGCGAGCCGGTCGCCGACAGGTGCGCGCTCCGATGCACGTACGGGGTCCACCCGGGTTGGCTCAGGACGGCGAGGTAGTCGGGCGCACCGAGGCGGTCGATGGTGTCGAGCTCGCCGGCTTCGAACATCAGGAACTGGGTGTCGCGGGCTACCCGCTCGTGCAGATCGACCTCCTCGATCCGTTGCCGCATCGGATCCCAGTAGTACGGGTTTTTGCGCAGCACGAGGCGCTGGCCTTCCTCCCAGCTCGCGAGCTCGTACGGGCCGCTGGCCAGCGGTGTGCGACGGAGCTGGTCGCCGGAGGCCGCGTTGTGATCCGCACGCTGCGGCGTGGTGAACGCCATCGACAGCACGTAGAGAAACGACAGGTTCGCCACCGCCAGCGTGATCGTGATCTCGCGATCGCCGGTCACCACGATCCCGCTGCAGTGCGGCGCGGTCCGCTTGGTCACGGCCTCGGCACCGACGACATCGGTGAGGAACGAACCGAACGGCGAGTCCGGCATCGTCAGCGCGCGCTCGAGGCTGTACTGGATGTCCGCGGCGACGATCGGTTGCCCGTCGGCATAGTGCAGGCCGGGGCGCAGCCAGAACCGGAAGGTCGTGCCGTCGGAGCTGATCTCCCAGCGCTCCGCGAGGCGTGGGATCACCGCCGTCCCGCCCGGGGCGTAATCCACGAGCGTGTCGAACAGCGGATGCACGACGTAGTAGGAGTACTCGTCGTACGCGATCGCGGGATCGAGCGTGCTGACACCGTCGACGATCGCGATCCGGAGCGTGCCGCCCGCGCGTGGCGGTCCACCAGCGGTGCGGAACCGCGGCCCACGATCCGGCAACGAGCACGCGGCGAGCGCGATCAAGAGTGCGATCGCCCTCAACGCCGGCGGCCTTTCGGATCGAGCACGTCGCGCAAACCCTCGCCGAGCAGGTTGAAGGCGACCACCGCGATCAGGATCGCGAGCCCGGGCGCGAGGATCAGGTGGGGCGCGGTGCGGTAGTACGCCTTGCCGTCGTAGAGCATGCGGCCCCAGCTCGCCGCCGGTGCGGGAGGACCGAGGCCCAGATATGACAGGGCGGACTCGGCGAGCAGGTTCTGCGCGAATGCCAGCGTGGCCACCACGATGACGATGCCGACCACGTTGGGGAGGACGTGGCGGATCACGATCCGCGCTGGGCTGGCGCCGAGCGTGCGCGCCGCCGTCACGTACGCGGAGCGCGTGATCGACATCGCCTTGCCGCGGATCACGCGGGCCATCGTGGTCCAGCTCACGATCCCGAGCGTCAAGATCACCGGCGCGGAGCCCGAGGCGAGGTCGGCCTCGCGGAGCAGCGCGGCGAGCAGGATCGCGAGGAGCAGGAACGGAAACGACAGCACGAGATCGACGAGCCGCATCAGCAGGTTGTCGACCTGGCCGCCCGCGTAGCCGGCGACGAGGCCGATCGCGACCCCGATCAGGAGGGCGAGCAGCGTCGATAGCGTGGCGATCTCGATCGAGGTTCCGGCCCCGCTCACGACGCGCGCCCAGACATCGCGTCCGAGGTGGTCGGTGCCGAGCAACGCGTCGAACGAAGGGCCGCGCGGCGCGCCGAGCTCCGAGAGCCCGTGATCGAGGTCGAGTGCGACGGGATCCCTGGACACCAGGAGGGGCCCGATCACGGCGAGTCCGACGAGCATCAGCACGAGGAGCGCTCCGACCACGGCGCCACGATGCGCGACGAACCGTGATCCCCGGGTCACCACTGGGAGCATATCGCGTCGACCGGCGTGGTGGACGCTATCCTACGGAAAGCCCTCGGACGTTCTGCTACGTGAGACCAGAGCGCTCGACAGTTCGCGCGCGCGCGTGATCCCGGCGCGCATCCAGAACCGCACTCCTGCGGCGAGAATCGTACGCAGCCTTGCATCGCTGGAAGCCGGCGTGCGGATGACCACCGCTCACCGAAGAGGCATCCGCAGTGCAGCTTCTGCACACCATGCCGACGGATTTTCTGACGCTGCTCCGCCGCGACCACACCGACTTCCAGGACGAGCTCAGCCAGCTGCTCGACCCGGCGACCGGCGCGGCCGAGCTGCGCCTCGCTCTCGACGGCGTCCGGCTCGGCCTCACGGCACACGCGGAGGCGGAGGACATCGTGCTCGGCGAGTTCGAGATGATCCCGGCGCTCGAGATCCTGATCGTTCAGGCCCGGGCAGCTCACCTGTCCCAGGAACATACGCTGTCGGCCCTCGTCAGCTGCGTGCCGCAGACGGTCACCTGGCGCGATCGTGCTCGGCACCTCCGCGATCTCGTCAAAGCTCACGCGGTGCACGAGGAGACGTACCTGCTCCCGGCGTTGAGCCAGCACGTGCCCCGCGATCATTTCGCGAAGCTGGCCGGTGCGTTCGCCACCGAACGCCTGCGTCAGCTCGCGATGCTCCAACCCTCCGCGCCGTACTTCATCCCGGGCCATGCGGAGGCCCACGCTTCCTGAGCACGCTATCTCGCTCGCGAGCGCGAGAGGGCCGAGTGTTCTAGTTCGATCTGAAGACCGAGCTCGACGACGCGGTCGGCGGCAGCGGCAACAACGCACTCGGCGTACGCGAGTTGCGCCCGCGGAACGCGAACAGCATCTTCCGCCAGCGCCGCCGCCTTCGACGTGCCCAGGGTCAGCAGCGTCTGCCGGCCGAGGCAGTACGTGATGTCGACTCGGTGGTCTGCAGGCCGAGTTTCTTGCAGCGTGCCAGGAACCTGGGAGTAGGGCCCTCGCGGTCGTGCCCGACGCATCCCGGGCGCGGACCGGCCGAGCCATCGACACGGCAACACAGCCGATCACCATAGCCAATGGGCGCCGCGCAGGTTGACACGCCGTCGCCTCGTCGGATATCGCATGCCCCATCCGCAGGAGAGTGCCGTGAATCTAAATGCTTGGAACAAGGTCCTGGTGGTCGCGGCCTTCGCCGTTCTGACGGTGGCGGGTTGCGACAAGCTCGGTGGCGGCAAGGGCAAGGGCAGCGGGAGCGCGGGCTCCGCAGGCACTGGCGCCGCGCCGCAGACCGGTACGATCGTCATCGGTCACTACGCTTCGCTCACTGGCTCCGAGGCGACGTTCGGCGTCTCCACCGATCACGGGGTGATCATGGCGATGGAGGAGCGCAACGCCGCAGGCGGCGTGAAGGGTCGCAAGATCGAGCTGAAGACGCTCGATGATGCCTCGAAGTCGAGCGAGGCCGGCAACGTGGTCCAGCGCTTGATCAGCGAGGAGCACGTCGTCGCGCTGATCGGCGAGGTCGCCTCGGGCAGCTCGCTCGCCGGCGGCAAGGTCGCGCAGCAGTTCGGCATTCCGATGATCTCGCCCTCGTCGACGAACAAGAAGGTCACCGAGGGTCGGGACATGGTGTCCCGCGTCTGCTTCGTCGATGAATTCCAGGGCTACGTGGTCGCGAAGTTCGCCAAGGATCAGAAATTCGACAAGGTCGCCGTGCTGTTCGATCAGGCGGCGCCGTACTCCAAGGGTCTCGCCGAGTCGTTCAAGTCCGAGTTCGAGGGGCTGAAGGGCACGATCACGACCTCGCAGGCGTACACGGCCGGAGATCCGGACGTCTCCGCGCAGCTGCAGTCGATCAAGACCTCTGGCGCGCAGGCCGTGTTCTTGCCCGGCTACTACACCGACGTGGGCAACATCGTGAACCAGGCGCGCAAGCTCGGGATCACGGTGCCGTTCCTCGGTGGTGATGGCTGGGATTCGTCGAAGCTCGCCGAGATCGGCGGTGCCGCGATCGAGGGCAGCTACTACTCCAATCACTACTCGTTCGACGAGGCGCGGCCCGAGGTCCAGGAGTTCGTCAACCGGTTCCAGAAGCGCTGGGGTGATACGCCCGATGGGCTCGCCGCGCTCGGGTACGACGCCGCGCGGGTGCTGTTCGATGCCATGGACAAGGCGAAGTCGCTCGGCGGGCGGGACCTCGCGACCGCGATCGCGGCGACCAAGGAGTTCCCCGGTGTGACCGGCAAGATCTCGCTCGACGGCAACCGCGATGCGCAGAAGCAGGCCGTGGTCGTTCAGATGAAGGGCGGCAGGCCGCGCTATGTCGCGACCATCGTGCCGAAGGGCTGGCCGGAGCCGGCGCCCGTCGGTGCAGGTTCGGGTTCGGCCGCTTCGGGGTCTGGTTCGGCGGCTTCCGCCGCTCCCAAGTGACGTGACCAAGCTCCTTCAGACCCTCGTCAATAGCATCGCGCTGGGCAGCCTCTACGCGCTCACGGCGCTCGGCTACACGTTGGTCTATGGCGTCCTGCGGTTCATCAACTTCGCGCACTCCGACGTGTTCACGGTCGGTGCGTGGGTGTCGTTCACGCTCGCCTCGTACTTCGGCTGGGCAGTCACCGAGTCGCCGCTGTTCGCGATGCCGCTGATCCTGCTGCTCGCGATGGCGGCCTGTGCCGCGCTCGGTGTGACGATCGAGATGCTCGCGTACCGGCCGCTGCGCCGGGCGCCGCGGCTAAACGTGCTGATCACGGCGATCGGCGTGTCGCTGTTTTTGCAGAACGTCGGCCAGCTCAAGTGGGTGTTCGGCACCCAGCCGCAGCACATGCCGGCGCTGATCCACGACAGCTCGCTGTTCGAGATCGCGGGCGTGCACATCCGGCTCGTCGATGTCACCGTGGTCATCCTCACCGGCATCCTGCTGATCCTGCTCGAGGCGCTGGTCTACCGGACCAAGCTCGGTCGCGCGATGCGCGCGGTGTCGTTCGACGAACGCGTGGCCTCGCTGATGGGGATCGACGTCAACCGCATCGTCTCGATCACGTTCGGTATCGGCTCGGCGCTCGCGGCCGCGGCGGGTCTGTTGTTCGCGCTCAAGTACGAGAGCATCAAGCAGTCCGCCGATGCGACCTGGGTGCTGCTCGGCCTCAAGGCGTTTGTCGCCGCGGTGGTCGGCGGGATCGGCAACGTGCGCGGCGCGGTCGCTGGAGCGCTGTTGATCGCGTTCGTCGAGATGTTCGGCGCGGCCTACTTCTCGCCGCACATGCGCGACCTCTACGTGTTCGTCATCCTGATCGTCGTGCTGCTGTTCAGGCCGAGCGGCCTGTTCGGCAAGGCCGTCGTGGAGAAGGTGTGAGCGGAACCGATCCAACCCGGCCGCTCGCGGCGCGCGTCGCGGGGTTCATGCCGAACCCGGTGGTCGCCATCCTGCGCTCGGCCTGGCCGCTGGTGGTCGGGCTCGTGATCGCGCTCGCGCTGCAGGCCGCAATCGCCCCGATGCTCGGGCCGTTCTACGCCAAGCTGCTGCTCGACATCGGCATCGCCATCGTCCTCGCGGTGTCGCTCAACATCGTCAACGGCTTTGCCGGTCAGTTCTCGATCGGCCACGCCGGCTTCATGATGGTCGGTGGCTATGCGGCGGCGATGATCACCTACTACGGCTCGATCAAGCTCGGCTGGATCGAGCCGCAGGCGTACGGCGTCGAGGTCCATGGCGGGTTCCTCGGCAGCGGCGATCTGATGTTTTTGTTCGCGTGCGTGTTCGGCGGCGTCGTCGCCGCGGTAGCGGGCCTGGTGGTCGGGTTGCCCTCGCTCCGGCTGCGCGGCGACTACCTCGCGATCGTCACGCTCGGCTTTGGCGAGATCGTGCGCGTGCTGATCCAGCAGAGCTCCGATGTCATCGATCCCAAGAGCGCGGCCGATGCATCGTGGTTCACGGCAGCGAAGCACCTCGGAGGTCCGCTCGGATTCACCGGCACGCCGACCTACGTCTCCCCCACACCGTGGCTCGAGGATGCGACCGGAACCCAGACCGGCCATGCCGGCATCTTCTTCGCGTTCACCTTCGTCGTGGTCGTCTTGATCTCCGCATATCGCCTCAAGTCGTCGAGCCACGGCCGCGCCCTGCTCGCGGTCCGCGAGAACGAGATCGCCGCCGAGGCGATGGGCGTCAACACCGCCAAGGCCAAGGTCGGCGCGTTCGTGATGGCCGCGTTTTTCGCCGGCGTGGGCGGCGCGTTGTTCGCCCACGAGGTCGGAACCACGCTGAACCCGAAGGAGCTCGGGTTCCAGAAGTCGATCGACCTCGTGATCATGGTCGTGCTCGGCGGCATGGGCTCGATCACCGGCGTGGTGCTCGCGGCGAGCTTTCTGACCGTGCTGCCCGAGCTGTTCCGCGAGTTCGCGCAGTACCGGATGCCGATCTATGCGCTCGCGCTGATCGTCGTGATGATCGTGCGGCCGCAGGGTCTGTTCGGGATCAAGGAGCTGTGGGACCTGACGTTCTGGCGTCGCTACGTGATCCCACCGTGGCGCAAGATCGCGGGAGGCTGGCTGATCCCGAAGCACGAGGAGCGGCTGCCGTCGGCGAGAGCGCGCGATCTGTCGAGCGAGCGCGCCGGTGCGGAGCCTGCGGTGGCCGAGGACTCGCCGACACCCGCGGCGTCGAGCGATGACGACACCCAGGGGATGCCATGAGCTCGCCCGCGCTCGCAGCGACCAAGCTGTCGCTCGCGTTCGGTGGTCTCAAGGCCGTCGATCAGTTCTCGATCTCGGTGCAGCCGCGCGCGCTGTGCGGGTTGATCGGCCCCAACGGCGCCGGCAAGACCACCGTGTTCAATCTGCTGACTGGCGTCTACCAGGCCGATGCCGGCGAGATCACGCTCGGCGGTGAACGGCTCAACGGCAAGAAGCCCTCGGTGATCGCGCGTGCCGGTCTCGCCCGCACGTTCCAGAATATCCGGCTGTTCGGCGAGCTCTCGGTGCTCGACAACGTGCGCACCGCTGCCGGCGTGCGCGCGAAGAGTGGGATGTGGCGGAGCCTGTTGCGCACGCCGCTGTACCTCGCAGAGGAGGACGCGATCGTCGAGCGCTCGATGGATCTGCTCGACGTGCTCGGCATCTCGCATCGTGCGGGCGAGCAGGCGAAGAGCCTGCCATATGGCGACCAGCGCCGGCTCGAGATCGCGCGCGCGCTGGCCACCGAGCCCAAGGTGCTGCTGCTCGACGAGCCGGTCGCCGGCATGAACACGCAGGAGAAGCACCAGATGCGCAGCCTGATCGAATCGCTGCGCGAGCGGTTCGATGTTGGCATCCTGCTGATCGAGCACGACATGGGCCTCGTGATGGATATCTGCGAGCACATCACGGTGCTCGATCACGGGGTCACGATCGCGGCGGGCAAGCCGGCCGACGTCCAGCAGGACCCGAAGGTGATCGAGGCCTACCTCGGCGTCCCCGAGGACCAGGCCGATGCTGATGCGGCGGGAGCGAGCTGATGGCACTGCTCGAGGTCAGCGGTCTGCACGTGCACTACGGCGGCATCCACGCGCTCAAGGATGTGTCGTTCTCCGTGGATCAAGGCCAGGTCGTGACGCTGATCGGTGCAAACGGCGCCGGCAAGACCACCACGCTGCGCGCGATCTCGGGCCTCGTGAAGCCATCGAAGGGCACCGTGAAGTTCGACGGCAAGCCGATCACGAACCTGCCTGCGCACAAGATCGTCGCGCTAGGCCTCGCGCACGCTCCCGAGGGCCGTGGGATCTTCGCGAACCTCACCGTCGACGAGAACCTCCAGATCGGCGCGTACCTGCGCCGCGATCACGCCGGCATCGCGCGCGATCGGGAGCGCGCGCTCGAGCTGTTCCCGCGGATCAAGGAACGGCTCTCGCAGAACGCCGGGACGCTGTCCGGTGGCGAGCAGCAGATGCTCGCGATCGCGCGCGCCCTGGTCGCCAAGCCCAAGCTGCTACTGCTCGACGAGCCTTCGCTGGGGCTCGCCCCGCAGGTGGTCGCGCTGATCTTCAAGATCGTCAGGTCGATCGCGGCGGAAGGCACCACGATCTTGCTGGTCGAGCAGAACGCCCATCAGGCGTTGCGCGTGGCGAACACGGCCCACGTGCTCGAGGTCGGCAGCCTCGTGACCTCGGGGCCAGCCGCGGAGCTGGCGCGAGACGACACGATCCGAAAGGCCTATCTCGGCGTTCACTGAGACAGTCCGTTGCGGCCGTTCGCTTGCCCTCGCCGGATCGCTCGGCGACTATCCGCGGCATGAAGCCCCTCGTTCTGTTCGCCTCGCTGTTGTTTGCCGGCTGCGGCTCCAAGGCCTCGCCTACCACGACAACGCCGACCGGCGGAACCGGGTCCGGAGCGGCGGTTGCCAAGCCGCTCCCCGACGTGCCGTTCGATAACCTGGACCACGATCAGCGGATCCAGTTCATGAAGGAGAAGGTGGTTCCCCAGATGGCGCCGCTGTTCCAGACGCACGACGCGAAGAAGTATGCCGAGTTCGGCTGCGTGACCTGTCACGGCGAGGGAGCGAAGCAGGGCAAGTTCGACATGCCGAACGACAAGCTTCCGAAGCTGTTCGGACCGAGCATGCCGAAGTTCAAGAAGGAAGACCTCGAGTGGATGGGCAAGGTGATCAAGCCGACGATGGCGAAGCTCCTCCAGCAGACCGAGTACTCCGAGGAGAACCCGAAGGGGTTCGGGTGCCTCGAGTGCCATACGATGGAACCCAAGTGACGCGCTGCGCGTGAGCGGGTTTCGGAGTGCGTGCGCCCGAGCCCACCGTCGGTCGCCGCGCAGTTCCACCGAGCGATATGCGAGCGATGTGTGGAGATTCAGGCGCGCGATCGCCGGATCTCCCTGGCGTGGCCGTTGCACTCCTCTGGTTCAGGAAACCAACCAGGGAGACTCCGATGGCCGAGAACAACAATCGTCGCACGCCGAACCAGACCGGAAACCAGACCGCTCAGAAGGGTGATGGCGCGCAGAAGCAGGAGCGTCAGCCGCAGCAGCAGGGCGACCAGCAGCAGATCGGCAACGACCAGGGCATGGATGGGGATCGCAACAAACTGGGTGAGCAGGCCGGCGAGGGCCAGCAGCGCCAGCAGCAAGCGAACCGCGGCCAGGGCCAGACCGGCCAGGATGTCGCGAAGAGCATCCCCGGTGAGCAGCTTGAGGGCGATGAGGTCGAGGATGCGGACGAAGACGAGGACGCCGACGAGGACGCCGACGAGAACGCAGACCGCGTCACCCAGCGCAACCCGGCGCAGGTCGGTCAGGATCGCCAGCAGGGCGGCGCCGGCCAGAGCGGCGGGGGATCGGGACGCAAGTAGATCTCATTCACGTCCTACCTACCTACGTAGCTTCGCTTGGAGGACCCGGCGATCGCGATCGCGACGGCCGGGTTCATCGTGTCGGTTCGCACCCGCTCCACGGTCAGGGGCGTTCCGGCCACCGCGACGTCAGCTGGCAGCGTCGACGAGCGTCGGCGCCAGTACGCGCAAGGCATCGTTGGGGTCGATCGCCACGAGGAAGCCGCGCGCTCCGCCGTTGATGTAGATGACCGGCAGCTCCGCGATCGTACGCTGCATGTAGATCAGCATCGCGCGGCGCAGACCGAACGGCGACGTGCCGCCGACCTGATAGCCGGAGTGGCGATCGGCAACTTCGGGCGAACACGGACCGACCGTCTTGACCCCGATCGCACGAGCGAGGTTCTTGGTCGAGACCTCGCGGTCACCGTGCATGAGGATGCACAGCGGCTGCCTGCGATCGTCCTCGAAGATCAGGGTCTTGATCACCAGGTGCTCGTCGACGCCGAATGCCGCTGCGGAGGCCGCGGTGCCGCCCCGGGGCTCCCAGGCGTAGAGGCGCGGCTCGAACGCCACCGAGGCCGCTCGAAGGGCCCGGATCGCCATCGTTACCGGATGCTTGGGCACCGTCAGATCATAGGGCTATAACCCGCTCTTCGCATGCAGGCCCATGAGCTGTCCGCGCACGTCCATCACGAGGACGCCGACGACGAGGAGCACAACCGCGGTGGCGAGCGGCGTACGCGCTGGGTGATCGGGCTGTCGATCATGATGATGGTCGGCGAGCTCGTCGTCGGCAACATGACCGACTCGATGGCGCTAACGGCGGATGGCTGGCACATGGGCACGCACGTCGGCGCGCTCGGCCTGACGGTGGTCGCGTACTGGTACGCACGCACGCGCGCCGGCAACGATGCGTTCAGCTTCGGCACTGGCAAGGTCTACGCGCTCGCCGGCTACACGAGCGGTGTGCTGCTCGCGATGGTGGCGCTGTGGATGGGTGTCGAGAGCATCGGGCACCTGCTGCATCCCGAGGCCGTGATCTACGAGGAGGCGCTGATCGTCGCGTCGATCGGGCTAGTCGTGAATGGCGTGTCGGCGCTGCTGCTCAGCAAGAATCAGCACTACGGGCACGGGCACGGGCACGCGCACCACGGGCACGATGCGCACGCCGGCAAGCCGGAGGCAGGGACCCTCGACTTCAACATGCGCGCCGCGTACATCCACATCCTCGCGGATGCGATGACCTCGGTGATGGCGATCATCGCGCTATCGCTCGGCAAGTGGGCCGGCCTGTGGTTCCTCGATCCGCTGACCGGCCTGGTCGGTGGCGGTGTGATCATCTGGTGGGCGTTCAGCCTGTGCCGCCAGGCGAGCGGGCAGCTGCTCGATGTCGTGTCCTCGGCGAAGCACGAGGCCGTGGTTCGCCAGAAGCTCGAGGCGATCGACGACGTGAGGGTCGCCGACCTACATGTGTGGGAGCTCGGTCCAGGCCGCCGGAGCTGCATCGTCTCCGTGGTCACCTCGACGCCGCGCGACCTCACGTTCTATCGCGACACCGTCCTCGCCGCCCTCCCGCTCGCCCATCTGACCATCGAGATTCATCAGTGCGTGCTGGCCCATGGCGATGTAGGGGATCCAGCGCAGGTTGCTCATCACCAAGAGCACTGACCACGATCAGTTGCAGTGAGGTCGCTGCGTTTGCGTTCAGAGCGCGATGGGCGCTGGCCTCGCGCTTGCTCGTGACGCGCGTACCTTGAACCGCGCACTGTTCGTGGCGACGTTCCTGGTGGCTTGCTCGGGGGAGCAGGGCACCGAAGCCGTTTCCGATCTCCAGCAGGAGGCCACCGTCTGCGGTAGCGGCCCTACCGTCAAAGGCATCGACGTCTCGTACTACCAGGGGACGATCGACTGGACCAAGGTCAAGGCGGACGGCGTGCAGTACGCGTTCCTCCGGGTCTCCGACGGGCTCGCGACGATCGATTCCAAGTTCGACACCAACTGGGCGCAGACCCGTGCGAAGGGGATCCTCCACGGCGCGTATCAGTTCTTCCGCCCGAGCCAGGATCCGATCGCGCAGGCCGATCTGCTGCTGTCGAAGCTCGGCACCCCGATGCCCGATGACCTTCCGCCGGTGATCGATGTCGAGGCCGATGGTGGCCTGCCTCCCGCGCAGGTCGCCGCAAAGGTGAAGACCTGGATCGATCACGTGACCGCGGCGATCGGCAAGCGTCCGATCATCTACACCGGGTTCTACTTCTGGCGCGATCAGGTCGGCGCCCCCGATCAGACCGCATCACCGCTGTGGCACGCGCAGTATTCGTCCACCGCGTGCCCGACCATCCCGCCCCCGTGGCAGGACTGGGCATTCTGGCAGTACTCGTCGTCGGGTACGGTCAACGGTATCACTGGCAACGTCGATATGAACCGGTTCAACGGCACGCGCGCCGAGCTCGAGGCGCTGCTGATGGGCGGCGGTGGTGGCGCGACCGCCAGCTGCGACAAGCTCCCGGCCGAGGGCGGCACGATCGACGATGGAGACGGCTGCTTCGTCGGGGGTGGCCCCGCTGGCTCGATGCGCCATGTCGCGACCGCCGGTGAGGGCGGAGATCTGGTGTGGACGCACACTACCGGGGATGCGACCGAGGCCAACTTCGGCCAGTGGAACCTCGACCTCACCGAGGGCGGCCGCTACCAGGTCGAGGTCTACACCGCCACCGCGTTCGCGCAGTCGAAGCACGCCCGCTACACCATCCACGCCAAGGGCGCGGATCATGACTTCATCGTCGACCAGAGCGCGGCGGATGGCTGGCAGCCGGTCGGCGAGGTCGAGCTCGCCGCGGGCGGCGATCAGTGGGTACACCTCGCCGACAACACCGGCGAGCTCCTCTCCGGCAACGTGCAGCTCGCGTTCGACGCGGTCCGCATCACGCGCATCGCCAGCGGTCCCGGCGGAGCTGCCGGTGGCGGCGACGACACGATGGACCCCGGCGTCAGCGGCGGTTGCAACGCCGGTGGCGCGAGCAGCTCCGCGGGGCTCGCGATCGCACTCGGTGTGCTGGTCGCTCGACGCCGCCGTCGCTAGTCCGAGCGGCCGGTGGGCCGCGACGACGTTCGCCTCTTGCGTCCCGTGCCCAGGGCGGTCTGCTGGACCGCCGCATTGAGCGTGGGTGCGCCGACCATGAGGTGACCGGCGTCGTTATCGAGATCTTCGCCACGGATGTTGTTCTTGCCCTGCGCCGCGACGGTGTGGGCGGTGCGGCTGACCTCGGCGACCAGCTCGCGCGAGTTCCCCGGCCATGGCCGCAGCAGGCACGCCTCGATCAGGGTCGAGTGGATCTGCAGTGCTGGCTCCGCGCCGCGCACCGCATCGTGCACGAGGAACGACATCTCGTCGGGCCGGTCGCGCAGCGGCGGCAGCTGGAGCTTGCGGCCCATCAGCTTGTGCGCGACCTCCGGCGGGATGCCGAGGTTCTCGAGCGCCATCACGGCGGTGGTGACCACGCGAAGGTTCGGCCGGCTCTCGAGCAGCTTCACCAGTGTGGCGAGGTTCTGCGGGCCGAGCTTGCCGACCTGCTCGAGGATCAGGGTCTCGATTTCCGGTGCGACCACGCGCTCGAGCGGGACCGCCTGGATCGTCGGATTGAACACGGCCTCCGGGCGGCCGCGCATCCGCGCATAGCCGCGCGCCATCCGTCCCTTGCCGCTGCCCGGCTCGCCGACCACCAGGGTGTTGATGCCCTGGTTCGCGGCGTCCTCGACCTCGCGCCACATCGGCGCCGTGCTCGCGCCGATGATCGCATCGTGCTCGGTCGAGATCACCGAGCCTTCGAACCGCGTCACGTCCTCGAGCAGGACCGAGACCGTGCGGCCTGTGCGCACGACCGATGGTGCGGTGACGGTGACCTCTCGATCGATCAGCGCGTGCCCGCCCGCGTAGGTTCCGTTACGACTTCCAAGATCGGTGACGACGAACCGCTTGTCTTTCCAGGTGACGCGCGCGTGCTGCCGGCTGATCCGATCGTCCGTGGTGCTCTCGAGCAGCTCGCGTCCGATCACGAGGCCAGTCTCGGGGATCCGGAACGCGACCACCACGGGAACCGCTCCGCTCCAGACAACCACCACCCCAGGCACAGGGGTGTGAGCAGGGGGCGCCCCGTCGGCCATGTCCCAGTATACCGCCGGAGCCGCCTCCTGCGGTACAACGGGTCATCCCGAGGACGATCATCAGCTTCGACATCGGCCAGACGCTGGTCGAGCTGGATCTTGACTTCCTGGCGCTGCGGCTCCGCGAGCGTGGGGTGGAGGTCGCACCAGGTGCGCTCGCTGCGGCGTCTCCCGCCGCGTGGGCGCAGTTCGACGCGCTGGTCGACAGCGGGATCGGCCATCCCTGGAGGGAGCTGATGACCGCACTGCTGCACGGAGCGGGCGTTGAGGCCGTCCAGCCCCTCGTGGAGTGGTTGTGGCAGCAACAGCCCACCGTGAACCTGTTCCGCCGGCCGATCGTACCGATGGTCGAGCTCGCGCGCGATCTGCGGGCGCGCGGTGCCACGCTGATCGTGGTGTCGAACTCGGAGGGCCGCCTCTCGGAGCTGCTCGCGGAGATCGGCCTTGCAGAGCTGTTCGCGGTGGTGGTCGACTCGGGTCGCCTCGGGATCGAGAAGCCCGATCGCAGGATCTTCGAGCACGCACTCGCAGCGCTCGGCATCGCGTTGGGATCGGTAGCCGAGTCGCCGGTCCACGTCGGTGATTCGTGGTCGGCCGACATCGCCGGTGCGCTCGGCGCGGGCTGGCGCGCGATCTGGTACGGCCGGCGCGCAACCCAGGTCGCCGATCCGCGCGTGGGCTTCGCGCCGGATGTCGCAGCCGCGCGCGCTACGTTCGAGCGCTGGGGCTTCTTGTAGCGAGCGCCGCGAGCGCGACCGCGGGGAGCGGCGCACCGACCGCGATGCCGGCGATCGCCCAGCGGGCGAACAGCCGAAAGTTCGGCATCAACTCGGGCGGTGGCTGCTTTGGCAGCGGGAGCCCGCGCTGGAGGAGGTAGACACCGCCGACGGTGACGGCGATCGACACCGCGAGCACCATGGTGACGGTGACGAACCGCGCCCGCACGCACGAGACACTCGCGAGCAGCGTCTCGCCGAGCGGCCTGCCCGGTGCGGCGGTCGCGCCGGTCAACGTCAGCAGCACGAGCAGCAGGAGGCCGGGGAACGCGAGTGCGAGCGATCCGACGCCGATCGCGATCACCGCGACAGCGCACGGGACCACGGCGCGGAGGAAGGCGATCACGCCGTCGGTCAGCGCGGCGCGCTGGGACGTCGGCCGGCCCAGTGCGACCGAGCGGACCGCGGGCGACACGGCTCCGACGAGGACCAGCAGCGGAACGAGGCCGAGCCCGGCGAGCAGCCAGGTGGTGCGCAGGACGCCCTTCGCCTGCAGCGCATCGGCCGGGACCGGCACGCGCATCACCAGCCACAGCAGCGGCGCGAAGGCGAGCGCCGACAGTAGCGTCACCGGCACCAGGTACCGGAGATACGTGCGGGTGACGAGCCAGATCAGCGGCACGCGCGTAGCCTACCGCTTGTTCCAGCGTTCGAGCCGGCCGCGTACGCCGCCGAGGTCGACGGGCAGCGATCGCCCGAGCTCGAGGCCCAGGGCGAGTGCCGCGGGGGTGGTCTTGCGGTGCGCGGGCGTGATCCAGACGATCCGGCCGTGCGGCGCGAGCGCGCGCACGAGGTTCGGCAACGCATCGACCAGCAAGCTGCCGGCGTCGACGTGGACGCGGCTGCCGAGCGGTGGGTTGGTGACGATCAGATCGACCGGGCCGGGCGCATGCGTGCGCGCATCGGCCACCGCGAGCTCGGCGGTCACGCCGGCGGCCGCGAGGTTCGCGCGTGCAGCGGTGATCGCCTCGGGATCGATGTCGGTGCCGAGCAACGAGCGCAGCTCGCCGCGGCGTGCGCGCTCGACCAGCTCGACGCCGGATCCGCAGAACGGATCCCACACGCGATCGCCACCGTGCACATCCGCGGCCCACACCAGCGCGGCGGCGACGCTGCCCGTCGAGGCGGCGGGGACCTCCGCGACCCGGTAAGCGAACCGCGGATCCTCGATCCGCCGCGGGATCAGCGACAGCGTGCGGGTATCCGGGTCGGCCTGCACGTCCCACGTGGTCGACGTCGGATCGTTGATCAGATCCGGTGCGATCGCGGTGACGTCCTTTGCCACGCGCCAGACCAGCGCGCGCTGGTGACCGTGGACCATGCCGAGCCGCCAGCGGATCGGTCCGCGCGTCCAGTCGCGCACGAGCGCGAGCACGTCGGCGGAGGTCAGCGTGCGGACGATCGCGGTCGCCACCTCGTCGGCGCGGCCCGGTGCATCGGCGGTGCGATCGGCGAGCCCCTCGAGCGGCAGCACGATCGCGGCGCTCGCCCACAGCCGCGAGCGGTGCAGCGTCGACCACGGCGCGGTCAGCACGACCTCGACCCAGTCGGGCTGGTTGAGCTTGCGGACGAAGCTCGCGCCCTGGTCGAGCGCGACCAGCTCGGTGCGCAGCAGCTCGCCGAGCGCGGGCCGGCAGCCGAGGCGCACGGTGAGCGCGCGGGGCGGGGGCCGGTCGGAAGCAATCGAGGAGTCCTCGCCGCGCTTCGCGGTGCGATCCGCCATCAGCAGCGCACGATCGCGCCGGCGCGACAGCTCCTTGTCATCGGTGGTACCCAGCGCCGCCAGCCGGGCGAGCGCCGCGTCACCGCCCAGCTTGCCGAGCGCCTCCGCGAGTGCGCGTCGCTCGTCGGGGGTCACGTCGCCGGCATCCCAGCGCGCGATCAGCGCGGCGCGTGGAGCTTCCAGCTCGTCGCGCCGGTCGCTCTCGCGTCGGGTGTCGCCGGCCCGGAGCTCGACGACGACGGCTCCTTCGGAGCTGCGTCGATCCTCGGCGCGCCGATCACGGCCCTCGCGCAGCTCGACGTTGCTGCTCGCGCCGAGCTTGCCGAGCGCGACGATCGCGGCGCGGCGCACGCGGACGCGGGTATCGCCGAGCAACGAGATCAGCTGATCGCGGGCGCCTGGATCGCCAATGCGCGCATGGAGGCCGAGCGCCTGGACCAGCAGCGCGGCGTTGCCGTCGTCGGCGATCGGCGTGGCGAGTCGGGCGAGGATCGCATCGCGCCCCGGTGTGCCGAGTCCCGCGAGCGCGGGCATCGCCTTGGTCGCCGAACCCTCGGGTCCGGTCGCGATCAGCTCGGCGAGTGCCGGCGCATCGGTGCGCGCGGGCGTGAACCCGGGGCGCGCGAGCTCGGCCGTGAGGTTCCAGTCCTTCGCGCGCGCCATCAGGTCACCGGGCTCTCGAGCGCGAGCGCCGGGCGCACTAGCGGCGGTTCTTCTTGCGCGCGGCCTTCTCGGCCTTGCGCTTGTCGCGAGACTTCTGCTTGTCGCGCGCGTTGGGCTGTCCGACGACGCCCTTGCTGCCGGGCGGCGAGTAGCCTTTCGGCATGCCGGGCAAGTTGCCCGTGGGGAGGCCGGGCATTCCGGGCATTCCGGGCATGCCAGGCAGACCACCGAGCCCACCTTCGCCGCCACCGCCCGCGGTCATCAACGCGTTGATGTCCATGTTCGCGAGCTTCTTCATCTGCGAGAACTGCTTGAACCCGGGGATCTTGCCCATCAGGCCGGTCGACGCGCCGAGCTGCACCATCATCTGGCGCATCTGCGCGAACTTTTGCAGCAGCTCCTTCACTTCCAGCTCGGTCCGCCCCGAGCCCTTCGAGACGCGCTTGACGCGACTCGGCTCGAAGTCCGCGCGGCGGCGCTTCGCGCTCTTGCCCGCGGTCGACATGAACTCTTCCCATGTCGTCGCGACGAACACCTGCGGGTTGTACCGCTCCTCCGACGTCATCGACGAGATCATCGCTTCGATCTTGGTCAGCTCGCGATCGTCGAGGTTGACGCCCTCGGGGAGCCCGCCACCGAAGAACGGCAGCTTCTCCATCAGATCCTTCAGCGATCCCATCTTCTGGATCAGCCGGATCTGCTCGAGGAAGTCCTGCATGTCGAACTTGCCCTTGAGCATGCGGAGGGCGTCCTCTTCCGCCTTCTCCGCATCGACGACCTGCTCGAAGTCCTTGACCAGGCCGACGATGTCGCCCATCCCGAGGATGCGCGAGGCGAGGCCTTCGGGACGGAACTCCTCGAGCTTGTCGAGGGATTCGCCCATGCCGAGGAACTTGATCGGCTTGCCCGTGAACTCCTTGACCGACAACGCGGCGCCGCCACGGGCGTCACCGTCGAGCTTGGTCATGATGACGCCGTCGATGTCGAGGCGCTGGTTGAACGTCTTGGCGACGTTGACCGCGTCCTGACCCGTCATCGAGTCGATCACCAGGAAGATGTTCGCGGGAGACACCGCCTTCTGGATGTCCTCGAGCTCCTGCATCAGGGGCTCGTCGATCGCGAGCCGACCGGCGGTGTCGTAGATGACGACATCGCAACCCTGCTGCTGCGCCTGCTCGGTACCTTCACGGCAGATCGTGACCGGGTCCTTGCCCTCCATCGACCACACCGGCATGTCGAGCTGGCGGCCGAGGGTCTTCAGCTGCTCGACGGCGGCCGGGCGGTAGATATCCGCCGCGACCAGCATCGGTTTCTTCTTGTGGGTCTTCTCGAGCCAGCGCGCGAGCTTGCCGACCGACGTGGTCTTGCCCGAGCCCTGGAGGCCGACGAACATGATCCCGGTCGGCCCCTTCTTCGCCCAGCGGAGCTCGGTATCGACCGGCCCCATCATCTTCGTCAGCTCGTCCTGGCAGATCGCGATGAACGCCTGCTCGGGCGTGATCGTCTTGGTCCCGTACTCCTTGCTCTTCGCACGGAGCTCGACCTGCTTGCCGCGAGCGGCCTCGCGGACCCGCTCGAGGAAGCGCTTGACGACGGAAAACTCGACGTCGCCTTCCAGCAACGAGAGGCGGACGTCGCGGAGCGCGTCCTCGATGACGTCATCCGACAGCTCGGCGACGCCGGTCAGCCGCTGCCGAGCGGCCTTGAATCCCTTGGCGAGGGTCTCCAGCACGACGCTCCTATAGCACGGTTCTAGCAGTCCAATCGCGCATCTACGCCGATCGGACCTGCTACACGGTCGGTCGGGCCCGCCGGGCCGTGGCGCGGACCGACGGGTCCGGATCCTCGGCGAGGCGAGCGAGCACGGTCGGGTCGACGCCGGAGCTCCGGCGAACCCAGGCGGCGCGGGCCACCTCGAGCCGGATCGACGCATCCGGGTCGCGGGACAGGTGATCGATGATCAGGTCGTCGCCGAACAGCTTGAACGTCCACTCCAGGGCGTGCGCCACGGCGAGCCGGCGTACCGGGTGCTCCGACAGCGCCCACGTCGAGGCGATCTGCGTGGCGCTCAGCGGCCGCATCTCGGAGAGCGCGAGCGCGAGCCCACGGCCGAGTGCCGCGGCCGCATCGAGATCGTCGATCTGCTCGGCATCGATCGGAAGGTCACCCGCGAGCTCGGCATCATCGACATCACCACCCTGTACGCTCGGGCCCGCAGCCGAGGCGGGACCGACGGCCCCCGTGAACAGTGCGAGCGCGGTGAGGCGGGACAGCAAGCGGCGCAGCGTGACCTTGGACATGGGCGGCTCGGGCAACCTGGGGATGGGCGGTCGATCCGTCAAGGTATCCTCGGATCGGCTACCGGTTCCGGCATGGTTGTATTCCCGTGGATCCTCGCCAGGAGGGCAGGTAGCGTTACCGCGATGCGGTGGGGTCTCGTCGTCGCGGTGCTGGCGATCCTGAGTGGCCGGGCACACGCGGGCTCGTCGGTGCGGTGTGACGATCTGTCCACCACCGAGCTCAGCGTCGATGGCCTGCTGGACGACTGGCCGAAGGCCGCGCTGCTGAAGGCGGGTTCCTTCTCGGATGGGCAGGTCGAGCTGCGCTGCTCGTGGGATGGCACGGCGTTCGCGATGTCACTCGATATCCGGGACGATCGCGTGGTCCGGGTGCGCAGCGGCAAGGCGCACGAGGATCACGTCACGATCACGATCTCGGCGGGTGGCAAGCCAATCGTGATCGATGCGTTTCCAGGCAACTCGATGGTCAAGGCGCGGATCACCAAGCCGGCGCGGGTGCTCGCCGCGGACTCGCTGCAGCCCAAGGGATTCTCGCTTGAGCTGCGGGTCCCCGGCAAAACGATCGCGGGGCTGTCTGGTTCCACGCCGTCGCTCGAGGTCGGCATCGTGTTTCACGATTCGGACCGTGCGACCGGCGGTGCCGACCGCGAGGTCACGCTGCCAGTGACCATCGAGCTCGGTGATCGCAAGGATCTGCTCGATGACTTCCTGCGCTCGGTGCGGCTCACGCGCAGCGACGTCAGGCTCGACCAGCTCGCGAACCTTGATCCGGATCGCAAGGGCAACGAGCGGATCGTCGCCGGCGGCACCGTGATCGGCGTGCTCACGGATCAGTACGCGTTCGTCTCGCTGCCGGTCACCCGTTCCGAGGACGTCAGGAAGGTCGAGCTGCTCCCGCTCGGCGCGGGGAACCAGAACATCGTCAGCGCCGTGGTGCGCCAGAGCGGCAACGGTGGCAGCCGCGACCTGCTGATGCTGTGGACGGTATGGAGCGGCCAGCTGCAGCCGCTCGGCCAGATCGAGATCCGCAAGGTGACGGGCGGCAACACGCTCGACGCCGGCTACCGGATCGCGAAGGGCAGGAAGAGCCCGGAGCTGCTCGTCGAGCCCAAGCCCGCCGTCGGCTGGACCGCCGAGACCTGGAACGAGGAGCCGGCGAGCGACGCCGATGCGATCGTGCTGCCGTGGGACCCGATCAAGGGCGGCGTCGCGTACACGCTGCACGGCGCGGAGCTACAGCGCCGTGATCTCCCGGCCGTGAAGAAGCCGCGCCGATCATCGCGCTGAATTCAGAGCGGCGTGAAGGCGACGACCCCGCCGCTCTCGCGCGGGACCGGGAAGCTCGTCGTCGTCGTCACCCACGGCATGCCGGGTACGCCCGAGAACACCGCGCCGCCATCGTTGCCACCCATGGCCCAGGCGCGGCCTCCGAACAGCACCATTTGCCCGTAGGCGCGGGCGTTCGGAAGTGGGGTCCACGGGACGAACGTGGTGCCGTTCGTCGTGGTCACCACCGACGTTGTCATGCCCACCGAAGTGTCCACCCCGCCCGCAAGCACGATCGTTCCCTGCATCTCGATCGCCGCGGCGTACTGGCGGCCCGTTGCCATCGTCCCCGTCTGCTGCCAGGTCACGCCGGTCGTCGACGACAGCACCCAGTTGTATACCGTGCCGCTGAGGCCATTGTGGCCGCCGAGGTACCACAGCTTGCCACGCGCGACGGTGGCGCTTCCGCCGTGGCTGTCGTCGGGCAGCATGCCGACCAGCGACCAGGTCGCGCCGTCGTCGCTTGCGTAGACGGTCTTGACGTCCGCGCCGGCAGTGCCGCCGATCATCCACATCTGACCGTCGAACACGACGCTGGCGAAGCTGATCGCGGCGATCGGCGAGTGCCCTGCGAGGGTCCACACCGCGCCGTCGGGGCTCGACCACACCTCGTCACGCGGACCGATGCCATCGGATCCGGAGATCCACCACAGCCGATCGTGGAATCCAAGGAGTGCGCCATTCGATCGCTTGTCGGGCAAGTTGCCCGCGAGCGTCCACGTGAGGCCATCCCCGCTGGTCCACACCTGCGAGCTCGCCACGCCGTTTGCGGTGCCGCCCGCGTACCACAGCGAGTCGCCACCGATCGTCAGCGTCGTGCTCGCGGTGCAGCCGCCTGCATCCGTCGCCTTGATGGTCGCGGTCCCTGGATCGCCGGCAGCGGTGACGACGCCGGTGGGATCGATCGTGGCCGGGCCCGCGATCTCGAACTCGATCGGTTGCGTGCCACGTTTCGACTGGATCTGGCGCTGCGAGTGGAAGTTCAGCCGGGGCGCTCCCGGATCCAGTACGAGCAGACAGTCCCCCGGTGGCGTCCGGGAGCGGGCGTCCTCGAAGCCCAGACGGCCACACGCGGCCAGGATGATCAGGAGGACTGCTCGCCGCACGCACTCCCACGATACACCCTCAGCACACCCTCAGGGTGGATTCGGAGCCTGCTGCGTGAGGACCATCCGGATCATCAACGCGCGCAGGGGGTTGGCCGCGTCGGTTCGCCCACGCACCGTCAGTGTCCCGAGCCAGCCAGCGGTCTTGCCGTCGACGCAGATCACCTCGGCGTCGCGGTAAACGACGTACCAGGCGGTCGCGAGGCCGTCGGCAGCGCCGGGGAGCTTCGCGTCGTCGTTCGTCTTCGCGTCCGCGGGGATCAGGCGCTTCTGCTGCTCGCAGGTGGCGGCCTTGAACGAGCGCACGAACACGGTCGTGGTCGAGGCCTTGTCGGTGTACTCGATCGAATCGCCGGTCGCGGTACCGGAGAGCTTGAACGTCCCGGGAAGTGGCGGCAACTCGACCGCGCGCCCGCTGGGAAATTTGCCGGGCGTGCGCCGTTCGCTCGCCGCAGGCTGCTGTACCTGCGCCTGCGCGATCCGGCCGATCCAGCGGCGCGTGATCGGCTGCAGCTGCGCGATGATCTGCTTGCTATCCCTGCGGAGCTTGCGGAGCTTGTTGTCGCGCGCGTCGAGCTCGCGCTCGAACGAGCGATACGCCGCGCCGGCATTCGCCTGGAGGAACGCGACGAGCTCGGTGACCTCGGTGCAGTACGCCCTCACGGTGACGAGGCCGCTGGACAGCGTCCGGAGATCCAGCTCGAGGGCGGCCTTGTCGTCGGCGGTCAGCGTGGGTGCGAGCTTGGCGCTGCCGGTCTGCACCTTCTCGAGGCCGGACACCTGTACCGCGCAGCTCTGCGCCTCGCGCGCGAAGCCCGGCGTCATCTGCTGCAGCTTGTTGTCGGCAGCCGCGGTGGAGGCGACCAACAGCAGCGCGAACGCGAGCGGACGCCTCACGTGGACGAGACCGCGTGCCCGTCGTCGTAGGGCAGGTCGTCGTACTCGTCGCGATACAGCGTGCCGAGGTGGCGATCGACGAACACGTCGATCAGCTGCGGGTCGTACATCTTGCCGGCGGTCTTCTTGAGGATCGCCTCGCACTCCTCGATCGACAGCGCCTTCTTGTACGGGCGATCGGTGGCCATCGCGTCGTACGCATCGGCGATCGCGACGATCCGCGCCGACAGCGGGATGTGCTCGGCGATCATCTTGTCGGGATAGCCCGAGCCATCCCAGCGCTCGTGGTGATTGCGCACGGCGGGCATGATCGGGTGCAGCATCTCGATCTTCGAGGCGATGTCGAAGCCCTTCACCGGATGCTCGCGCATGTGGATCCACTCCGCCTCGTCGAGCGGGCCGGGCTTGAGCAGCACGGCGTCCTTGATGCCGATCTTTCCGATGTCGTGGAGGAACGCGCCGAACTCGAGGGTCTCGAGGCCATCGACCGGATACCCCGCCTCTCGCGCGAGCACGAGCGAGTACGCGGCCACGCGGCCGCAGTGGCCCTTCGTGTACGGGTCCTTCGCCTCGATCGCCTCGGCGAGACCGAACAGCGCCTGACGGTTCGCGATCTTGAGCTTCTCGTAGCTCTCCTCGAGCTCCTTGGTGCGCTCCTTGACCACGACATCGAGCAGCGTCTCGCGCCGCTGCAGCTTCGTCTGATCGAGCGAGAGCTTGCGCACGAGCTCGCGCTGCTCCTCGACGAGGGCCAGCATCTTCATGCCCTCACCGACCAGCGCGACCAGGCGGCTCCGCTCGCTCGGCTTCGCGACCAGGCGGATGATGATGCCGGCGTGCGGAGGGCGGTAGTCGAGCTCGACGGCCTCGTCCGGCGCCGAGACCAGAGCAATTCGCAGAGCCTCGGGTGCGTTGAGGATCGAACCCTCGAGCAGGCCGACGCCATCGAAGCTCCCGGAGAGCTGGTACGAGACGACCACGTGCGCCGGGTTTGTGCGCAGCTTGTTGAGCGCCTCGACGGTGGTGCGTGCGGTATCGACCTGCAGGCCGAGCCCACCGAGGAGCTCCGCGAGCTCGCCCAGCGCCTCCACCTGTGGATGCGCCACCAGCGCACGGAACCTCCGACTCACAGGAGCCACTATATCCCCGCATCCCCTCCCTGCAATCGCTAGATTGGCGTCGCGATCGGGGCCTTGGTTCGCCCGGGGCATCGCACCTGCGGGCTTCCGTTGGGCAGCTCACGAACCTTCGGGTAGAGTGCCCGCGCTTGCAGGAACAAGTCACAGGAAACCTGGCGGGCCTGAAGGCCAGCGAGATCAAGGCGCTCGAGCGGCTG
Organism: Myxococcales bacterium; assembly: GCA_043753855.1. GTDB lineage: Bacteria > Myxococcota_A > Polyangia > Haliangiales > Haliangiaceae > JABFXX01. The sequence goes on along the minus strand of JAYUVX010000323.1, from coordinate 8,457 downwards.
TATCGCCGGCGGGTCGCGCCTTCGGAGATCGTGTCGTCGGAGCTGGTCTCCCAGCTCGCGCTACAGAGCGCCGAGCTGCATCGCCAGATCGGCGTGTTGATCGATCGGCGCGGCGCGATCGAGCACGTGTTCGTGGGCGATGCGTCGAAGATCACGCTGCCTGATGTCGGTCGTATGCGCGGCGGCAAGGGACGGTTCCGCGGCCTGCGCCTCGTCCACACGCACCTCCGCGGCGAGCCGCTGACCCGCGATGATCTCACCGATCTCGCGCTGCTCCGCCTCGATGTGGTGGCCGCGATCACGGTCGATGCGGCAGGTCGCCCGGGTAAGCTGTTCGTCGGCCACCTGGTCGCCGAGGGTCCGTCGGACCGGCCGTGGAAGGAGCTTCCCGGCGAGGTCGCCACCAACTCGCAGCTCGACTTCATCGACCTCATCACCAACCTCGAGGCCGAGTTCGGCCGCGCCCGCAAGGTACTCGCCACCGATGCCGGCAAGGATCGCGTCCTGCTCGTCCACGTGCAGCTCGGGCGCGCAAAGGACAGCGAGGCCCGGGTCGCCGAGCTGAAGGAGCTCTGCCGCACCGCCGGCGTGAAGATTCTCGACACGCTGATCCAGCGCCGCCCCGAGGCGGATCCGAAGTTCCTCGTCGGGCGCGGCAAGCTCGACGAGATCCTGCTGCGCGCGATGCAGCTCGGTGCCGAGTGCGTGATCTTCGATCCCGATCTGTCGCCCGGTCAGGCCCGCGCGATCAGCGATGCGACCGAGCTCAAGGTGCTCGATCGCACGATGCTGATCCTCGACATCTTCGCGCAGCACGCGACCAGTCGCGACGGCAAGCTGCAGGTCGAGCTCGCACAGCTGCGCTATGCGCTGCCACGGCTGGTCGAGAAGAACACCATGATGTCGCGGCTGACCGCCGGCGTCGGCGGCAAGGCGGGCCTCGGTGGACGCGGTCCGGGTGAGACCAAGCTCGAGATCAACCGCCGCCGCGCGCGCGAGCGGGTCCACTTGCTCGAGAAGAAGCTCGAGAACCTCGCCGACGACCGTCGGCTGCGCCGCCACCGTCGCACCCACCGCGACGTGCCGATCATCGCGATCTGCGGCTACACCAACGCCGGCAAGTCGACGCTGCTCAACGCGCTCACCGAGGGCGATGCGCTCGCGGCCGACAAGCTGTTCGCCACGCTCGATCCGATCAGCCGGCGCCTGCGGTTCCCTCACGAGCGCGAGGTCGTGATCACCGACACCGTCGGCTTCATCCGCGATCTGCCGGAGGAGCTGACCCGCGCGTTCCGGGCCACGCTCGAGGAGATGGAGGACGCTGACCTGCTGGTCCACGTGGTCGACGCGAGCGATCCGGATCGCGATCAGCAGATCCGCGCCGTCGAGGGCATCCTCGCGGACCTCGGCCTCTCGGAGAAGCCGCGCATCCTGGTGTGGAACAAGGCCGATCGGATCGAGGCCAACGATGCGGAGTACCTCGCGCGGCACAGTGGTGGCTTCGTGGTGTCGGCGCTCGAGCGCGCCACGTTCGGTCCGCTGCTGCTCGCCGTGGAGCGCGCGCTGTGGCAGCAGGGCAAGCACGCCCCGGTCGCCCGCGCGATCCACGCCTGAGCCAGCGCACACGGCGGGGAGCGTCGGCTCGATGGCTTCGATGCGTCAGGTCTCGCCGAGCACGCGCTCGAGGCTCAGGTCGATCGTGCTGGCCAGCAAGCGGAGCAGGCTGTCGACACTGGCCGGCGACAGGCCATGGGTGGTCGCGAGCGTGTCACGCAGGCGATCCACGAGCCTGGTGCGCGCACGCACCAGCCAGCGCGATGCGGTCACGCGATGGATACGGTGGAGACTCGCCAGATCGTCGATGGTGAGCCCATCGAGCAGGTGCTGGCGGAGCAAGGTGCGCTCGTCGCCGGGCAACAGGGTGATCGCAGCCGCGAACGCCTGCTTGACGAGGTCGGCGTGCTGAGCTCGAATGAGATCGAGCTCGGCGTCACCACCGACCGCGGCGAGCACGTCATCCACGGTGAGCTCCGCGGCTCGCTCGCGCCCGGCGCGCGTGGACATCGCACGCCGATGATCGAGGGCGGTACGGGCGGCGACCACGTGCAGCCAGGGTTCGACATCGCGTACGCCGGTGTAGTCGGCGATCCGCGCGCGCGAGGTCGTCGTCGCCGCAGCGTCGTCGCCGCCCACGAACAGCTTGATGCGCACTTGCTGCTCGACCTCGGCACGCTCGCCGGGAGGGAGCAGGCGGGCCAGCGCGCTCTTCACCGCCCCGAAGTAGGCTCGTTCGAAGACCTCGACCGCGTTGCGCTCGCCGGCGAGGATCGCTGCAGCCAGGTGCAGCGGCCCGGCGCGCAGCTCACCGAGGGCGTACGGATCCGTGCCACCGCCGGCCACGCGCGAGGCGACGTGCGCGAGAAAGCCGGTCGGGTCCATGGCGACCTCGGGATGCGCCGCCATCGCGGCCGCGACCAGCGCGTCGAGGCGGGCGTCGAGGTCCTGCGGGGGCGGAGGCGCGGCCGGCAGGCGGGCGAGGTACTCGTCGCGCGCAGACTTTGCCGGCGGCATTCGCGGAGTGTATAGCAGCGAGGCGTGGCCACCGACTGCCTTGTCGACGACGACGTGCTGGCCATCGTCTGCGACGGAGTGGTCGACGCCCGTGCCCTCGTGCACCTCGACGGTTGCGAGGCATGCCGCGAGCTGGTCTCGGCTTCCGTGCGTTGCGGACTGGGGACCGCGGTCTCCGCGCCACCGCCGCGTGCCGGGCGCTTCGAGCTCGAGGCGTTGCTCGGTGTTGGCGCGGCCGGTGAGGTCTACCGTGCCCGTGATCCGCGGCTCGATCGCGCCGTCGCGCTGAAGATCGTCCGCGCCGATCGCGACGACCCGCGCGCGCGAGCGCGGCTGCTCGCCGAGGCTCGCGCGCAGGCGCAGGTCAGCGACCCGCACGTGGTCGCCGTCCACGAGGCGGGGGAGCTCGACGATGGTGTGTACGTCGCGATGGCGCTCGACCGCGCCGAGAGTCTTCGCACCCATCTCGCCCTGCGGCGAGCGACCGGGTCGGCGCACCTGTGGTGGATCGCGGGGCTGTTCGCGCAGGCCGCGCGCGGGCTCGCCGCGGTTCACGCCGCTGGACTGGTTCACCGCGACGTCAAGCCAGGCAACCTGCTGGTCGGCGAGGACGGCATCGTGCGGGTCGCCGACTTCGGCCTCGCGGATCCGATCACGCCCGGCGGCTCGGGCCGGGGCATCGCTGGCACCCCCGCGTACATGGCGCCCGAACAGCACGCGGGCGCGGCGGTCGACGGGCGGGCGGATCAGTTCGCGCTGTGCGTGGCGCTCTGGGAAGCGCTCGCCGGTGAGCTGCCATTCGCAGCTGGCGCGCTCGACGCGCTGGGCGCCGCCAAGCGACGAGGTGAAACACGCCCGTGGCCCCGCGGGATCGTGCTCCCGCGACGCCTCGAGCGCGCGCTCGCACGTGGTCTCGCGACGCTTCCCGAGGATCGCTTCCCCGACATGCTCTCGCTCGCTCGCGAGCTCGTCCCGACCTCGCGGCCGCGGATGCTTCGCGCCACAGCGCTGGCCGGCGTCGCGCTGATCCTCGGCATCGTGCTGATCGTTGCGGTCCTTCGTGGGCGCGGCGATGGACGCGCGGACCTCTCGGCCGCCGAGGCCTGCGAGCGGGCGATCGGTGTCGGCCGGGTCGGCCGTGTCGCCGATGGCGCCGGTGGCGCCGACGTCGCGTCGCCCTCCGTGCGCTTCGCGTTGTTCGCTCGCGTGCTCGGGCTAGCAGCCCCGCGAGGCGGCGCCGATGCCGCGCGTCGCGTCGATGGCCACATCGTCCGGATCTCCGCCGAGCTCGCTGCCAGCGTGGCCTCTGCATGCGCGGTCGCGCCCACGGCCTCGCCCACCGCACCCGCGCACGACCGTCGCATGATCTGTCTGGCGCGCCGACGCGAGGAGCTCGGTGCGCTGCTGACGCTGCTCCGTCGCGGTGACGACGCACTCCTGGGCCGCGCGGGCGACGCCCTCGCCGGGTTGCCCGATGCTCACGAGTGCGCGCGGGGCAGCGACCTCCTCGATGCGGATCCGCCCCCGACCGCCCCGGACCTGCGGCGGCGCTGGAACCAGCTCTCGACCGGTATCGCCGAGGTCAAAGCGTGGTTGCTGGCCGGCCGGCCCGTCGAGGCCAATCGGCTGGCCGCCGCGATGCTCGGCGAGGCGCGCGCGATCGCGCACCGACCCGTGCTCGCGGAGCTGCTGCTCGCGCTCGGAGCCGCACGCACGCGCGACGACGACGACGACGGTGCCATCGCCGCGCTGCGCGAGTCGGTGGCGCTGGCCGACGCCAGTCGCGCCGATCGTGTGCGTGCACGCGCGGCGATCGAGCTGTGCGGCGTGCTCGGCCACAGTTCGTCGGGCCTCGCCGAGTCGCTCGCGTTTGCAGCGCAGGCGGAGGCGGCGATCGCTCGTCTGGGTGGCGACCCTCAGCTCGAGGCGCGCCGCCTCGACAACCTCGCCATCGTTTACTACGGCGCGGGTCAACGCAGCGATGCCGCGTCCACGCTGCGCCGTGCGCTGGCCGAGGCCGAGGTCGCCTTCGGCCCGGGGGCGCCGCTCGCCGAAATCCTCGATCATCTCGGCACCGTCCTGTCCGAGGTCGGGCCGCCCGCCGAGGCACGAGCCGCGCTGGAGCGTTCGCTCGCGATGCGCGAGTCGACCCAGGGCCGCGACCACCCGGACATCGGTACCACCTTGGTCAACCTTGCGCTCCTCGTTGCCGACGCCGGCGAGTACGACGCGGCCCTCGCGATGCTCGCGCGCGCGCAGCAGCTCTACGAGCGTGCCGTCGGGCCGCGCGCCCAGATCATCGCGGGTGTGCTGACGAATCGCGCCGTCGTCGAGGACCGGATGGGCCAACGTACGCCGGCACTGGCCCACTTTCGCGAAGCGCTCGTCATCGACGAAGCTCACCTCGGCGCCGCCGATGCCGCGGTCGCAACGGATCGATTGCACGTGGCTGCCGCGCTGTTCAACCTCCGCCGGTTCGACGAGGCCGCCCCGGTTGTCGCGCAGGTGGTACACGACCTCGAAGCGGCGCTCGGTCCCGAGCATCCGGACCTCGCCCCGGCGCTGATCCTCGCGGGCGCGATGGCGATCGAACGTGGTCGCCCCGGCGAGGCCATCGCCGGGCTGGAGCGGTCCCGCCGCCTGCAACTACGTGACGGTGCGCCCGCGAACATGCGCGCGGATGCCGCGTACAACCTGGCGCGCGCGCTGCTTGCGACCCGCCGGCGCGCGGAAGCTCTGCGCGCTCAGCGTGCCGCCTGCGCCGCCGCGCGCGAGGCCGGGCCGGCAGGCGTGGACCTCCTCGCGCAGCTCGCCACGTGGGCCCGTCGCGAAGCGATCGCGGATTGCCCGCCGCCGTGACCGATGCACGCTGGTGACGACGGGCGGCAAACAATCCTGCATCGCCGGCGCAACCGCCGGGGTTGGCGCGCGTGCTCCAGGTGTCATCCCCCTCCACGTAGGAGCCCGTTTCTCATGCGTCCCTCTGTACCCTGGTCGGCCTGCCTGCCGATCGCCGCCTGCCTGATGTCTGTTGCCGCGTGCCACGAGCCCACGTCGGCCGTGATCGCCGACGCGGCGCCGCCCCGGCGCTCCGACGCCGCCGCGCTCGATGTGGCGCCTCCGATCGATGCAGAGGCACCCGTGGATGCCCCGCTGGCGATCGATGCACCCACCCAGGTGGACGCTCCAGCGCCGATCGACGCCCCGTCTCCCATCGACGCCCCGCCAGGCGCGCAGTTCTCCACGTTGATGATCTCCAACGACGACGCGCTCGACGGACAGGTGAGGTTCGAGGCGACCAACATCATCGCCTCGTGGACCACGTCGAACGCGACCGCGGTCCGGATCTTCGAGCCCGTGGTCGCCACGGTTGCATGCGCCGCGGTCCCGACCGATGGCTGGGCACTCATCCACAGCGGCCCCGCAATGGCGGCGTACAGGATCAGCTCCGAAGACGCCACGGATCGCTGCTGGTTGTTCACTGCCGCGGGCAGCACGGACCAGTCGGTCGTTGTCGCGCTCGACATCCAGCCCGGCATCTCGATGATGGCCTTGCCCTCCTCGATCCCGCCGAGCGGGGGAGCGACCGTGGTCGCCGGCTCCATCCGCGGCGCGGCCTCGCTGCGCGTGCTCGCGCGCTACCTCGCCGCCAACGACGCGCCGCTCGGCGAGTCGGTCCGCTGTGACAGCGCCGATCCAGCGCACCCGTTCGGCATGCTGCAACTGCCCAGCGGCAGCGCTCGATGCGCGGCCACGTTCAGCGCCGCCGACCTTCCGGCGGGCACCGCCAGGATCAAATTCGTCGTCACGGCGGTCGATTCCGAGGGTGATGCCCGCGTCGAGACCCTCACCATCGCGGTGACCGCGACCTGACCGCGCCGTGCGTTCTCGTTCTGCTTCGTGCCAGCAACGAGCGAGCGGAGAACCGCGACAGCTCCGCGTGCTCGGCAACAACGTCGCGTTCCCTCCCGACCGCTATACCTCGTCGAGCGAGCGGGCTACCTCTGCACGCCTGTGCGTTCGCGTTTGCTACGGCGTACGCGCGCAGCGGAAACCCTGCGCAGAGGGCTGGTTCACACCACCTCGCATGCTCGGACCGATGAAGCTCGTTTGGCTACTGGCCGTGCGCAGGTCGCTTGGAATGCCCAATTGCGACGTCGTTCCATTAGAGAAGAAGTTTCCCCCGCGAACCTGGTACGCGGGAAACCCCTGGGCGCAGTTGTTGCGACCGACTGGGTAAAAGCCCGAGCCGTCGAGCACGCGCTCGTAGGCATTGCCTGCCATGTCCGACTGCCCCCAGCGGCCGTCACCTTTCGGCGATTCGGAGCCGCTGCGGTTCACGGTGCCACCGTTGACGCAGTACTCCGTTTCGGCGTGGTAGTTCGCGTAGCTGCAATCAACGGGCGGAGTTGAGAACCGGTAGCGCCCGCGAAGCGCCCGCTAGCGCCGGCTGAACGGGTCGTCGTCGGCTGGCTTCTTGATGACCGGTTGTTTCGGCTTGACCGGCTTCATCGGCGCGGGGGGCCTGGGCTTCGGCGGTGTCACGGTGCTCGCCGCTGCGGGCTGCTCGGGCAGGGTCCTGGGCATCGGATCGGCGGTCCTCGGATCGACGACCGGTTTCTTGATCTTTTCCCGCCCTCCGATGTTCGGCTCGACCTTCGTCGCGGGTGGCGCGATCGTTGATGGCGCGGGGTCGGGCTCGCGATGCGTCATGTACCACCACGCACCACCGCCACCGATCGCGGTGGCGACGGCGAAGCTCGCGAGGATGACACCCCATCGGGTGTGCCGACCCTGCGCAGGGACCGGGGCCGGGTGCGTTCCCGACGGCATCGCGCCGATCAGTGGCAGCCGCGACATCGGCGTGAGCGGCGCGGGCGTTCCGGAGGTTGGCTCGCCGCGCTCGTTCCGTGCGCTGATGACGTTCGACTTGCGCCGTTCGAGTAGACGCCGGCTGGTCTCGGCGGAGGCGAGCGCCGCGACGGTGTTGGATGCAAACGGTACGAGGTCGAGCGCGAGCTCCGCGACCGTCTGGTAGCGCCGGTCGAGCGGCTTCTCGAGGCAGCGCAAGACGACCGCGCGGATCGCCTCCGGTGCGCGCGTCATCGGCTGCGGCGGATCCATGCCGACCGTGAGGACGAGCTCGGAGTAGATGTCCGACGGAAACGGGCGCCGACCTTCGAGCGTCTCGTAGAGGACGACGCCGAGCGACCACACGTCGCTGCGCGCGTTCGCTTCCCGCGCGTGTCGCATCTGCTCGGGCGCCATGTACGCCGGCGTGCCCACGATCGTGTGCGTGCTCGTGACATCCTCGGCGCCCTGCGGTGAGGTGGCGATTCCGAAGTCGACCACCTTGAGGTGGGGCGTGACCGCGTCGGGACGGGTGATGAAGAAGTTCGCCGGCTTGATGTCGCGATGGATGATGCCCAGCGAGTGCGCCTCGGCGATCGCTTCACATGCCTGCAGGAGCAGGTCGACGGCGATCGAGGGCGGCTGCGGACCGTCGTGCTTGATGATCGCGCGAAGGTCGGAGCCTTCGAGGTGCTCCATCACGATGTACGGGCGGCCGGCGAGCTCGCCATCGAGGAAGCCGACGTCGATGACGCGCGCGACGTGCTCGTTCTTGAGCTTCGCGGCCGATTTCGCCTCGCGCAGGAAGCGCCGCACGACGTCCTCGCGCTCGACGAAATGAGGCAGCAGGATCTTGATCGCGACCGGTTCGTCGAGCTCTGTGTGGATCGCGCGAACGACCGAGCCCATGCCGCCTTCGCCGATCAGCTCCTCGACGCGATACTTGCCGTGCAGAAGGACGGTGCCCGGTGTGGGGTAGCGCGGCGCGGGGACCCAGGTCGCTGCCGGCGCGGGCGCGACCGGCCGATCGGTCGG
>JAYUVX010000322.1:0-11884 GCA_043753855.1 Myxococcales bacterium | reverse complement strand
TCATCATACCGTATCGATCGGCCACTCCGATGTAGGTGTGCCGCTAGTACTGATACATCGCCGACACATAGGCCCGGAACCCCTCGTGGGGGCTGGGTACGAACTCGAGGTGCGGCTCGTAGTCGTAGTTCACGTCGGGCTGGTAGAAGTGGCCCACCAGGACGTTGTAGACACTCGCGCGGACGCTGAGCTTCGGGGTCGGGGTGTACTGGACGCCCAGGACCATCTCCGCCAGCGGAGGGAGCCGGTCCATGACCAGGTCCGTGGGCTTGACGTCCGCCCGCCCCAGCGGATTGCCCATCGCGTCGAAGGTCAGCCCACGGTACTCGACGAGCCGGTTCGGATCCTCGGCGGCGCCGCTGACCTTGAACGTCGAGGTCGCGGTCAGCTTGTTGGAGACCAGGTTGAACACGCTCGCGAGCGTGAACGAATGCTCCGGAAGGGCGCGATAGAGGCCCTTGTCGTCGGTGGCGACGCGCAGCCAGGTGTAGCCGAGCTCGAGCCGGTGGCCGCCCTGGACATAGAGCTTGCCGAGGAACTCCGCGGAGGCGATTCGACGCTCCGGAGTGTTGCGGTAGCTACCCACGTTGACCTGGATCAGGTCGAGCACCCGGGTGTAGCTGCCGTCGACCCGGAACGCGAGCTCGCGGATCCGCCGATCCCCCTTGTAGATACGGGCGTTGACCTCGACCTGGCTCGAATCGGAGGTCTCGACCTTGAGCTTCGGGTCACCGCCGATCTGGACGTCCTCTCCGTTGGACGAAGTGTTGTTGAGGACCGGAGGGCGGAACCCCTGGGCGTAGTTGAGCTTCACGTGCCAGTTCGAAATGAAGTTCCACACCGCGGTGGCCGCGAGCGTGGTGTTGACCGGGTACGTGAGCGAGCCAAGCGCATCGGGCGCGACCTGAAGGCGGGCGCCAACGTCGAAGATCCAGTTCTTGTTCGGCCGGAACTGCGGGTTCAGGTAGGCGCCGAGCACGGTGCGGTCGGCGGGGAACGCGTAGGTCAGCGCGCAACCGGGCACCGGGGTCAACCTCATCTTGGTGCTGTCGAAGATGCGCGGACACGGGAGCGGGAGTCGGGTCAGGTCATACGGGGCTGCGATCGACGACTGGGTGCCTGGACCCTGCCGCGAGGTGGTGACGTTATCGATCTTGAACTCGTTGAACGCCTCGGCTCCGTAGAGCACGCGGGTCTTGCGGCCCAGCTCCAGATCTCCATCGAACGCACCACCGGCCCGATACGTCGTGAAATCGACCTTGAAGGCCAGGCCACCCTGGATCAGGTCCGACGGCGTGAGCACCTGGACGGGACCGAAGCCCCGCACGAACTGGATGAAGTACCCGCGTGCGGTGATCCCCGCCTTGCCGTGCGCGAACCGCGTCCGATACTCGGCGACGGCGTAGCGATCGAAGGTGTCCTCCCGGTTCAAGCGACTCGTGCGCAACGGGTCGGCACACGCCGGATTCGTCACGCCCTGGGTGCACACGCTGTCCTCGGGGAGGTGCTCGCGGCTCGGGTTGGCCGAGAGCCCGGCCGGGTTATAGCGCTGACCGAACGGGAACGAGACGCGGAGCTGGAAGTCGCCGTACGTGACCTTGCCGTCGAGGTTGACCAGCATCGACCGCGCCTGATCAGTGGTGACCAGCGGGCCGTAGACGTTCGCCGAGTTCGGCTGCGGAATGGGAGAGTGGAACAGCAGGATCGGCAACCGCTGCGCGGCGCCGTCGTAGGTCTCGAAGCTGCCGTGAACGAACGCCTTGAGCTTGCCGCCCATCAGGCCGCTCTTGCCGGCCATGACATACGCGCGGCCCATGCTCCGATCGCCGCGGCCATCGCCGACGGCGCCGCCGACCTCGACGCCTTCGATATCCTCGGCATCCTTGGTGATGATGTTGAGAATCCCGAGCAACGAGTTCGAGCCCCACAGCACGCCGCCCGGGCCGGTGATCAGCTCGACGCGCTTGATCATCTCCATCGGTTGCCCGCGATTGATCGCCGCGAGGTTGAAGCCCGGATCGAACAGCGATACGCCGTCGTGAAGGTACTGGACGGCTTGCACCTGGCCGCGGACCAGCGGTGCGGGGAACGTGTTGGTCCCGAGGCTCGAGCTGTTCCACCCCGGGACCGTCGAGTAGATGTCGATGATCGTCTGGAACTGACGGTCGCGGATCTCGTCGGCGGTGACGACGGTGACGATCGCCGGCGCCTCCTGGACGGTCGTCTTCCCCTTTGCCGCGCTCTGCACCACGTTGGCCAGATCGAGCTCGGAGTCCGCTCCGCCGGTGGCTGCTTCGCCCTGCTCGAGGACCAAGGCCGGAACCTCGACGTCGGTGACCGCGGTCTGGTCCTGCGCATGGGCGGTCGACGCGACGAGCAGGACCGCAGGCAGGACGAGCCGCTTCAAGGGGTACCTCCCTGCTGCGCCTTGATGAAGTCCGTGCGCTCGTTGACAGGGTCGCTCGCGTTCGCCGAGCCGAGCGGACGATCCGAGCCGATGCCGACCGCCTGGAGCTGCTGCGGCGTGACGCCCTGGGTCGCGAGGTAGTCCGCGATCACCTTGGCCCGTGCCTGTGCCGTGACCTTGTCCTTCTTCTTCTGCGCGTTCACCGCGGCGGCGCCGTTGGCCTTGGTCCCGAGCGGGACGTGGACCTCGATACGGACCGTCAGCTTGCGTGCCTTGATGATCGCGGCGACCTGGTTCAGCAGCTGCTTGGCACCCGCGGTCAGGTTGTTCGTGTTCCTGGTGAACACGACCTGGCCACCCTTGAGGTCGATCCGATCGGCGCGCTCCTCGGGCCCGGTGGTACCGCGGACATCCGGGCAACCGTCGTCATCATCGACGCCGTTGACGGTCTCCGCATCGTTCGGGCACTTGTCGACCGCGTCGGCAAAGCCATCGCCATCGTTGTCCTCATCGGGGCAGCCGTCCTCGTCCTGGAAGCCGTCCTTGTCTTCTGCTTGATCCGGGCACTTGTCGGCGGTGTCGGGGATGCCGTCGTTGTCGTTGTCGTCCTCGCGGCAACCGTCGGTGTCCTTGAACCCGTCCTTGTCCTCGGGCTCGTTCGGGCACTGGTCTTCGGCGTCGGGGATGCCGTCGCCGTCGTTGTCGACATCGGGACAGCCGTCCTCGTCCTGGTAACCGTCCTTGTCCTCCGGATCGTCGGGGCAGGCATCGACCGAGTCGGGGATGCCGTCGCCGTCCTTGTCATTACGCCCCGGTGCCGCGGCGCCCGAGGGCTGCGGAGCCCACACGAAGCCGGTGGTGAACCGGAAGTCATCGCCACGCGCGCCGACCTGGCCGGTGCCGATCATGAGGTTCGCGGTGACGTCGGCGGAGACCCGCAGCATCACGCCGAGCGTTCCGACCAGCGTGAAGTCGCCCGCACCGGCGCCGGCGAAGTAGTCCGCGCCGGTCAGCGTCCCGCAGGACTTTCCGTTGTAGCGGCGGCACGAGCCATACGACGCAGCGGAGGGAAGTGGGATGAACGCCTGGAGCTCGAGCGCAGCGAGCGTGCGCGGCGTGAGCTCGTAGACCGCGCCGCCACCGAGGACGATCTCGGATCCGACGTCGAGATAGGCCTTCGCGTCGGCGGCCCTCGCGTCGGGATTCATCGTGTCGTAGCCCTCGAGCACGCTGCGCTGGCGGATCCGGGCGGCGACATTTCCGACCACGCGGGTGGCCTTGATCCGATCCTTGCGCCAGTCGACCGCGAGCTTCGGCTCGAACACGATGCCGCGATCGCCGAGCAGCATCTCGTCCTCGCCGAACGGCAGGAACGCCGAGCCCACCGCGGTGAGCGCGATGTGCTGGTTGGTGAACAGCGCGTATTTGATGCCAGCGCGAACGTCGAGCGGTCCGGCGAGCCCATCACCGAGATAGGCACTGGCATCGTTGGGATTTGCGGAGGGATCGATGTTCGACAGCGGGCGAAGTGCGATCAGGCCGGTGGACCTGGTCGACACCGCGCCGTTGGCGTAGCGCCCGCGATTGCCGTAACCGACACCGGTCGAGGTCCGGTAGCCGCCGAGGTCGAAGCCCACGGCGAGCTTGTCGGTCAGCGACATGCCGAACGCGATGTCGAGCGTCACGACGTAGTCGAGGATCTTGTCCACCGACTGGTCGCCGGCCGCATTGCCGATGCCAGGCACCGCGAGATCGAGAGGAGACTTGGCGTAGCCGATCAACACCTTGAACGAGATGTCGCGCTTCGGCATGAGCCGGGCGCCCTCGACGGCGAACACGCCGCTGGTGTCGTACGAGCTGCGGAACAGCACGCTGTCGACGCCACTGGTCGGGTCAGCCGCAACTGACGCCGTGGTGGCCGCGATCAGCGCCGGGACAAGGGCTAGCCGCATGACGGGTTTCAGAGCGGGCACGTTTGGGCAACAGCGTTCTGGGGACGGAACAACTGGATGAACACGATGCCCGGGATCGCTGCACCGGCGTGGGCTTCCCACACGCACTCGGCCGGGATACCGCCCTGGCCGGCGTAGGTCGGACCCTCGGCGACGGTCGCGTTGGTGATCAGCGCGGTGCCGTTCATGCCCGTGACCGTGGCCGAGGTCAGGATGGTCTGGCGCGTGGTCTGCGCCGGCGTGAAGTAATAGTCGTTGGCCGTGTTCGGGTTGCCACCGCGCGTGGCCTGCACCCCGGGGGCATTGTCGAAGCCGGTGCGGTGACCGCGGAACACGTTCATGTAGTAGCCGCCGGAGAGCGGCTGCGCGCCGGAGGCGATCCACTGGTCGGTGGTCGACTTCTTGACGATCCACGCCTCGAAGTCACGATTCGCCATGCCAGGCGCCTTTGGGATCGCGATACCGACGGTGTTGGTGACACCCGCCGGGCCATTGGTTCCCATCGCGTCGTCGAGTCCGAGACCGATGAACGGGCCTGCCGGCACGCTGATGTCGGTCACGCGATAGCGGCCGCAGTCATCGATGTAGAGCGGCGCGGTGCTGAGCGGCGTTGCCGTGGCCGGATTGGTGCCGAACTGGATCGCGTCGTACGCCTGGATCTTCAGCGCACAGGGACCATCGGCGGTGGCCGCGGTGCACTGCGCACCGGTCGCGTTCGACGTGGCGAACGGCATGTTGTTCTCGAAGTCATAGATCTGGCCGCAGATCGTCTGCTTGCCGGTGGCCGGCGCCGGGCAGGCGAACGCCCCGGTGCACCCGCCACTCGAGCCGGTGCCGACGCAGGTGGTCACGCCGGTGGCCGGATCGACGTCCGTGCTCGTGGTCCCCGGATCGCACTGGGTGGGCGGGAACATCGGCACGCACTTGTCGCCCTGCAGGGTGGTGAACGGGCCGCACATCGCGTTGCCGACGATGGTGTCCCCACCGACGCAATTCCCATTGCGTTCGATCGTTCCATCACCGCATTCGATGCTCTTGCAGCCGCCCTGGGAGGCGGCGAGCACCGCACTGATCAAGATCCATCGGGTGTGCATGTGCCCTCCTAGAAGTGAAGATCGTCTTCGCCGAGATTGGCGAACACGGCCATGTCGGCGGTGAGAGATGGGTTGACGCTGCTCGTCAGGTGAACGTGAGTGACGCCCCGGGTCGGGTACGTGGGAGTGCCGTAGAGCAGCAGGTTGCCGGGATCGGTCTTGCCGTCGGTCTGGTAGTAGACCGCGTAGGCGTCCATGTTGCCGACAGCCTCGTCGATGAAGAACTGCGCGCCGCCGACCGGCGCGAGGTTGACCGGGTTCGTGCCGTCGACCAGCCCGAACGTGGTGCCCCCGAGTGGAGCGACGAGCACGCGATCGGTGCCCTCCCAGAGGGTGGGATCGTCCTTCCACGCCTTCTCGCACAGCTCGAGGCGGTGCTGGTTCGACGCCTCGTCGGCGCACATCGGCGGCGGGATCATGTTTGCCACGATCGCGCAGCTCGGAGCGACCGCCGGATAGCCACTCGTCGACGCCGAGGTCACCGCCTTGATGCCACCCATCTCCCCGCCGAGTCCGGCGATGTTCATCATCCGCTGCGCAGCCGTGGCGACATCGATCTTCTGGGCCTCGGTGGCACTCGCCGGCGGGTTGCGATAGTCCGGGATGCCGGTGTCCGCCGCGATCGCGTCGAGGAACTTGCTGACGTGCAGACCGGGATGCGGCACGCGCTCGCCGACGTCGATGAAGCACGGCGACTTGAGATCGACGATCGGGTGGACCTCGAACTTCTGGAGCTCGAACAACCGATCGCGATCGGCGGCGATCTGGATCCCGTAGATCGTGAAGTGCACGTTCGACGGGAGCTGCCTGGAATCGGGCATGGTGCCCGGCGATGCTTGCGCCGGCATCGCGTTGCCTAGGTCGATCTGAAGATTGGAGCCACGGAAGCCGTCGACGCAGCCCGCTGCGCTGACGACCAGACCAAGCCCGATGATGGTTAGTGAAGCTCGACGACGCACGTGGTGCGACCCCCTGTGTCGAATGATAGCCAGCGCTTGATGCGGAAGTCTAGAAGACGCGCGCAACGGAGACCTCGAACGTGAAGAGAGTCGTCTTGTAGTCCCCTGGGGCCTTCGCCCGGTCGTAGTCTGGGGTAGCGGAGGTGTTGTTCGGGACGGTGCGCGTGCTCGGCAACAGAAAATCCATGGCGGCATCGACCCGCCACGGCCCTGTACGAAAGCTCCCACCTGCTGCCACCCCGATCTTGTTGGAGTCCAGGTACTGGCGCTCGCTGGTCCGATCGGGGATCGCGTTGGTGTCGTAGTAGGCGCCGGCGCGAATCGCGGCCGCCCTGGTCACCGCATAGTCCGCGCCGACGCGGGCCGTCCACGAGTCCTTCCAGTCCTCGCGGTAGACCTGATCGGGGTTGCCCGAACCCGGCAGCTTCACGATCAGATCCTTCACGATCGACCACTGCATCCAGTCCGCCTGCACCGCGAGCTTGAGCTGCGGAGTGGCGGCGATGCCGAGCCCGAGCGACGCCGACTGCGGCCATACCTGCTGGTGCTCGACGGAGACCTGCTCGGTGCCGCTGGCGCCCACGATCGTCCCTTTGCCGCTGGTGGTGACCCGCAGCGGTGCGCGCCAGGCTACACCGATCCGGACCCGATCGGTGGGCTTGAACAAGAACCCCCAGGCCATCGAGATGCCGAGGCCGGTCGCCGAGAGATCGGCGTCGTAGGGCATCCTGGTGCTGTTGACCGCGAACAGCCCGACGCCGAGCCGGAACGACGCACCGATGCTCAGCTTGTCGCTGACACGCATCGCGGTGCCGGCCGAACCTTCGATCACCGCATCCTGGGTCTTGTCGAGCGCCGACATGCCGGTCTTTGGAAACGCGACCTGACCGCCGAACGTGTTCCACACGCCGCCGGCGAGCGTGAACCGCGATGGCTGACCGTCGTACCAGAACCGTCCGACCACACCGACGCTCGGGACCGGCGCGACCACGGTGGCCCTCTGGGGAGCTCCGCGCGTGCCGTCGTCCGCGACCGGCGTGAACGTTCGCGGGCCCACGACGACCTCGGCGCCCACATCGACCTGCGGCTCGACGTCGGAGAGTGCAGCGGGGTTAAACCACACGGCGGTCGCGTCATCGGCCCAGGCCGTCCACGCACCGCCCATGCCGACGCCACGCGCCGAGATGTTGTTGGGTCGCCCGAGACCACCGGCGGTGGCGGATCCCGAGACGAGGATGACAGCGAGTGCGGCGCGCTTCACGGGCCGGCATCCGGCTTGATCTCGCACACGCCCGCATCGAGGTTGCACTGCTCGATGTTCGCGAAGCAGTCGAGGTCCGACTTGCAGGAATTCTCGGGCGGATCGTCTCCGAGCAACGTGCAGGCGGCGAACGTCGACGCCAGCACCAGGGCAACGGCCAGTAACTTCACCAGGAGGTACCTCGCGAGACGACCGCTCCACCGAACACCGGGGTGATCGCGAACGGCGGCGGGACATCCGAGCGCTCGCGCTCGCCGAGATACAGGAACACGACGCCGGTCCCCAACGCGGCGAGCGCCGTGACGTAGGTGACGTTGGAGATCAGCGACCACCTCTGGGCCTTGTCACGAGCCGCATCGAAGTCGGCACGCGTGAACTCGCCCTTGGGTGGCCGCGAGGTCTCGAGCCGGTTGATCTCGCGCGCGTCGGCCGCCGCAGAGGTGGACGTCAGCTGCGCGAGGAACCCGAACACCGCGATCGCCGCGCCGCCGCTGACCAGGGCGATCCCGACGCGCTCCGTGTGCTCGCGCGGCGCGGTGGCGACGAATTCGGGGGCGACCGGCGTGATCTGCCCCGCGGTGATCCGGACCCGGCGCCGCCACGGATCGTGCTCGGCGCGATCAATCTCGATGACGTGCGTGCCGGGGTCCAGCTCGAGCCGCCCGTTGACCGGCTTCATGGTCTGGCCGTCGACGGTGATCGCCTCGACGTCCTTCGCCAGCAAGAAGCCATGCGTCAACGCGGTGGGGGGCGTGGCGTTGACGTCGGGGTTGGCGGCGTTCGGATCGGGCTCGAGCTCGAGCGTGACATCGGTGACGACGCCGGCGAGCGCGTTGACCGAGACGTGGATCGACTTCCACCCGGTCTTCACGACATCGATCTCGAGCGCGCCGGCGGTGATCGGACGCGGCGCGAGCGGCGTGCCGCCGTAGTTGAGGCCGCCGATCTTCACGGTGGCGCCCGCGACGCTGGTGACCACCGCGATCGCCGCGTTCTCGCCGAGCTCCTCGCGATACGGAGATCGACCCGCCGCCAGCCGGCACTCGTCGTGGACCTTGCGGGTGTCCCCGATCTCGGCGGAGCGCGGGTTCAGCTCGAGCGCTGTCCGCGCCGACGCGATGCAGTCTTCCCAGCGGCCCTGCGCCTGGGCCACCGCGGCGAGGAACCGATGCGGACCGGGCAGCTTGGGATCGAGCGACTTCGCGCGCTCGAGGTGGGCCCTGGCCTCGTCGTACTTGCCGAGACGGAACGCATCGACGCCGTCCTGGAACTCCTTCGTGAGCTCGGACGCGGGTTGCGCCGCGACGGCCGTCGTCAGCGCGATCAGGACTGCAGCCGATGAGCGCACGAGTGTCAGGATACTCTCAGTCGCACTCGCACGCGAACTCGTGGACAGGTCCACATTGATCAGCGCCGATCACGGCGTTGCCGTTGTCGCGCTTCAAGACGATACAATCCACGCCGAACCCGCCGGTCGGCTCGCCGGTTCCCCACGGCAGGAACGTCAGCAAGCTGAGGTCGAGGTCGCGCCACAGCGTGCGAACGAACGGGTCGCGTGCGCCGACGACATGGTAGAGGCCCGTGTCACCGCTCGAGGTCTGGCTCTTGATGAAGCCCTCGAGCGCGTCGGCCTCGGCCTGGGTGTTCAGGCGGAGGAGGTGGGTTTTGAGGTTTCCGCAGGTCGTCAGCGCCGTGAGCTGCGACGCCTTCGCGAACACCTGGTAGCGCGAGCCGGTCGCGGCCGCCGGCACCGCGACGAAGCCACCCGGGCAGCTCGCGGCATCCGGCGCGGCGTCGATCATCGCGCCATCGATCGGCGGTGCGCCGGGCTCGCCATCCGCCGCATCGACGGGCCGCGCATCGCCGGTGACCGAATTGCTCGCGGGCGCGTGAAACCCACAGGCCGGGACCAGGATGCCGAGCACGCAGCCAAGAGCCAACCTCACGGACGAAGATGATACGCGTTCTCGGATCGTCTGCGCGGGCTGTGATCGGGGGACGGTTTCAACTTACGCAACCTGCGATCTGGAACCATGCGAGATCACAGAGGGGCTCGGGGCGGTTTCAACCTACGCTACGTGCTCATCGCCCCGACCGATCGAACATCCACGCGATCCACGCAACGCCGGACAGCTGTCCGAGCGTCGGCTGCTGGATCGCGGGGGCATGGCGGAGCTTCGAGGCCGGGTAGAGCATGAACGTGTTGCGCATCCGCTGCTCGCGACCCTCCTCGATGTCACCGCCGCAAGGAAGCTGCCCGCCGTACTCGGTCTTCACGGCGCGGATGTGGCCGCGTCGGACCTTCGGGTTGGTCACCGCCTCGCGGAGCTCCTGGAGCATCGACACCGGAACCCGACCGCGGACGACGAGGAGCTTGCCGTCGCGCACCGGGTCAGCAACCAGGCGAGGACGCCGCCGACCACGGCGGGGAGTGCGAGCATGATGGTCCGGACGGACACACCGGACGCGCAGTCGCACGTTGAGTACGTTGAAACCGTCCCCGAGCCCCTCTGTGATCCTGCGGGGTTCCAGATCGTACGTTGCGCAAGTTGAAACCGTCCCCGGCCCTACCGCGCGGACAGGTCCGTGCAGCTGCCGAGAATCTCGAGACTCCGCACGCCCTGCGTGACGGTGACCGACGCGACGCCGTTGCCCGAGCCATCGAGCACCCAGAACATGTCGCCGTCACGGAAGCTGTGGCTGTTGATGCTGTTGGAGCTGATCGACGAGGTGGTGCCGCTGCCGTACTTCGGTTTGTCGCCGTAGAACACCGAGACCGTACGGCTGCACGACGAGCGGATGGTGACGTTGACCGGTCCGCTGCTCGCGGCACCGCCGCCGCCACCACCGCCAATGCTGCTGGAATTCGAACGGCTCGCGGACCGCGCGGCGAGCTCGGCGTCGCGCCGGCGGCGGGCGGCTGCCTCGCGCTCGGCCTCGCGCGCCGCGAACTCGCGCTGCTCCGCGATCTGGCGCTGCGTATCGGCTTCGAGGTTTCGCTTTTCTTCGCGGGTCAACACGCGGCTGTAGACCTGCATCGTGAGCGGGCCGGCGCCCATCGGATCGGTGCCGAACCTCGGCGCCATGGTGAGCGTGATCGGCCCCGTGGCTTCGGCACAGCCCACCGAGGCGACGGCACCAGGACCGACGACGCCGGGCCCACCGGAGCCGGCGATCTCGGGCCGGCGAAACGCGAACTCGAGGCCGGCCTCGGCGCCGACGCCCCAGGTGGCGCCCTCACCGAGGTGCATCACGACCATGTAGCAGGTGCCGCTCACGCCATCGAACACGAACGGCTCGGGCGCTTCGAGCCGGGTCTCGCCTTTGCGCCCGGTGGGCTTGAACTTCGCGGTCTGAGTCGCGATCGTCTGATCGAGCTTCGCCGGCGACTGCTTCGTCGGATAGCCCGCACTTTGCGCGTAGGCGGCGCGCTGCGCGGCGGGATCCGGCGGGGTGTAGGCGGCCGGCCGAGCCAGCGGGATGCAGGCCGAGACGACGAGGAGGAACGCAGCGGCGAGGCGTTGGAACATGGGGGCACGGATCCGGACGCGGACACCGCGCCGGAGTCGCAGCTACGGATCCTCCCCCGGGACCGGAGCTTCCATCATGTTCTCGATCGGCTTGTCGTCGACGAAGTCGTTGACCCACTGGGCGAGCGTCATGTTGCGCTCCTCGATGTCGGACCCCGCGAAGTTGAGGACCGTGGTGCAGTGGCTGTCATTGATGTTCCGGTAGTACGGGATGAAGTAGTGGAGATTCTCGCGCGTGTCGTACTGGTTCACGAGCAGCTGAATATCGGAGTTCCACATCCGCAGGATCTCTTGCTTCGGCGGGAAGTTGTAGAACCGCTCGTACGAGTACAGCGAGAAGTCCATGTCGCGCCGGAACAACGTGGATGCGAGGCGATCGTCGGGAAACTCGTCGGCGAGCGCCGTGTTGATCGAGCCCATGTCGTCGAGCGAGAACCCTGGCGGCATCTCGGACTTCAGCGAATCGAGATTCCACGCCGCGCGGATCATCGAGTGCAGCGGCTTCGAGTACCCGCTCGACGGGAAGATCGGCCCCGAATCGCTGAGCAAGTATCCCTTCTCCACGGCATGGATGCCGGTGCGGAGGAACTTGTAGTTGACGAGCGAGCCGACGCCACCCGCGGAGCAGCCCGTCGAGAGCAACTTTGGAACGTGGGTGAAGTTCTGGTCGAGCCAGCTCAC
>JAYUVX010000321.1:0-11916 GCA_043753855.1 Myxococcales bacterium | reverse complement strand
ACCTCAGCGGGGAATTCCTCCTAATCCGACCCGATGGCGAGCGGCGCGTTCTCGAGCTCTGGGCACGTGCGAACGTGCTGCCGGGTCGCCATCTCTCGGTGATGCGCGATGTGACCGACCAGCGCGCGGCAACGCGGACGCTGGTGGATGTACAGCAGCAACTGCGTACGGTGATCTCCAACGCTCCGCTGATCCTGTTCGCGATCGACAAGCAAGGGAGGTACACGCTGCACGAGGGCAAGGGCGTGGAGCTCGTCGGACTCCGCCCCGGTGAGCTCGTCGGGATTTTGGCGGTCGACCGCCAGCACCACCATGCTGGAGCCGTGACGTCGATCGAGCGGGCGCTCGGCGGTGAAGAGGTCCAGTGCGAGCTCGAGCAAGCGGGGATCGTGTTCGATTGCACCTTGATTCCGCTCCGCGACGACGCCGGCACGGTCATCGGCGTCACCGGCATCGCGATCGATGTCACGCCGCGGAGGCGGGCGGAGGAGGCGCTACGCCAGAGCGAGGCCCGGTTTCGCGCACTGATCGAGCACAGTGCCGAGGGCATCCTGCTGATCGGCGCCGACGGCATCATCACGTACGCGAGTCCGTCGGCGGGCCGGATCCTCGGGGTCGATCACGGCAAGCTCGTCGGCACCGCGGCGATCCACCTGGCGGTGGACGAGGACCGGTCGTTTGTCCACGGTCCATCCTCCGTTTCGGAGTTCCGGGTCTGGCGCGGTGACGGCGAGGTGCGATGGGTCGAGCGACTGGCCACCGACCTCCGCGACCAGCCGGCCGTCGCAGCGCTGGTCGCAAACTTTCGGGACATCACCGACCGGAGGATCGCGGAGGAGGCGCTGCGGGAGACTCAACGTCTGCTCGAGGAAGCGCAGGCGGGCGCGCGCCTGGGAAGCTGGTCCTCGGGCGCGGATCCCGATGCACCGATCACCTGGTCGCGCGAGTGCGCACGGATCTTCGGCCGGGATACCGAGCAGCCACCAACGCTTGCCGCGTTCGTCCAGATGGCGCACCCCGATGACCAACCTCGCCTGATCGCTGCCTCCCAGGCCGCGATGAGCCATGGAACGTCGCTGGAGACCGAGCATCGGATCGTGCGGCCCTCCGGCGAGGTTCGCTGGGTCTACGCGAGATCGGTGATCGAACGTCACCTCGTGGATGGGAAGGATCTCCCGTATCGCGTCGTCGGCGTGATCCAGGACATCAGCGACCGGCGACGTGGCGATGCAGACCGTGCACTGCTCGCCTCGATCGTCGAATCCTCCGGGGATGCGATCATCAGCCGCGGCCTCGATGGGACGATTCGCACCTGGAACCGTGGTGCGGAGAAGCTGACGAGCTACACGGCGGCCGAGGCGATCGGTCAGCCGATCTCGATGGTGTACCCGCCAGAGCAGCGCCTCGCCCTCGACGAGGAGCGGCTCCTGGTCGACCGCGGACAGTCCCTCGATCAGTTCGAGATGGTGGTCGTGCGCAAGGATGGTACCCGTGTCGATGTCGCGCTGTCGTCGTCCTTGCTGAGCGACGAGCACGGGCAGGTCACGGGTGCCTCGATCATCGCTCGCGACATCTCCGAACGAAAGAAGACCGACGCGGCGCTGCGGCTCGCAGAGGAGCAACTTCGCCAGGCGCAGAAGATGGAGGCCGTTGGAAGCCTCGCCGGCGGCGTCGCGCACGACTTCAACAACCTGCTGACCGTGATCCTGAGCTACACCGAGATGATCGTCGATGACCTGCAGCCAGCGGATCCGATGCGAGTGGATCTCGAAGAGGTGCTCGGCGCGGGTCGTCGTGCGATGGGGCTCACGCGCCAGCTGCTCGCGTTCAGCCGCAAGCAGATGCTCGAACCCGTGTTCCTGGATCTCAACGACGTGATCCGGGGCGTCCAGAAGATGCTCGGCCGACTGCTGGGCGAGGACGTCGAGCTGAGCTTCCAGCTGTCGCCGCGACCAGCACGGCTCCATGCGGATATCGGACAGATCGAACAGGTCATCATGAACCTGGTAGTCAACGCGCGAGACGCGATGCCAACGGGTGGCCGCCTCACCATCGAGACGTCCAACGTGGCGCTCGACACGGAGGACCGGACTCGTTCCTCCGTCAAGCCGGGGGACTATGTCCTGCTCGAGATCACGGACACCGGCACGGGCATGGACCGCAACACGCTCGACCGGATCTTCGATCCGTTCTTCACCACCAAGGACAAGAGCAAGGGCACCGGGCTGGGTCTGTCGACGGCGTACGGCATCGTCCAGCAGACCGGCGGTCAGATCACGGTCACCAGCGAGCTGGGAATCGGCACCAGCTTCAAGGTCTACCTGCCACGGACGGAACGTCGCGCGACGAGCGAGGTAATCCCGGTGCTGAGTGCTACCCAGCTCGGCGGGGCCGAGACGATCCTGCTGGTCGAGGACGACATCGCGGTTCGCGGGCTCATGATGGCGGTCCTTCGCAGGGCTGGGTATCACGTGCTCGAGGCCGAGAATGCTGGCGACGCGTTCCTCCAGTGCGAGCAATTCACGGCAGGGATCGATCTGTTGATCACCGATGTCGTGATGCCACGGCTCGGTGGCCGACAGCTCGCGGAGCGGCTGGTCGCTCAGCGACCCGGCATGAAGGTGCTGTTCATATCCGGGTACACCGAGGACACGATCGTTCGGCACGGCATCATCGAGGCGGAGATCGAGTTCCTGGCAAAGCCGCTCACCCCGGATGCGCTGCTCAGGAAGGTGCGAAGCGTCATCGACGGGCGAGCCAGGCGCCCGAGCAGCACGCCCTCGGCGTGAGCAAGCGTGGTCACCACGCCGCGAACCATCGGCGGGCATTCGCGGTGGTCAGCGCGGCGATCTCGGAAGCGTCCACGCCACGCGCGGCGGCCAGGCCGGCGATCACCTGCGGCAGGAACGCAGGCTCCGAGCGCCCGCCGCGATGGCCTTCGGGTGCCTGGTCGGGTGCATCGGTCTCGACGAGCAAGAGCTCGGCGGGAATCGCGCGCGCAGCCTCCACGGGGCGGCGCGCGTTGGGATAGCTCACCGGACCGGCGAACGAGAACGCGAGGCCGAGGTCGCGATAGACAGGGACCAGGTCGGCTCCCCCGGAATAGCTGTGCAGCACGCCGGCCACCGGGCCTTCCTCGCGGAGGATCCGGGGCGCGGCGTCGTGTGCGCGGAGCACGTGGATCACCACAGGAAGACCGAGCGCACGGGCCGCGCGAAGCTGCGCGCGGAACACGGTCTCCTGGAGCGGCAGGTCTCCCGTCGCGCCATCGAGCCCGCACTCGCCGACCGCGATCGCGCCGGCCTCGCTGACCGCGCGCGCGATCCGCTCCGCGAGGTCACCTGCGAGCTCGTCGGCATCCAGCTCGGTCACGATCTGCGGATGGATCCCGAGCGCACAGCGAACACCGGATGCTGCGTGGCGCACGGCGAGCTCGACCACCCCGGGCCAGGTCCTCGGCCGGATCGCGGGGATCAGGATGCCGCGCACGCCGGCGGCCGCCGCACGTAGCACCACCTGATCTCGGTCGCCGTCGAACGCGTCGACATCGAGGTGGCAGTGGGTATCGATCACGCGCACAGATCGTAGCGTAGGATCGATGCCGTGAAGGTCTTCCGCCGGGCCAAGACGTGGGTGGAGACGAGCGATGCGCTGATCGCCCACTGGCTGCGCGCTGCTCACGAAGCCCTGCTCGGCGAGATGCCGATCCTCGCCGCCGGCACGGCACTGTTCGCGATCATCTCCACCCTGCCGTTGCTCGCGGCGGCGGTCTCGATCTACGGCCTGGTCGCCGACCCGGCGCAGATCCAGTCCCATCTCGGTAGCCTGGCCACGGTGCTACCCCCGGGCGTGCTCGCGTTCCTGCGCGAGCAGCTCGAGCGCCAGGCGGGGCGCTCCAACCAGACCATCGGGATCGCGCTGGCGTTCAGCGTGCTCGTCGCCGTGTTCTCGTCACGCGGAGCAGCGCGCGCGCTGATCGACACGCTGAACCGCGCGTACCGGGTGCGCGAGCGCCGCGGCCCCGTGCACAAGTTCGCGCTCACGCTGCTCATGGGGGCAGGCACGATGATCGGGTTGCTCGTGGTGATCATCGTCGTCGTCGCCCTGCCGGGCATCTTCGCGGTGGCCGGCCTCGACGGTGCCGGGGTCGCCGAGTGGGTGCGGTGGCCGATCCTGATGGCGGTGCTGTTCGGAGCGTTGCTCGCGCTCTATCGCTACGCACCGTCGCCGCGGCCGCTCGGCACCGAGCGCCACCTGTGGCCCGGGGCGCTGCTCGGAACCGGGGTGCTGCTGGTCGTCTCCGTCGGCCTCTCGCAGTGGGTCACCAAGGTGGCCGCGTATGACGTGATCTACGGAGCATTCGGTAGCGTCGTCGTCGTGCTGCTGTGGTTCTACCTCTCGGTGATCGCGCTCGTGCTTGGTGGGTTCATGAACGCGGAGCTCGAGCGTCACGCCGGTGCGCCGGCTCCCGATCGCTCGATGTACTGACGCCGAAAAAAACCGCCGCGGCCGGGATGAGCGGGGCGGCGGTCCGAAGCCTCGAGGAGGCTTCGAAACATCACATCTTCGTGCCGAAGAACCTGGCTGCGGGGAGCACGGCCGGCTGGTTGGCGTACTTGAGGTCGCCGGTCCAGGTGCCGGTCGCGATGTCGTCCATCTTACCGTCCTTGTTCTTGTCGATGCCGCGCGCAACGCCGGTCAGGCTGAGCTCGACGGCCGACCCATCGATGCTGTCGAGCTGCGAGTACAGCGCGGGGCCGGCGGCGGTGAGGCCGGCCGTGCAGGCGCTCTCGAACGTGCTCGCCGAGCCGATGCCGAGGGCCTGAAACACGTAGGAGCCGACGGCCTGGCAGTTGACGAGCTTGTTCAGCAGGTCGCCGAGGTTCTGCGCGCTCGGGTCGATCATCGGAATGATCGCCTGGTCGAGCGCGAGCTTCAGCAGCTGGCCGTACTTCAGGCCGACCTTGTGCTGGCCGATGGTCAACTTGCCGGAGGGCTCGAGCACGACCTGAAGGCCGTCGACCTTGAGCTCCTGCATGCCGTAGTCCTTGAACGCGAACTCCAGGTCGACGTTGTAGACCTTGAAGTGGAGACCCGTCACCCACTTGGTGGTGGCGCCGTTGGCGGCGATGTCGAGCACCTCGATGGTGCCGACGTGGTGGGCGATCTGACCGAAGGCATCACCGACCTCGACGATCTTGCCCACGAAGCGCGGCGCGACCTGCAGCAGGCGATCGTTGAGATAACCGGCGACGAACGGGATGGCGCCGTTCAGCGTGTTCTTGACGCTCCCGTTCGGCAGCGCTGCGACGAGCTTCTGGACGATGAACCGGGTCGGATCATCCGGGTCGTCGGTCGCCTGGATGAAGTAGTCGACTACCGTGCCGGCGGTGCCGGGCAGGTTGGTGGCGAGATCGAAGTCGCTCTGTACCGAGAACCGACCTTCGGGGGTCAGCGGGACCGGCTGGCTATCGGGCGGGTTGGTGGTGCCATCACCACCGTCATCCCCCGTTCCCGGTGCATCGCCGGCGCAACCAGCGGCGGCAGCAGCCAAGGTCAGGAGCAGGGACAGGGACAGGGACAGGCACATGGACAGGGACATGGACAGGTTGCGCGTCATCATCTTCAGTTCTCCGTCGATGATTGGTGCCAGCGCTTGGTGCAGCGCGTGTGCCATCCGTCGTGCGAAGCCGCTGCGCAGATCGATCAGCAACTTGCGCTAGCGGTCGACGCGATCGGCAACTCGACTGGTCAGGCCATCCGATCCCATTGGAGTCGAACGACCCGAGTGCCCACTGTGCCGCGAACACCAAAAAACCGGCCGAGGCAGAATTGCTCCGGCCGGCCAGCCATCCTCGACGTCGCGGGCTCACCACCCGTTGTTCGTCGAACTGTTGGTTACTTGCGCTCGCCGTAGAACGTCGCGGCCGCGAGCGGCGCGGGGGTTCCGGCGTAGGACAGGTTGCCGGCCCACGCGCCGCTCTGGATCGTGTCGATCTTCTTGTCGCCGTTCCTGTCGAGCGCCTTCGCGGTGCCGGTCAGGCCGAACTCGAGGGCCGAGCCATCGATGTCGGCGATCTTGGCGTAGACGACGTTCGCGCCGGCGACGAGGCCCGCGTTGCAGGCGGTGGTGAACGCGCCGGCGCCGAAGCCGCCGATCTGGCTCGCGATCAGGTTGCCGACCGCCGTGCAGTTGACCTGATGCTGCAGCAGCTCGCCGAGGTTGTGCGCGTTCGCATCGAGCATCGGGATGACCATGCCATCGAGGCCGATCTTTAGGACCTTGCCGTAGCTGAGCGGAACCTTGTGGTCCGCGATGCCGAACCGGCCGGTCGCATCGAGCGTCACGCCGACGCCCTGCACCGCGACGTTGGCCACGTTGTAGTCGGCGAACGCGAGGTCCGACTCGACTGAATCGATCTTGAAGTGCGCGCCGATCACGCTGTGGGTCGACATGAATGCGCCGGCCGAACCGGTCACGACGAGCTGCTCGTTGGTGCCGAAGTTCTTGGCGATGGCGCCGAAGTCGTGGCCCAGCTGGACCATCGTGCCGACAAAGTCCGGCGCGAACTGCAGCAGGCGGTCATTGAGGTAGCCGGCGACCAGCGGGCGCGCGCCGTTGAGGAGGGTCTTCACGGTGCCGCTCGGGAGTTGTGCGATCACCTGCTCGAGGATCCAGTTCGCCGGATCGGTCGCGTCATCCGTCATCGCGATGATCGTGTTCGAGACCACGCCGACCTTGCCTGGCATGTTGGTCGCGAGGTCGAACGAGCTGCGCATCGAGTACGTGCCGGTGGGGTCGGTCGGCTTGACCTCGTCGCCACCGCCGCTACCACCGCCGCCGCCGCCGCCGCCACCGCCACCTCCATCGTCGCCCATGGCGTTTGGTGAATCAGAAGTACAGCCGGTGGCTGCCGAGGTGCCCAGGGCGAGGGCGAGGAGGACGGTGAGGTTCTTGGACGAGGTCATCATGGCTGTATCTCCCGGCGCGGATGGCTTGTTGATGACCGATCCGTTGTGCAGCGCGTGTGCCACGGACCCTCGTCGAACAACGGCCTGCGATCACGTAGTTGCACGTGGGGTGGCAAATCGGCTGGCCAGGTCATCCGTTCTCCCCAGGGCCAACCGACCTGGCCATGCAACCGATCGCCATCACCAGGTAATGCGATACTCGCAAGGGTATGTCGGCGCGCATCGCCTTCGCGGCGAGCCTCGATACCCTGGTGCGGGCGCGGTATCCGTTCGTGTACCTGGTGTCGTGGGAGGAGCAGCGGGTCGATTCGATCCTTGGCGAGCTCGCCCGCCGGCACTCGAAGCAGCTCGTCGAGTGGTCCACCACGCGCGGTCTGCGGCGAACCGGCGGTGCGCGCGCGAGCTATCCGATCGAGGCGGTCACCAAGCCCGTCGAGACCCTGCAGGCGATCGGCAAGCTCACCGATCCCTCGCTCGTCGTGCTCAAGGACTTTCATCCCTATCTCGACGATCCGATGGTCGTGCGCGCGCTGCGCGAGCTCTCGCACGAGCTCGAGAACAGCTACTCGACCGTCATCCTGCTGTCGCCGATCCTCAAGATCCCGGTCGAGCTCGAGAAGGACATGACCGTCCTCGATGTACCGCTGCCCGACTTCCAGGAGCTGTTCGAGCTGCTGCGCGGGATCGCCGCGGTCCTCAAGAAGGAAGGCCGCGCGGAGGTCCACCTCGATCGCAATGATGTGGAGGCCCTGGTGCGCGCCGCGCTTGGCCTCACGCTCAACGAGGCGCAGAACGCGTTCGCCCGTGCCGTCGCCACCGATGACAAGCTCGATGCCGATGACATCCAGCTGGTCCTCGAGGAGAAGCGCCAGGTCATCCGCAAGAGCGGCCTGCTCGAGTACTACCCGACGGATCAGGACCTCGGCGGCGTCGGTGGCCTCGAATACCTGAAGACCTGGCTCGACCGACGCACCGCCGCGTTCGGCGACGAGGCGCGCAAGTTCGGCCTGCCCGAGCCGAAGGGGCTGCTGCTGCTCGGCGTACAGGGCTGCGGCAAGAGCCTCACCGCGAAGGCGATCGCCGCGCACTGGCGGATGCCGCTGCTGCGCCTCGACATGGGACGGATCTTCGGCAGCCTGATGGGCTCGTCGGAGGACAACGTGCGGCGGGCGATCCGTACCGCGGAGGGTGTGGCTCCGGTGGTCCTGTGGATCGACGAGATCGAGAAGGGCCTCGCGGGCGCGGGCGGTTCGGGCGAGACCGACGGCGGCACGGGCGCCCGCGTGTTCGGAGCCCTCTTGACCTGGATGCAGGAGAAGCAGGCGCCGGTGTTCGTGGTGGCCACCGCGAACTCGATCAAGGACCTGCCACCGGAGCTGCTGCGCAAGGGCCGGTTCGACGAGATCTTCTTCATCGATCTGCCGTCGCACGACGAGCGCGCGGAGATCTTCAACATCCACCTGCAGCGGCGGAACCGCGAGCCGGCGGCGTTCGATGTGGCGCGGCTCGCCGCGATGGCGCGCGGGTTCTCCGGCGCCGAGATCGAGCAGGCCGTGGTGGCCGGCCTCTATCAGGCGTTCGAGGAGCGGTGCGCGCTCGGGCAGCCGCACATCGAGAACGCGCTGACCGAGACGCGGCCGCTGTCCACGACGATGGAGGAGAAGATCACGGAGCTCCGCGAGTGGGCCTCGACGCGCGCGCGGCTCGCCTCGCCGGCGGACGACAGCTGATGGGCTTCGATCGGTTCAAGAAGCTCGAGCGCGCGCGGCCGGATGGGCCCGATGCGGACCGCCGTGCGCAGAGCTCGCTGCGGTTCGGAAAGATCGAGCCCCGCAAGGATGCGCCCCCGGTCGCCCCGGATCCGTTCGCGCCTCCGCCCGATGGCGCGGACGAGCAGATCGAGCTCGCGGAGGCCGATCGCACCCACGACGAGCGCGTGAGGGCCGAGAAGAAGACCTGGGCGCAGCAGCAGCTCGATGTGGAGCGGCAGCGGATCGCGGAGCTGCAGATGCAGCAGGAAGCTCGCGAGGGTCGGCTCGATCTCGCGATCCCCGGGCCCGACGCGCTGCTCGACCTGAGCGTTCGCCAGCGCACCTACGTCTGTGCGGGTTTGCTGGGCGGCGTGGCCGTGCTCGCGCTGACGGTCAGCCCGTTGATCTGGGGCTTCGCCCCGCTGATCATCTTGGTCTACGTGGCGACGCTGTTCGCCAGGACGCGGTGAGCCGGACCAGCTACTTCCAGGACAGGATGTCGTCTGCGGTATCGTCCTCGCCATCGGCGCCGAACGAGTAGATCGCGATGCCGCGCGCGCCCGCCGGCAGCTTCGCGCCGCACAGCATGTAGTACGGGTTGTCCCACGGGTCCTTGCGCGAGCTTGGCTTCGCATACTCGAGGAGCTCGTCGAGCTTGCCGGGGCACGCCGTTCCGGAATGCGCCGCCGCCCACGCGGGATAGGCTTCGAGCGCGAGCCGCTTGACCTCGAGCATGGCCTGCTCGCGGAGCTTCGGATCGCCGGCCTTGTTGCACGCGCCGAGTAACACGGCGGCGAGGATCACCAGCCGCATGTCTGGCCCTGGTTCTGCTGCTCGAGCCACTTCTGCAGCGGGGCGAAGTACTCGAGGATCGCGGTGGCATCCATCTGCTTCTCGCCGGTCAGCTCGAACAGCGCCTCCTGCCACGGCTTGGAGGCGCCCATCGCGAGCATCTTCCAGTACGCGTCGCCGGCGGCCTTGTTGTTGAAGATCGAGCACTCGTGCAGCGGGCCGGTGAAGCCGGCCTTCTTGCAGAGCGCGCGGTGGAACTGGAACTGGAGCACGGCGGCGAGGAAGTACCGCATGTAGGGCACGTTCGCGGGCACGTGGTACTTCGCGCCCGGATCGAAGTCCGTGGAGGAGCGCGCGACCGGCGGCACGATGCCCTGGTACTGCCTGCGCAGATCCCACCAGCGCTGGTTGTACTGATCGGGGCCGACCTTCCCGGAGAACACGTCCCAGCGCCACTTGTCGACGACGAGCCCGAACGGCAGGAACGCGATCTTCTCGAGCGCCTTGTGCATCTGCAAATTGATCGTCACGTGCTCGTTCGACTTCACCT
This sequence comes from Myxococcales bacterium, assembly GCA_043753855.1. Taxonomy (GTDB): domain Bacteria; phylum Myxococcota_A; class Polyangia; order Haliangiales; family Haliangiaceae; genus JABFXX01. The sequence goes on along the minus strand of JAYUVX010000321.1, from coordinate 1,851 downwards.
CGTCGAGCAGGCCCTTGGTCTTCAGGTAGGCCGGCGTCATTGATAGCGCCACGGTGTCGCCGATCGCCTCGTGGAAGCCGTCATTCGCGCCCTGCTGCAGCACGATCGGCAGCGTGTGATAGGCGGCGAAGTAGTAGTCGTGGCCGAGCTCGTGGTGGATCGTGACCAGATCCTCCTGCGTCTTCTCGATGCACATCTTGATGCGCAAATCGTCGTTGAACTGGACGTCCCACGCCGACGCGTGACACACGGCCTCCTTGCCCGGCGGCTTCTGGAACATCGAGCGTTCCCAGAACGTCTGCGGCAGCGGCGGCATGCCGAGCGACGTGTAGAACGCCTCGCCGAGGCGGACCATCGCCTTGTCGTCGAGCTTCGCAGCGATCGCCGGGGTCACGTCGATCGTGGCCTCGCCGGGGTACGGCTCGAAGTCCTTGTACATCCAGTCCCACGACTGCGCCCACATGTTGCCGAGCAGGTGCGCCGGCATCGGGCCGGTCTTCGGGACCACCGCGTCGCCGTAGATGCCGTTGAGCTTCTTGCGCGCGTAGCAGTGGAGCTGCGAGTAGAGCGGCTTCAGCTGATCGAACAGTCGATCGGTCTCGGCCTCGAATGCATCGGGCGGCATGTCGTACGCCGACTTCCACATCGCGGCGACATCAGAAAACCCGATCGCCTTGGCGCCGGCGTTCGCGAGCGGGACGTACTTGATGAACAGGTCGCGCTCCTGGTGGCCGACGGTGTCGTGCCAGCCCTTCCAGGCGGCGAGCGCGGCGTTCGGATCGCGTGTGGTCTGCAGGATCTTCGAGAGCGCATCGAGATCCTGGCAGGTGCTGCCCTGACAGACCTTGCCCTTGCCGTAGAGGCTGCCCATCTCGGTGGCGGTCTTCGCGAGCTCGGCGGCCTGCGCAGGATCATCGGGAGATGGCGCGACCGGCGTGGCGACGGTGGTGATGTAGATCAGCACCTGCAGCTGGCGCCTGGTTGACGGATCGAGCTGATCGAGGACCGGCTCGTACTTGCGTGCGGCCTTGATGAGCTTCGCGATCGTGTCGTTCTGGATGCTGTTCGCGGCGGACTCGGCGGCCTCGTGCGCATCGGTGATGTCGGTCGCGTTGGTCCATTGCGCCTCGGCGGCGCCGACCAGTACGCGCCGGAGCTCCTTGTCGATGTCGGCGACGAACTGCGTGGCCTCGGCGGCGAGCCCGGTGGGCTTCGGTGAGGTCGCGGCCTTTGGCGGGCAACACGCTCCGAGCAAGATCAGCGGAATCGGAAGCAGTAGGGTGGAGATGCGCACGCGCGCACTCTACGCCCGCTATGGCTCGAGCGGAACGCCGGCAGCGTCGAGACCCTTCGGGTCGGGCTGCGCGTTCAGCTTGTTGCCCGGTGCGGTGACGCCGCGCTCGTCGAGTAGCCGGCGCGCGGTTGCCTTCTGTTTATCATCGAGCACCTCGAACGCCCTGGCCAGCGCGTCCTTGTTGTTCGCATCCTTCGCGGCGTGCAGCTTGCCCGCATCCGCGGTGGTGTGGACCGGCGAGCCACCGGGAGCCATGTTGCGCGGCTTGCGCGGCGGCTCGTTCTTCGCCGGAGGTTGTTCCTCTTCTGGTTTCTCGATCTCGCGCAGCTGAGTCTCGATGCCATCGTTGCGCGCAGACAGGCTGTCGTCGATCTCCTTCAGCCGCTTGATCTGCGTGTCATCGAGCGCGAGCTGCGAGGCGTTATCGATCAGGTAGCCCACGGGCGTTCCGGAGGCCGGCGGGAGCGGCGGGAGCTCGCCCTCCTGCGGCACCATCGGCTTCGGATCGTGGTGACAGCCGGTGGCCGCGAGGACCACCGCGAGCAGCGTCATACGGA
>JAYUVX010000320.1:0-3964 GCA_043753855.1 Myxococcales bacterium | reverse complement strand
TCGACGAGTTGAACCACCACTCGGCTTGCACGCCGACGAAGTGCGTCCACGCGTGGCGGTGGCGCGGGTCGTCGGGCACGTACTCGTCGAGCGCGCCGGCGTTGCTATGCGCGGCGCGATAGACCAGGCGCAGCTGCGGGCGGTCGTAGGCCGACGGCCCCATCGGCGAGTACACGAGCATCGGCGCGAGCTGGAACACGGCCGGATCTTCGGCGCGCTCGGTGGTCGGATTGAGACCGCGCGGAAACCGTGCCTGATACGAGATGTCGGCGCCCACGAACACGTCGGGCACCACGCGTGCGAGCGGGCGAACATCGACCGCGTACTCCCAGCCATCGTCGTGATCGACCGAGTCGCTGTCGGCATCGATGAACCGGCGCGACAGCACACCGAGCATGACGTTGCCGAGCGCGTGGTCCCACGTGCCGGCGAGGCCCAGCGTCAGCTCGCTCGCGCGGTTGGTCTTCAGGTCGGAGCCGAAGCTGGTCGGCGGCGCGAGCTCGTCGAACGAGGCGAGGCCCTTCGCGTAGCGAACGTAGCCATTGAGATGACGGCGCAACGCGGAGTCCTTCGACATCCCGAACGCGCTGACCTCGGCACCGACGAGGAACCCGGTATCGGAGGGCAGCGCCTCGAACGTGCCATCGGTGCGCTTGCGCGTTCCCGATGGCAGCGCATGAAACTCGGCGTGCAGCTTGCCCTTCAGGCCGAGCGCACCGGGCCCGCCGTCGAGCAGATACGCGGCAGTGCCGGAGAGCACCATGCGCTGGCGGTTGAGCTGGACCACCGTGGTCGCGCCCTGCTGCGGATTCGCGACCTCGATCTCCTGGAACTGGAACGGATGCTGGAGCCGATTGACCCCCGCGTGGGCCGCGAGCTCGAGCGCATCGCCGCCGCCGGTCTGGTCATTCTCGGACTTGCGGAACACGAGGCCGCCGCCGACGGTGTTCAGATCGTCGAGCGGCCAGTAGTCGAACAGGTAGATGTCGTCCCCGCGGTACATCCGCGAGCCCGCCCAGGCCGAGAGGTGCTTCGTGACCTGCGCGTCGAGGAACATGTTGCGCAGTGCGGGCTTCGCATCGAACTGGCCGGTGTCGTGGAACAACGTGCCGTTGAACGCGAGCGTCACCACCGGCCGGATCAGCAGGCCGCGCTTGCTGACGAAGCCATACGAGAAGTCGAGCTCGAGATAGCTCGGCTCGACGATCCGCGGTCCGTGTGCGACGACGTTGACCGAACCCGGCTTGCCACCGCGCAGATCGGTGCCCGCGATCACCCGGCCATAGGATCCGAACCGGAACCCCTGCCCCACGGGCACGACCGGAGCTGCGGCGGGAGGTGCCGGCGGAACCTCGCGGACCATCGGCGGCGGTGGCGGCGTGACCGGAGGCGGTTCGACCGGTGGCGGCGCGGGTGGCTGCTGCTCGAGCGCGGAACCTGACCCATCACCCAACGGCGCCGGCGGCTGGACCGGATCGGGCTGGGCAATCGCGAGGCGAGCGGCAGCGATCAGCGTCAGGGCACAGACGGCGGATCGCATCGGCGCGGACACGAGCATGATCCATGCCCGCGTCGCAACACGTGATGTTCACGATCTAAGACGCGCGCGACGCCGGTTCGTTGTGTTCCGCAACGAACGCTACGGGATCGGACGGCGCGACTCGGTGGTCTCGGCCTTGTCGACCGTCTTGCCCCGCTTCTTCTTCTTCTCGACGCCCGGCTTGCGGCGCGAGCGCTTTGCCTTCTTGGCGGTGACCTTCTTCTTCACCGGCTTCTTGGCGGTCGATTTGCTCGCAGGCACGGAGCGCGCTGCGCGGGCGTCGGCCTCCGGAATACCGGTGGCCAGGAACATCGAGACCGCTGCGAGCAGCAACACGCGAAGCACATCGGTAGATAACCCTATCCACCGTCGCGGAACAACAAATGTTGTTGTTGCCATTCGCAACAGGGCAGCCCGGATCACACCGCGGAGCTCGCGGCCAATTGTCGAATGTCCTGGACGTCCTGGGAGGGTCGGGGCGAGGGTGCCCTGGCATGCGCTTTGATGCCCGCTCACCCATTCATCTGGCTGTTGCGTCGCTGGTGATCGCCGTCGGCGGGCTCGGCGGGCTCGGCGGGTGCCCCGGTTCGCAGCACCCCGGGAGCGGAAACGACGTGGCCGGCGATGCGGGGACCGACGGCGGCGCCCCGCTCTGCCCGCCGGTTCTGACCTGCACCGCGACGATCACGTACCAGGGCGCGGGCACCAACGTGATCCTGCGCGGAGACTTTGCCGCGGATGGTTGGACCGCCGGCGTCCCGATGCAGAAGACCGCGGCTGGGTGGCAGGCCACGGTGCCCGCGAACGATCAGCAGGTGATCGTCTACAAGCTCGTCATCGACGGCATCTGGATGCCGGATCCCGACAACGCGCGCCGCTCGCCCGATGGCTATGGCTCGTTCAACTCGGTGACCCGCGTCGATTGCGATCACTGCCCCGCGCGCCCCCCGATCGACTGGCGCGATGCCGTGATGTACTTCGTGGTGATCGACCGGTTCGCGAATGGCGATCCGTCGAACGACGCACCGGTCTCCGGCGTGGAGCGGCCCGGCAACTATCTCGGCGGTGACTTCGCCGGCGTGACGAACAAGATCGAGGACGGCTACTTCGAGAGCCTCGGGATCAACACGCTGTGGATCACCTCGCCGCTCGATAATGCCGACAACTCCAACCCGGGATCCGATGGCCACGCGTACTCCGGCTACCACGGCTACTGGCCGAAGGATCTGACGCAACCGGAGTCGAAGCTCGGCACCGAGGCGGAGCTGAAGCGACTCGTCGACACCGCGCATGCGCATCATCTCGAGGTGCTGATCGACTACGTGATGAACCACGTGCACGCGACGAGCCCCGTGTACCAGCAGCACCCCGACTGGTTCTGGCCCAACAGCAATGGCGCGGGCGGCAACTGCGTGTGCGGCTCCGGCTGCAGCTGGGACACCGACCGGCTCAAGTGCTGGTTCGATCCGTTCCTGCCCGACTTCAACTTTCAGAATTCCGATGCACGGCGGTACTCCGTCGAGAACGCCGTGTCCTGGGCGAAGCGGATCGGCATCGATGGATTCCGGCTCGATGCGGTGAAGCACATCGAGACCTCGTGGCTCACCGACCTGCGCGCGCGGATCTCCGCCGAGGTCGCGTGGGACCAGAAGTTCTACATGGTCGGCGAGACCTTCGATGGCAGCCGCGACCTGATCAAGTCCTACGTCAATCCCGACACCATGCTCGACGGGCAGTTCGACTTCCCGCTGCGCGGGGCGGTGCTCGCGAACGTCCTGCGCCGCGATGGATCGATGACGGACCTCGCCGGGCTGCTGTCCACCAACGTCGGGTTCTATGGGCCGGGCTCGGTGATGTCGACGTTCCTCGGTAACCACGACGTGCCGCGCACGATCGGGATCGCAGACGACCAGCCGATGTTCGGTGCGTGGGATGGCGGCAAGGATCGCGCGTGGAGTACTCAGCCGGGCGCGCCGTCGACCCGGAGCCCGTACGAGCGACTCAGCGTGGCGTACACGCTGCTCTACACGCTGCCCGGAATCCCGATGATCTATTACGGCGACGAGGTCGGCATGCCCGGAGCAGGGGATCCGGACAACCGCCGCTTCATGCAATGGACCGGTTACACCGCGAACCAGACGTTCCTCCGCGACCGGCTCGGTGGTCTCGCGAAGGCCCGCGCGCAGCACGCGGCACTGCGGCGCGGCAGCTATCAGCAGGTCGGAGCGTCGACCGACGTCCTCGTCTACAAGATGAGCTCGCAGGGTGACACGGTGTACGTGGCGCTCAATCGCAGCGACGGCACGCAGAGCGCGATCGGCCTTCCGGCGGGCGCCTACACCGACGCGGTGACCGGGCAGACCGTCCATGCCCCGCTCGCCCTGCCGGCGCGGACCGGGCTCGTCCTCGTGAGCCTGTGATTTC
>JAYUVX010000319.1:0-11926 GCA_043753855.1 Myxococcales bacterium | reverse complement strand
GCCCACAATGCCAAACAAAAAGGCCGCCCGGTTGGGCGGCCTTTTCAATTAGTGACCGATCAGCTTACTGACCGGCACGCGACTGGCGCTTGCGGTCGTTGGAGTCGAGGAACCGTTTGCGCATGCGGATGTTTTTCGGTGTCACTTCAACCAGTTCGTCATCGTCGATATAGGCGATGCACTGCTCGAGCGACAGCTTGACCGGGGTGGTCAGGCGGACGGCTTCGTCGGTGCCCGACGCGCGGACGTTGGTCAGCTGTTTGCCCTTCAGCGGGTTCACTTCCAGATCGTTGTCGCGGCTGTGTTCGCCGATGATCATGCCGGTGTAAACCGGTTCCTGCACGCCGATGAAGAAGTGGCCGCGATCTTCCAGTTTCCACATCGCATAGGCGACCGAAATGCCGGTTTCCATCGAGATCAGAACGCCCTGACGACGGCCCTCGATCAGGCCCTTGTGCGGGGTCCAGCCGTGGAACACGCGGTTCAAGACGCCGGTGCCGCGGGTGTCGGTCATGAACTGGCTGCGATAGCCGATCAGACCGCGCGCCGGGATCTTGTACTCGAGCCGCGTGCGGCCGACCGCCGAGGGTCGCATCTCGGTCATCTGACCGAGGCGACGGTTGAGCTCGGCGACGACCGGGCCGACGTAGTTCTCGTCGAGATCGATCACGGCATGCTCGTACGGCTCGAGCGTCTTGCCGGTCTCCTCGTCGACCTTGAGGATCACCTGCGGCTGCGAGACACAGACCTCGTAGCCCTCACGGCGCATCGTCTCGATCAACACGGTGAGGTGCAGCTCGCCGCGGCCCGAGACGCGGAACACGCCGGCATCGGCGGTGTCCTCGACCCGCAGCGCCACGTTGCTCTTCAGCTCTCGAGCGAGCCGCTCGGCGAGGTTGCGCGACGTGACGTATTTGCCTTCCTTGCCGGCAAACGGACCGTCGTTCACGCGGAAGTTCATCGTGATCGTCGGCGCGTCGATCTTCAGCAGCGGGAGGATCGTCGGATTCTGGATCGACGTGATCGTCTCGCCGACGTTGAGGTTCGCCATACCGGTGAACGCGACGATGTCGCCGGCGACCGCCTCGGCGAGCTCGAACCGCTTGAGGCCCTGGAACCCCAGCACCTTCTGGACGCGGAACTCTTCCTTGCTGCCATCGCGATGCGCGAGCAGCACGCGGTCGCCGACCTTGCTGCGGCCGGAGCGCATGCGCCCGATCGCCATGTAGCCGAGGTAGTCGTCGTAATCGAGGGTGGCGACCTGCATGAGCAGCGGTCCCTCGGGGTCACCCGCGGCGGGCGGAACCTTTTCGATGATGAGGTCGAGGATCGGACCGAGATCCTTGCGCTCGTCATCGAGGTTCAGGATCGCGAAGCCCTGGCGGCCCGAGGCGTAGATCACCGGGAAGTCGAGCTGCTTGTCGGTCGCGCCGAGCGAATCGAACAGCGCGAACACCTGGTCCATGACCTCGTGCGGGTCGACGCCCGGGCGATCGATCTTGTTGACGACGACGATCGGGTTGAGGCCCATGTCGAACGCCTTCTGGGTGACGAACCGCGTCTGCGGCATCGCGCCCTCGTAGGCATCGACGAGCAAGAGCACCGAGTCGACCATGCCGAGCACGCGCTCGACCTCGCCGCCGAAATCGGCGTGGCCCGGCGTATCGACGATGTTGATTCGCACGCCCTTCCAGGTGACGGCGGTGCACTTGGAGAGGATCGTGATGCCACGTTCGCGCTCGAGATCGTTCGAGTCCATCGCCCGCTCGGCGACGACCTCGCCCGTGCGGAACGAACCGGCTTGCTTGAGGAGGCCGTCAACCAGCGTGGTCTTGCCGTGGTCGACGTGAGCGATGATCGCAACGTTGCGGATTTGGGGCGCGGGGGCGGACATCTTCTAGAGCGCCTTCGGTGAAGGAAACAGCCGATGACACGCGGCGAGTCCGCGTACCTCGGGAGGAGCCTCGGGCGCCGACAGCAGCGCGGCGAGCAGCAGATCGTCGGTCCCGGTGATCACCCGGTCCGCGATCGCAAGGCCGCCCTTGGGCAGCTTGGTTACCGAGCCGACGATCGCGCCGGCACCGGAGATCAGATCGGCCTTGTCGCCGGAGACGGTGGCGCGAACCATCGCGACGCCTTCGGTCGTGAACAGGCCGGTCTCGTTCGGCAGATCGCTCGGGAAGATCCGTGCGACCGCCTTATCGTTGCGCTTGATCGTCGTGCCGTTCGAGCTCGTCTCGCCGGTCCACCGCACATCGCCGAGCTGCGCGACCAGCGGCTGGGTGCCGATCAACAGCTCGATGCCATCCACCGTGGCGCGGCACGGATGGCCCGGCGTCACACGTGCGGTGACCTTGCCGGTCGGATCGTGCAGCTCGATCGAGCTCGACCCCGCGGTCTCTGTGGGCGCAGAGCTTGCGGACGAGCTGGTCTGGCACCCGGCGCCAAGCGCTGGGATCGCGACCAGGGCGAACGTAAGGTGGCGACGGAGGGACACGGGCGGCGGTTCATAACAGGATGCCGGAGCCCCGGCAATGCCCTGTGATCTTCGCGAACGCGACGGGCTGTGGTACCTGCGAAGGAATGGCTCTGCTGCGGCTGGCAATCGTCCTGTCCGTTGCCGCCGCGTGCGGCAAGGGCAGCGGGAGCGCGCAGCCGGGCTCCCCGAACAAGGACGCTGCCGCACCCCCGGCTACGCCCGCGCACATCGACCTGCCCGCACGCCCACTTGGCTTGCCAGAGCTGACGGCCTATCAATGGCGCAAGCGTGCGGGCCAAACCGCGTTCAAGGCGGCGCGCAGGGCGGAGAACCGGGGTGACTGGGCTGGCGTCGCGTCGTCCTGCCAAGACGCGCTGACCGCGGATCCCGGTCACCTCGATGCCGCCTGGCTGCTCGCGGTGGCCCTCGGCGAGCAGGGCAAGCTCGCCGACCTCGTCGCACCGCTCTCGCTCGCGGTCGCGGGTGACTTCGGGAAGTGGGGTGGGCCGTCGCTCGAGGTACCGCAGCTGCGCGCGTTCCTCGCCACTGCCACCGGCGAGGCGTGGCGGCGCCGCGTGGAAGAGGATCGCCCGAATTATCTCGCAGCGCTCGCGCGCGCCACGATCGCGGTCGCGGATGGCGATCTGTACGCGTTCGATCCGCAGGCGACGCGCTGGCATCGATTGACGCGCACCGGTGGTGCGGTGATCGCAGCGCTCGCCGGATCGGGCACGCGCGAGCTCGCGTATGTCACGCGGGAGGGACCGAAGGGTAAGCGCGAGCTCGCGATTGGCATCGTCGATCTCGCCAAGGGGCACACCACGCACACCGCACCGATCGGTAGCAAGGGACCGATCACCGTCGCGTACAGCGCGAAGCCGCCCGCCGGATTTTACGTCGGTGCTGGCTCGCCGCGCCCGAGCTGGCGGGTGCTCACGAATGCCAAGCTCGACGCGTTGCCGGCGAAGACTGCCCGTCCGTCTGGCCCACGGCTCGAGGTGCAGGGGCGCAGCGCGCGGCTGCACGCACTACCGGTGCCCACGGTCATCGCCGACTGGGATGATCAGGGACTCGCGAGCGCGATGCGTATCGGATCGTCGAACAAGGTCGTCAGCGTGCCGAGCCCAGCGCTGATCGACGGCAACACCGTGACCTGGTCACCGGACCACAGTCACCTCGCGTTCATCGCGCAGCTGCAGCCGGAGGCGACCTGCACGCCGGGAACTGTGCGCGCGGCGGCGTATACCGCCGATGCCGCGACCGGCGCCCTGCAGCTGCTGTTCACCCCGGCGATCGATCCCGCCCGGATCGACAGCGGTCTCAGCGTGGAGTGGATGACGGACCGAACGCTGGTCGTCGCGAGTGGGGAAGGCGTCACGAGGGTCGGCCTCGATAGCCCGGAGCGCAGCCTGCTGGTCGGTGCGACGGAGTTGGTGGCCCCGCGGCCGCGCCCGCACTGCACGGCGGCTCCGGACGACGACCTGGCGGACGACCCCGAGACCTCGGAACCGGCGGCAACCAGTGGTGGAAGCGGTTCGACAATGGTCGGACCACCGTGATTGCTGTCAGCCTTTCATCATCCGACATCCGCTAACTAGCTGAGTAAGCTCGATACCTGTGCGTGGCATGGGGGGTGCTCGTAGTCCGGATCGTGAAGAATCCCCGTGAGTTGCTGATCGCCGGTTTCGGCGGCGCCGTTGGAACTGGAGTCGATCTCGCCGCGCTTGTCCTGATGGTCAAGCACGGCGTTTCGGTGCCCGCCGCGACGTTTTTGGCCGCTCTCGCGGGAGCCGTGACGAACTTCGTGTTGAACAAGTACGTCGCCTTCCGCGATCACTCGCCGATCCACCTGCGTCAGCTCGCGCGCTTCGGCTTCGTTGCCGTGGCGGCCGCGCTGCTGATGGCAGGGGCGATGTCGATCGTCTCCGTCCAGCTCGGGGTTCCGGTGGTGGTCGCGAAGCTCGCCTGTGCGGCGGTCGTGTTCGCCATCTGGACCTATCCCGCGCAGCGCCGCCTGGTGTTCGCGCGCACTGCCGCTGTCTGATCTTCATTCGTCCAGGAGGCCTGTCATGTCGAATCTCATCCCGTTCGTCGACCTCAGCGTGATCGTCCCCGCGTACAACGAGGAGCACCGGATCGTTCCGACGCTCGAGCGCCTCCACGCGTTCCTCTCGGCGCAGCCGCTGCGCTACGAGATCCTCGTCGTCGACGATGGCTCGAAGGACCGGACGTGCGATGTGGTCGAGTCAGCGATGACCACGATCCCGAACCTGGCGCTGGTGCGGCAGCTGCCGAACCGCGGCAAGGGCGCGGCAGTGCGGCGCGGCATGCTCGCAGCTCGCGGTCAGATCCGGGTGATGTGCGATGCGGACTGCTCGATGCCGCCGGAGCAGCTGCCGCGCCTGCTCGCTCCGATCATCGCGTGCACGTCCGAGATCGCGATCGGCTCGCGCTACGCCGAGGGCGCGAAGACCGACGTCCAGCAGCCGACGTACCGCGTGATGTGGAGCCGGCTCTGCAACAAGGTGATCCAGCACTCGCTGGTCCCCGGCGTCCGTGACACCCAGTGCGGCTTCAAGGCGTTCACGGCGGAGGCCGCGCGCAACCTGTTCTCGAGCGCGACCATCGATGGCTGGGCGTTCGACCTCGAGATCCTCGCGCTCGCTCGCCGCCGCGGCTTCGCGATCGAGGAGATCGGGGTCGAGTGGAAGGACGACAACCGCTCGCGGGTGAATCCTCTCAAGGACATGTGGAAGGTGATCCGCGAGGCGCTGATCATCCGCCGCAACCTCAAGTCCGGGGTCTACAACAAGAAGCTCCCGGCCGCCGCCTGATCCGTGCTATGGAAATCTCGCTCGTTCGACGGAGAGGTCGAGGTGATCGCCGGTGCCGGACCGCAAGGAACGTCACGGGAGGAAAGTCCGAGCTTCACAGGGCAGGGTGCTGGCTAACGGCCAGTCGAGGCAACTCGCAGGACAGTGCAACAGAAAGCAAACCGCCGGCCGCAAGGCAGGTAAGGGTGAAAGGGTGCGGTAAGAGCGCACCGCTCCGCTGGTGACAGAGGAGGCACGGCAAACCCCACCCGAAGCAAGACCAGACAGGGGTCGTGTGGCCCGCACGATGACTCCGGGTTGGTCGCTCGAGCCCACCAGCAATGGTGGGCCTAGATGAATGATCGCCAGCAGACAGAACTCGGCTTACCGACCTCTCCGCCGAACGAGCCTTTGTTTTCAGATGTCGACGACAACCTTCGCACCGCCGTTCGGGGTGCTGCGCGGCCACCGTCAGTTCGCGGCGAGGAGCCGCGCGACGTCCTGCGCGAGGGCGGCAGCGGAGTACGGCTTCTCGATCAGCGCCGCGCCCCGGGCGATCAGCGACTGCGCGGCAGCATCATCTGCATAGCCCGTCGCGATCAGTACCGGAACATGGGCGAGCTCGCGGAGCCGATCGAAACACTCCGGGCCTCCCATCACGGGCATGCCCATGTCGAGGATGACGAGGCCGATCGTGTCGACGTTGGTGCCGAACACCTCGAGCCCTTCCTGCCCATCCCCGGCCTCGAGCACGGTGTACCCGCGACGCTCGAGAATGCGGCGGGCGCCTGCGCGGACGAGCTTCTCGTCATCGACGACGAGGACGGTCGCACGTGCGCGCTTCGGTTCGACAGGAGGCGGCGGCGCGGCGGGCAATGCCGTGGTGGTCGGCAAGTAGATCGTGAACGTGGTGCCGGTGCCGAGCGCGGAGTCGATCGTGACCATCCCGCCGTGGGACTTGACGACACCCCACACCGTCGACAGGCCGAGGCCGGTGCCCTGGCCCAGCGGCTTGGTCGTGAAGAACGGCTCGAACACGCGCAAGCGCGTGGCGTCGCTCATGCCGCAGCCGGAATCGCGTACCAGGATCTTCACGTGGGCGCCCGGCGAGAGGCCGAGTGCGGCGCCCTCGGCCGCATCCAGCTCGACGGCCTGCGTGGTGATCGTCAGGGTACCGACGCCGTTCATCGCATCCACCGCGTTGAGGGTCAGGTTCATCACCAGCTGGCCGAGCTGGCTCGGATCCGCCTCGACGCGGAGGGCCGGCGCAGCGAGCTTGGTCACCAGCTCGAGCGACTTGGGAAGCGTGCGCGATAGCAGCGGCAGCAGCTCGCGGACTGCGACGTCGAGCTCGAGCACCTGCATCCGATATTGCCCCCGGCGGGAGAATGCGAGCAATGCCCGCGTGAGCTCGGCGCCGCGCTGTGACTGCGCCACGATATGGGTAAGGTCGGTGCGTGCCGACGCGCTCTGGGGCTCGGCGAGCTGGAGCTCGGCGAGATTCTGGATCGAAGCAAGGATGTTGTTCATGTCGTGCGCGAGGCCCGCGGAGAGCGTGCCCGCCACCTCGAGCCGCTGCGCGTGCAGCAGCTGCTCGGTCAGGGCGACGCGTTCCTGCTCCGACGCCCGCAGCAGCGCGATCTGTCGTTCGGCGCGCACGAGCGAACCGTGCAGTAGCCGCTGAAACAGCACGCCGACGATCTCCGCCGAACCGACCATGATCATCGACATGCCGAGCGCCGCGGTGCTGTCGCGCAAGATCATCGGGAACCACACGAGATCGATCAGCAGATACAGCACGAGCACCCACGAGGTCCGCAGCAGGATCGCCGCCGACGCGAGCTCGACCACGAGCACCACGGTCAGCAGCTCGCCGTGCACGAAGTACTCCGACAGCAGCGTCCCGAAGGTCGGCAACACCCACACCGCGCCGAGCGCGACGTGACCCCATCGCGGGTCGATCCGCCGCGTCAGCAGCGACCAGGTCAACCAGCTCAGGATACCGATCGCGCACACGTTCCAGGCGATGACGGCGGGCGCGAGCGGAACTCCCGTCGGCTCGCTGACGACCAGCGCGCACACCACCGAGAACAGGACGAACGGCGCGATCACCCGCGCGCGCTCGAGGGCGATCGGCGCGAGCAGCTGATCATTGTCCCAGGACGCAGTGCGCACGGCATCCATCGAATCGATCCTGATCGGATTGTGCTAAAGGGGGCGGGCGGGGTGGGGAACGTAATCATGATACCGTGGTACTCCCGGCCATGGATCGGCGTTCACCCGTCCACGAGATCGTGAATGCCCTGTGGAACGCGCTCCACACGCTGGGCGCATCCGCCGACACCGGTGACATCGAGCGCTGGGGCTTCTCGATTCACGCGGCGCTCTCCGCCGCCGGTCGGGAGTTCCATAACCACGATCACGTCGTAGATCTTCTGGTCGATGGCGATCCGCTCGAGGTGATCGCCGCGCTCTACCACGACGCCGTGTACATCCAGGTCGATCACGGCCCGCCGCGTTCGATGCGCGCGGAGCTGTCGCCGCTGCTCGCGCAGAGCGCCGACGGCTGGCGGATCCTCCCTGCGGCCGCCGCAGGCGTCTCGGGCGAGGTGCTCTCGGTGTTCGACCGCAAGGTCGGCGATCTGGTCACGCCGACCACCGGCCTCAACGAGTTCGCGTCCGCGCTGGTCGCCTCGGCGCAGCTGGCCGACGTGCTGTATCGCGAGCAGCGGATCGCGGTCGCCGCGTGCATCGAGCAGACGATCCCGTTCCGCGCCGATCCGGTCACCGCACTGCACCAGCGCCTCCGCCTGCTCGGGCTCGCAGGCGACGCGCTCGAGGAGACCGTCTGTCGCGCGGTGCGCATGGGCAACCGCGATGTCGAGAACTTCTCGGATAACGACGCGGCGCGGTTCCTCGACAGCACCTGGAAGCTATTGCCCGAGAGCAACCCGGCGCTGCACTCGCCGCTGGTCTACACGGTGCGCGACTACCGGATCGCGTTGCAGAAGATGGAGAGCTTCCTCTCCTGGCTGCCCGCGGAACGCGTGTTCCACACCTGGGGCAGCGAGCCGACCCCGCAGCTTCATGCGCGGCGCGTAGCGCGGACCACCGGAAACCTCCAGCTCGCGGTGCGCTACCTGCGCGCGAAGCTGTACTCGATCGGGTTGGTCGAGGCGATCGCGGAGATCACCGGCGGTGACGTGCCGCTCGACTACTTCATGGGCGGCGTGAAGTCCGCATCCGGTGACCGCCCGGCGATGAAGCGAATCGAGCAGTTCTTGCCGGCGCTGTCGCACGCGAGCGACCTCGATCCGCCGCTGCATCGTCTGCTCGCCGAAGGTCGCGCGTCGGAGTCGAGCTTCGATACCGGGCCATCTCCGCTCGGAGCGTTCCTCCATGCCGTGGTCGGCGAGGGTGAGGTCATGAGGCAGGTCGAGTCGGCGAAGCAGTGGTGGGCGGGCGCATGGGACGCCGCGACCTTCTTGCAGCAGCAACCACCCAAGCCGGTCGCCGCAATCGCGCGCGCGGCGGCCAACATCATCGAGACCCGTCGCGATCGGTTGTTCGCGCTCGCGGAGCGGCTCGAGCAATGACGCGCGTCGTGCTCTCCGCTGCACTCGCGGTCGGCCTGGCCGGCTGCAGCGACGATGTCGATCTCACGGGCAACTACGAGATCACCGCCAACGCGGCTTCCGCGCCGTGCGGCAACGACACCGCGGTCGCCAACGGCCCGGTCTACCTCCTGTTCCACAAGGAGGACTTCTCCGGCACCGCCTACTTCGTGTTCGACGAGTGCGCCGACATCGAGGGCGCCGATTGCTCGAGCACCGGCAGCCTGTTCGGCGGACTGTTCGAGCCGATCGATGGGGGCTGGCAGGGTATCGCGACCTCGAGCTCGCACTCCAGGAGACGATGTACTCCGACGAGACCGTTCTCCCCGAAGCGATGTGCACGACCGACGAGGCGGAGCACCGCGGCAAGGACATGACGTGCACGCAGCACGAGCGCATCGATGCCGAGAAGCGGTAGCGAGCGGGCCCGCTACTCGGGCTTCGGAGCTTCGGTGGCCTCGCCGGTCACCACGGGATCGAGCAGCTCCTTGCGATAGACCAGGCGGGAGCAGCGCGGGCAGGTCTGGATCGACTCCATCCGGGCGAGGATGTTGTTGAGCTGCGGTGGCAGCGCCATGTGGCAGCCCTGGCAAACGCCCTTGATGACGGGGGCGACCGCATAACCCTTCTTCGAGAGCAGCGTGTCGTAGATCTTCAGCCACTGCTTGTCGACCTGCGCACGCGCCGAATCGCGGGTGGCGGTTGCCTCGGCGAGCTGTGCTTTCAAGCTATCGAGCTGGTCCTTCTGGGCGGCCTCCGAGCTCTCGAGCTCGTTGCGCACGCCGCCGACGTCCTTGTCGCGGCTCTCGAGCTGGGTGTTCGACTCGGCCGAAGCCGCGACGACCTTCTTCAGCTCGGCTTCGCGATCGGTGATCGACTTGCGCTTGTTCTCGACCTCGCGCGAGGCGGCGCCGAACTCCTTGCTGTTCTTGGACGCCTGCAGCTTGTTCTGCGCGGCCTTGAGCGCCTCGCGCTCGCGATCGATCATGTCCTGCTGCGATTTGCGCCAGGCATCGGTCTCGGCGAGCTTCGCGCGCTCGGCATCGAGCATGGTCTGCAGCTTCGCGAGATCGCGGCGGAGTGGATCGAGCCGCGCCGGGAGCTGGTTCACCGCGGTCTCTAGCTCGCGGACTTTGACGTCGGAGGTCTGGAGCTGGAGGAGGAAAACGAGCTGTTCGCGCAAGGGTACGTACCTTTCGTGTCGATCTGCTTTTCAGTGTGGGCCCACCTGGATTTGAACCAGGGACCCACCGGTTATGAGCCGGCCGCTCTAACCGTCTGAGCTATGGGCCCGCGCCGAGGGTGCCAAGTAATGTGCAACACCGCACGGACAGCGATGCGCACACTACCAGGTTGTCGGGAAATCGGAAGTGCCCGGGGCCAAGCGAAATCAAAACAGCGGTTTCGCACGACACAGGCCCTTGGCTGGTCGGTGAGCCCCGCTGGTACCCGTCTGTACCCGCCGTCCGCGTGCCTTTGGGCAACGCGTTGCCTCCCGACGCCCGCGGAGAGACGTGGGTGTGGCTAACCTGGGCGGAGAGGACTCCGACGGCAAGGTTCCTCGTCTCTCGGCGTCTGCACGTCCTCGTGCCAGGCGGCAGCAGCCGTGCACCGGGTGGAAAGCCCGGTTGAATGGGTTCCAGGCGGTCGGGAAATCGTCGACGATTTTGCCGGGCGTCGTTACGGGATGCGCTCGAGTCAGCCGAACCTCGAGGCCGGCGCTGCGCCCCGATGTATGGCGCCGCGCATTCCCGCCGGCGAGCCCGCTCGGCTGCAGCTCACCGGGCGGACATCAACAGCGTGGGCATATGTGGACGGCTTTATCGAGTGGTATAAGCGGGACAAGGCGGGGCTGTCCGCGACTTACCCGGGGATGTCTGGCTGTCAGGACAAAGACCAGCTGCGCATCGCGTCTGATATCGTCTATTACGACTTTTGCTCTTCGAGGGTCACGACCGACTTCGGTGATTCGCTCACCGATCTCCTCCCAGATGTGCCCGAGAACGCAGAGTGAGTGGTGAGCCTGTGATTTCTGCGTTCGGCTTCTTTGGTGTTCACGCCACTGCCCTGCATCGAGATGAACAGGCCTGTGCGAAGCTCGCTGCGCTGTTCGTCGACCGGCGCTGGCCGTGGCCGCTCGCACTGGTGCGGCCTACCCAGAAGCCCGGTGCGCCGCCATTTCCGTGGCCCAAGGGCAAGCTCGCTCCCGCCAAGCTTGAAGAAGAGGCTCGCGCGATCTTGCGCTCTGACTCGACGCGCGGCTTCCACGGCACGGCGAGCCGGGCGGACGCGCTGAACCACGTCTTCGCCCATGTCGAGGTGGGCGGTGGCAGCGACGCGCTCGCAAATCCTCACGGACACGAAGTCGCGCGGATTGCGGGTGCGCGTCGCGAGCTCGGGGCGCGTTGGATCCGCCCGGCAGAGTGGGGAACGTATCTCTCGGCAACGCACGTGAACGAGATCGGTCGCGAGCAGCTCGTGGCCGCGGCAGCCACCTCGCGCGAGGTTGGCTCGTTGCTGTACGTGCAGTGTTCCGGAACTTCGGCCGAGGCCTTCACTGCTGAGGCCGAAGCGCGCCGTCAGGCACTGCGCACATTGCTGGCGCCGATCACGGTCTGAATGCTCGCCCCGCATGACCGCACGATTCACGCGGCTCTGAAGGTGGCCACGCGGGTCGCGGCCTTGCAGTCTGACCGATCCGATCCGGCCATGGCAGTCGAGCCCGGCACACCACCGAGGCAGTTGGTGTCGGCTTCGCAGCGGACAACCGTCGCTGCCGCCAATCCATCGGGCTTCTAACGGACTACGTTGCCACCTCCGGACCTGAGCGGGACCACTTCCACCGGGACCACCGGGGACCAGGCGCCACATGTTGAGAAGTGGCCCGTCGACGTTCGCGACCGGATGATGCGCGAAGAGACGTACTCGTACGGGGTACGGCGAATCGTTGCCGAGGAAGCGGCACGGGCCTCGTTCGACGAGGTCGTCGAGCTGGTTAGAAAGCAGAGCGGCGCTGAGGT